>CAZUFG010000034.1:0-10473 GCA_964618655.1 uncultured Candidatus Bathyarchaeia archaeon | reverse complement strand
CCAGAGGCTTAACGAGTTCATTCAGCCTTTTCAATTCTTCATCCGTGTACTGATAATAATACATCCGTTCCCCAAGCCCATGCAACCGAAAATAGGCTACGCTACCAACGTATGTTGGCATCCGCCTGAACGGATCAGTAACATGTGACACCTCTAACGTCCGCAGCACCTCTGCAAGTTTCTCTCGCATTTCTGGTGGGTCCCAAGCTGAACCCCGAGTCTCCCAAACAACAATCAAATCATCACGATCAACCTTACTAAAGAACTCTCGTGCATCCTCTAGTTTATCTGGTCTGAAAGACCCAGGCGTCTGAATCAGCAGAATTCGCGCCCTTAAAGCCCTACATATCTCCTTCATCCGCTCAAACGCCTTCTTGCCTGACTCTCCCAGTTTCAACTTGAACTTGTGGCTAATGTCCTGATGCGCCTTCACAGTGAACTCAAAATCTTCGGGAGTTTTCTCTCTCCAACCTACCACCGTCGACAGTCTCGGATACTGATAAAAAGTGCTGTTCAACTCAACTAGGCGGAAGGTTTCAAAATACTTCCCCATAGAAGTAGGAAAACCGCAACACCCAACCCTAATCATTCCGCCATCTCCTTCAAACCATTCTTGCTTCGCCGCCGCAGAACTTGGTGACGTACTCTATCGCCACACAAGTAGCGTCGAGCAGAGCTTCTTCCCGTATGCCAGGAACCCCGCACACTAACAGAAGGACGTTCTTTGTCTCCTCCGTTACCTTCGTGCCGTCTGCATCCCTATGCGGGTATACAGCAACCAGCTTCTCCACGTCGGAAACGACAATTTCTATTCCTTGAAGGCGCATCGGCTTTTCCATTCCGATCCCGAAAAACTCTTCGCCTTCAGTCGCAAACCGCATTAGCAAATCGCCTTTCAACTTTTCTGCGTCGAACGCTGCCAAGGCAATTTCGGTCTTTATAGAAGCCAAGTTGTAAGAGTCCACAAGCGTATTTATGCTGGGCATATTCTTTCCTTGCAGAATCCGGCGGATCAACGCCTCAGCTGCTGGTCTATTCTTGGTAGGGTCTATTCCAACTCGCCAGAAGAAGTCTCGGTAAGCCCTCAGAATGGGCTCGTCTTTAAGCGACTCCAAATCGTACCGTTCTCGCACTTGCTCCATTAATTCTTCTTTGAACTTTTCCAGCATAGTATTCAGTTTTTCAACCATTACGCCTCTAATCTCGCACACTGGGACCTTTATCTCTGGAAAACGTTTTTTGAGGCGCATATCAATCGTAAGACTCATAGTTTTCCTCATTGACTTCTTCAACCCTGAAAATAGCATTTGCGCTTAGAGTCTGTATGGGAACCGATAAACATTTTTTGACCAAGCCAGAATGATTATTGAGGCATACTGTTGTCATTTCAAAATAAAATGAGACTTTCCGCAGAGAAGATGAAGTCAAACATAGTTCTGGCTTTAGACCTCCCATTAAACAAGCCCAAAAATCTTTTGTCACAAAGCATCTCCATACTCGAAGCGACGAGCCCGTACATTTGTGCAGTGAAGATAAACCGCCAGTTAGTCTTGCCCCTCGGCTTGTTTAACGGCGTACAAAAAATCGTGGACTTTGCACATGGCTTGGGACTGCCAACAATAATGGACTGCAAAATAAACGACGTGGGACACACAAACCGCGCAATCGCAGAATGCTACTACAAGGCTGGGTTTGACGCCGTCATCGCCAGTCCATTCGTAGGGTGGGAAGAAGGGCTTCAGCCAGTCTTTGAAGTTGCCAACCAAATGCGCCGTGGAGTAATCATCCTCGTTTATATGAGCCACAAAGGAGCGGACGAGGGATACGGCCAAACCGTGCAGGATCCTAAAACAGGGAAATTACTTCCTCAATACGTTGTTTTCGCCCAGAAAGCGTTGTCATGGAAGGCTGACGGAGCAGTCGTCGGCGCCACCTACCCAGAAAAAATAAAAGAGGCGTACAGGATTTTGGGAGGGCGTGTTCCCATCTATTCGCCTGGTGTTGGAGTTCAGGGCGGAGACATCGAGTCAGCTGTTAAGGCGGGAACACGTTATCTAATTGTTGGAAGAACCATAGTTCTCGCCGAAAATCCAGCCGAAGCCGCAAAACGCGCGAGAGACGTAGCTCAGCGATGTCTAAAAGGATAATATTTCTTCGTTAGAAATATGCCGTGAACGGTAATCATTGCTTTATTTTTAACTTTCCCTTAGACTTTTCTAGGAAGGGGTTTGAGTGACCAGCCTAAGGAAAAGGCTCAACAACATTCTTGCTGAGTTGGCTATCATGAGGGATGGGCTGGAAAACTCAAGCGAATACCCAAGCTGCTGCCTAACCTTCTATGAAGATGGACAAATAAGCTGCGACGTGAAGGGCCCTCTGCCAAAGGAACAGTTTCTGAGAGAATGCGAAACATGCAGAATGATAGTGAAGGCTTTCGTTGAATTCGTAAGTTTAAAGCAACGGAAAGACCTCGACAACGAGCGATGAAACTTTAAAGAGATTATAAGAAAAAGAGGGGTGGTGACTTCTAAAAGGCTTCTTTGCGGGGCTACTTCCAGGTTTGAGTGTATTCTCTTATCGGGGTTGTGGGAATGGTGTATGTCTCGACGACGCCTGGAATCGAGTAGATTTTGTTGTGCACAAAAGCTATGGCTTGGTCGTGGTTCTCGGCCTCGAACCATACGCCCATGTCCCACGTCCCGAAAACGTTCATTGTCCAGTACAAGTTTACGCCCGTGCTAGGCTTTTCTGGAAGGCGTCTCAAAGCATCCGTTATCTCATTTGTCTTCGACGGGTTGATCTTCAACAGAACAAGATATTTCGCCAAGTTTTTTCCCTCTATTTGATGCACCATAAGTTCTTCCAAACTTTAAATGATTTATGAAACCCGAATCTGAATCTGAACACCACATCGTGCAAAAAATGCTAAATTGCGTGCTTTCTATTTAACAGGCTTCATCACGGGAGTATATGCCAAGAAGGAACATCAGCCAGAGGGTCAAAAGATCTTGAAGTGGTACCCTGGGGTAGGTTCAAAATTATCGGAGTTGTGTGTCTTAGAATGATTTCTGATGCTACACTAGTTAGGAGCGCTGTATTAGGATGTTGGGATTCTGTCGATCAAGGTTTTGATTCCAGGGAGATGTTCTTTTTTCGAGATCCAGGCGGTCATAGCTCGATATTTACCTGAGGCTTTCTGAAATGAAGCCGCCCAAATGCTGACTTTCTCAACTGGAAACTTTTCGTCCTGACTGAAAAGCATACCGGCTGGGGGATGGAAGTATATTCGAAGGCCAGTGCGTGTGACATTTATGGTCAGGAACTCTCTCCCTTCGGAAAGGAAGGCTACGCTATCCTTTGAAGTTTTCACTTGATCAATCCTCGACTTCAATCGATCAGTCACATAGCTGACTAACTCGCGAAGGACACTCGTCGCCTCAGCACTAGATAGCTTGGCAGAAAATTGCTCCCATGTTTGCTTACTAATTCCCTCACTCACAAACTTCACCCTAACCTTTCTTTACTCTTCTTTCCTGCCCCACAGTTCCTTTTTCAGCATGTCTCGAACTGACGCTCGGATGGCTGCGCTTCGGCTTGGGTACATGCCCGCCCTCACAAGTTCGTCAAGTCCTTCTAAATAGGCTTCTGGAAGCAGAACCGTAACGAGCTTCAACGTGTTTCACCTCGAACACTCAGTATGTTATGCAGATATTATGAGGGCATAGCGTTATAGAATTTGCTACTGCTAAACCGTTTCCTGTCTGATGATGTGAAGCTCCTTGATTACCTCTGGAAAAGTTTTGTACACGTCTTCTATATGGAGAGTTGAGCGCCTCATCTTAGCCTGAAGAAAACCCACTGCGACAAGGAAACCGCCCACAACGTCACTTATGGTCGGGTCTGGAAAGGCTATGAGCGCCAAACCGAGCTTAACAAGCCTAGACTGGTTGTGTTTTCTCCACAAACTCTTCGCCATGTGTAGTTCTGTGACAGACCCTTTTACGGCGCCCACTGTCTCTTTGTAACTCTGATTAAGTTCCCTCACCGTATCAACTATGTTTTTTACTTCTTCTGTCTTCATTAAAGCCCCAGCAATGAGCGACACGTGCAACTAATAGTAAAGCATGTCTATTGCCAAAAAACTTTAGGCGTCAAACAACCATGGGACGATGTCCTTCCCAACTGTTTAGGAAAGAAAACTTTTAAAAAATATAACAAAAAATCCTGCAGAACTCGTGGTTTTTTATGGAATCAATGAAAAATTTCAGTTGATACTTTTGAAGGATGTGGTAAAGAAGATTTAAAATGAAAGTCTTTCTTATTAAATGAACTAATCGAATGGAGATAGGTGAAGGCAATGGACGGCGCCCTTATGTCGGAGCGTTACGCCTACATCTTGTTGTCGAATGAAAAATGGTGGAAACGACGCTGCGAGCAAAACAGGGCTGGAAAAACACTACAAGCCTTTGTTCGCAGAGGAACTGTCGGGCCTAAAAATGCAGAGTTAATTCTCTTCTATATAACGTATCCATCTAAAGAAATTCGAGGCTACGGCGAGTTTCTAGAACGAATAACTGGAACCACTGAAGAGCTTTGGAATGCCTACGGTCACGAAACCGTTTTCGAATCTTATGGTGAATACATGGAGTTCATGCACCGGAAAACAAAGGCGACATTCATCAGATTCAAGAATCTGCATGAACTTTCCTCACCCATCTCAGCCAAGGAAATTTGTAGGATTGTAGGAATTGGGAGGATGTCGCGAATGGGGAAATATATAAACAAGGAGACTGCACTTCAACTGGTTTAGCAGGGGTTGTGTACGCTTGGAAAAGTTTAACCCCAAAAACTTTGTGGAGAGCCAAGCTAAAGAAATCAAGAAGGTTGTTGGGAAAGAACGCGCCCTAATCGCTGTGTCAGGAGGCGTTGACAGTAGCACTTGCGCCGTGTTAACCCACCGAGCCCTAGGAGAAAATCTTCTGTGTGTGATGTTGGATGACGCCTTCATGCGAGAGAAAGAACCCGAACGTGTTGCCGAGCTTCTTTCGCAGCCGCCTCTAAACCTTCCAATGAGAATACTGGACGTTCGGGAACGTTTTTTGAAGGCGCTGAGTGGACTGCGTGATGCAGAAGAAAAACGTAAAGAGTTTCGAAAAGCTTTTTACACAACCCTAAGCGAAGCCGCTAAAAAGGAGGGGTGCCGACTTCTTGTACAGGGAACCATTTACGCAGATATTCTTGAAACCGCTGGAGGCGTAAAAACTCAGCACAATGTTCTCTCACAGATTGGAATTAACCCTGTGGAACGCTTCGGATTTCAAGTCATCGAGCCTCTAGCGGCGCTTTACAAGGAGCAGGTTAGAGAAGTGGCAAGATACCTGAAAATTCCCTCAGAAATATCAGAACGCCAACCATTCCCAGGACCAGGTCTCTCTGTACGAGTTGTGGGAGAAATCAAAATCGACAAATTAGAATCACTGAAAAAGGCAACTGCCATCACTGAGGAAAACTTGGTTAAGCATCAGCCCAGCCAATTCTTCGCCGCAGTCTTTGATAATCAAGAAATTCTTCAGCATCCTAGATTTGGACGCATACAAGAAACTGTGGCTCGGTTCCTCAACGTTCCGACAAGACATGTCACAGTAAGGGTGTTTCAAGACAAAGCCACTGGCGTGAAAGGCGGCAAACGCCTCTACGGAGAAGTTGCCACAATCAAAGCCTTGACGGCAAATGGACGTGTTCATGAGGCTCCTATTAAGAATCTAGTTGCCCTCCAAACCAAAATCATCACAGAAAACCCGTCCTTCACGCGGATTCTTTACGCCATCCATGAAACTGAACGAAAACAGCCTTACGTGATGGTTGTACGGGCGATCAAAACGCAAGACTTTCTGACTGCTAACGTGGCTGAAATTCCATGGACAACCTTAAACGAAACTGCCCAAAGAATTCTTAAAACCTGCTCGAATGTTTCAAGCGTCTATTACGATGTGACGCCTAAGCCGCCAGCGACCATCGAGATGGAATGAGAAACTATAAAGCTTCGATTTCCCCAGTAAGAGACGCTGAGTGAACGCCTATGGTGCGAGTAAGAGTTCAAAGAATCGAGTCAATACGTGACCCTGACGGAAACCTCGGAAAGCGAATAGAACTCATCGAGGAGCGTGTCATTCCCAAGTTTGCAGTGAGACCTTCAACCGAAGAGGCGAGAATGGCTCAAGATATTGTTCAGGCACTGCAGTCGCAGATTCCAATGTTTCCAGCCAGAACCGAGTTTGCTCTCCCAAAAGTAATACTATTTCTAACAGAGCAAGAGTATGAGGAAATAGGCATAGACTTCGACGTGAACCAAGTTTATGAGTTAGAATTGGCGAATCATGCCATAAAGTTTAGAAAGGCGCCCTAACCAGACAGGCTCCACATCACATGAACGTGAATAATTCTTTCCTTATCGCCTGCAAAGCCGAATGATGCTTAGGATGAAAGGATAACGCAAACATCACGCTCTTGACCGCATGATAAATGTCTTCTTCGCCTCCGTCTTTGCCCCAGTCACAATAAACTGGGATTTCCTCTCCACCTTGGTCGCTTTTGTAATAGACGTAAATAGAAAGAAGCTTTGCTTTTTGGGCAACATCAATCCCTAGTCTCAGTGTTCTCGCAACCCTCGCCACCGCAGAGCCCACAACTCTCAGGCGTTCTCGTTGGCTCGAAAAACGTGAAGCGTATATGAGGAACCTTCCATTAGAGGATAGCATGTTTCTCACCCGCCTCTGAACAAAACGGCGTTTCAAACTGCTTTTAAAAGCGTCGAACCAACAACACCAAACCAAGCGGAGAGAGGAAACTGAAAGTATCCATAAATCCTTCATTAATAAATATGGTTTTGACCGAATGTAATGGTTAACAGCAAACTAGAAAGGATAAGAGGCGTCTGAACCATGAAAGCTAGGGCTCACGTCGTTGTGAGCGGAAGAGTCCAAGGCGTTTTCTTTCGGTCGGAAACCCAAGACGAGGCGAATAGACGAAACGTTTCTGGCTGGGTTCGAAACCTACCTGATGGAAGGGTGGAAGCAGTCTTTGAAGGAGAAAAAGAGGACGTAGACAGACTAATCGAGTTTTGCCGAAGGGGTCCACCTGGAGCCAGAGTATCTAGGGTCGATGTCCATTGGGAAGACTACGTTGGAGAGTTTAGGGGTTTTAAGGTACGCTACGGATATTAACGAATACATACACAACCTAAGACGAACATGATTAGAGGAGGTTCATCGTGCCCACGATTCTGTTGATTAACGATGACGGAATACAATCCATCGGTTTAGTAACTTTAAAGAAGAAGTTAGAAAAACTAGGAAACGTGGTTGTCGTCGCCCCGAAAGATGAAAGAAGCGGCATCGGAAAAGCGTTAACTACAGGACGAATAAAAATCATGGAAACACGACTGAGCGACGGCTCTAAGGCGTATGCGACCACGGGCACTCCAGCCGACGCCTTCTTCTTGGCAGTAAACAAGATTCTGAAACGTCCGCCTGACCTACTGGTAGCGGGAATAAATTTGGGTCCAAACCTCGGAATCGACGATTTGCTGAACTCAGGGACGTTGGGCGCTGCATTAGAAGCGGCTATCCATGAGGTTCCTGCCATAGCGGTTTCTTACTGCATGGAAGAATTAACCGAATACTTAACCGAGAAGATGAGGGTTAGTGTGGAGGAACTGGAACTCACCGCCACTATTGCTCAGAAGTCCGCCCAATATGTGCTGGAGAACGGTATGCCTAAAGGCGTTGACATCATATCAATAAACGTGCCCCAGAACGCCAGCTCTAAAAAAGCGAAAATAACCCGCCTCTCACATAAGGGGTACAGCGACATTTACACCAAGCGAGGAGAAGACTACCAAATCGCAGGCTGGGCTCTATCAGATTATCCAGACGACGAACCTGGAACTGACATACACGCCGTGAAGACAGAAAAACAAATTTCAATTACGTCTATCAGCTTGAAAATGTTCCACGACGAGAAAGGCCTTGAAAAATTGGCGGAAACTATTTCAATTTTGCTTCACAATGCGTAGGCAATTCTTCTCAATCATTTAGGAAGTCGAAAGTGCGACTCTTTCCCAGCACTGATATACTCTCCGCCCGCCTCTCGCACAATAGACGCGATTTTTGCAAAATTTTCTGACCCCAAAAATTTACGAGGTCGAATTACGATGAATTTTTCCTTCTCTTCAAAATCTAGCATTTCGGCTAAATCTTTTGGAAACAATGCTTCTACTCCTGGGATTGCCCGCATCTTTTCAGTTGGCGCCACAGGCGCCGTGGGAGCACTAACTGTCCTAAGTGCCTTCGAGATTTCTGAGAGGTCTTTAGAGACCATGTTTAAGACGTCGAGAAGCTGGTTAATTCGTTGTATGAGTTGCTCTGTGCTTGACTCTTTTTCACTCATAGAACTCGCCTCACATCTCTACGCACATAATTATTTTATTGGGGCTCCTCATTTGTTTTTCCTTACAGATATACTAGGGCGTCATTAGAGGTTTAAACGTGCTGGAGATTGACGGTAGCCAGAAAAGCGGAAGTGGGACCATTCTACGTTTGGCAGTCGCCTTAGCTGGGGTTCTCGGCGAGCCACTGCACATATACAACATACGCAAAAAACGCGAACAGCCAGGTTTGCGCCCCCAGCATCTCGAAGCAGTGCTAACCGCTGCAAAGCTCTGCAACGCCGAGATCAAAGGCGCCACGTTAGGCTCAGTCGAGCTCTGGTTCAAGCCTGACGAAATAGCGGGTGGTGAAATACGAGCAGAAATTGGCACAGCTGGCAGCATCCCCATGCTTTTGCTAACAGTTCTGCCCCTATGCGCCCTCGCCAAGCATTCTGTACGTATCCGTGTAATGAAAGGCGGCACGGATGTCCGTAATGCACCGACCATAAACTATCTGAAACATGTGCTTCTTCCCATGTTGGAACGGGTGAGCCTAAAAGCCTCCATAACCGTCCAAAAGTATGGTTATTACCCGAAGGGCATGGGCGAAGTTTTGCTGGAGGCTCAGCCCTGCCAGAGGCTCAGTCCCCTGCGCCTAAAAGAGTTTGGAAAAATAGAAGAGTTAGAGGGCGTCTCTGTCTGTACCTTCCTCGCAGACCGAAAGGTTGCGGAGCGCCAAGCCAGGGCAGCCAACGAGTTTCTGGGCTCGCATGGTTACGAGGCAAAAATTGAAGTGGTCAACGACATGTCGAATCCGCTTCAGAAGGGCAGTTCCCTCGTCTTGTGGACAAAAACCACTACCGGCGGGCTTCTTGGAGGAGACGCCATTGGCGAGCTTCGTAAGCCCAGCGAGGTAGTGGGCAAGGAGGCTGCAGAAAATCTCTTCAAAGAAATTGAGGCTCAGGCTACAGTGGATGTGCACTTGGCAGACATGTTAGTGCCCTACGTTGCATTAGCCCAAGGCGACTCGGTCTACTTGAGCCGTTCCATGTCTGAGCATTTAGACACGAACATTTGGCTGACTCAAGAGATTTTGGGCGTAAAGTTCCAAGTTGAGAGGGCTAGGAACCTCTACAAAATCCAGAAGCAGGGGTCCTAATGGCTAGGGTTCGCGTTCGAGGCGTCTACTCAACCGCCATAACAAAACTTCTCCTCGACCAAGATTTTGACATAGTTCAGCCGTCAGTCACGATTAAAGAAAGATTTGGCTTAGAAGAGAGCAACGAATCCCCGGACTTGGACGTTTTTGACCGACGTGACCATCAGGGAGTTGAAGCCTTAGGAATGGCTGAACCCATAGATTCCTTCGCATCTGTCTTAAAATCTCGCCTCGACGACGTTATTGTCCGAAAATGGGCGGTTACCGCTGACGGAATCTATAAAGGAATAGTGAAAAGCACTGACCCCGTAACAGGCTCAGTTCTAGTCGACATCGGACCAACAACAGGGAGAATTGACGAAAGAGAGCTATCAAAGCCAGATCTAAAACAAGTGGTCGTTCAAGTTGATCGGCGAAGAATGGGAGCCAAAGAGCCCCTCTTAACAACGGAAATCAAAATTCCTGGCAAATACGCAATTTTGATGCCTGGGCGTGTGGTGAGGGTTAGCAGAAAAATTCGAGACATGCAAACTCGATCTCGACTCATTCAGCTTGGAGAGGAGCTGGCTCCTCGAAACTGGGGGATTTTGTGGCGCACGGCCTCCGCAGACCAGCCGCCTGAAACACTAAAGAACGAAATAACAGAACTTGCGAAAAGCGGAGAGGCTGTTATGGGAAAAGCTGAGGAAGTTGATGCTCCCTCAACCCTTTGGGAAGGAAGCCACTTTATGGACTTAGAATTCCCCGCCTTATCAAAAAGAAAACTGGACGAAGTTCGGGGGTCCATCGTTCCGACGTTGGAGGACCACCATTATTACAAGGCTTGTGGAGAAAGGGTTTCGTTGGCGCTGGACATGGCAGAGAAACTATTGAAGAAGGGCTATCC
>CAZUFG010000033.1:0-10528 GCA_964618655.1 uncultured Candidatus Bathyarchaeia archaeon | reverse complement strand
CAGCAGTAGCTGGTCTCTGTCTTGTGTTGGGTATTCTTCGTAAGGAGTTAGCCCTGGAGTTATTAGTAACCTTGGCCGTTGCGAAATATGGCCCAAACGCAAGCAATCTTTTATATTTCATGTCACCCCTCCAAATCTTCGTTTTTGCCTTGGTCCTCACCATCTACATTCCATGTGTGGCAACCATTGCCGTTCTAGGGAAGGAGCTAGGCTGGAAAACTGCGTTGCTCATCATGGCATTCACGATAGTTCTTGCTTTAGTTATCGGAGGGATAGCCTATCGTATACTTCCTTTCTTCGGGGTGAGGTGAAAGAGAACTTGTCTAAGAGTGAAAAGAATACAGGAAAAAGTAAGAAAATGTATCAATGTCCGATGTGTGGTTACGAGTTCGGTTTGGGAGAGGCTAGTGAGTGTCGAGAATGTTTTTTCGGAAAACGCTGTGGACTGGTTATGTGCCCAAGATGTCATTACGAATTTCCTAGATTCTAGAAAACTTGTGCCTCACTCTTCTGGTTGATAATTAGTGAAGATATATATCCCACCCTGTGATTAGAGACATTCTCGTCGAAAAATGTAGACAAATGTCGATTCCACCTGACTCAGCAGAGGCTTAACATGACACTCGTTGAAGATATCTTAAAACTGAAAAAAGAGAAGAAAGCCATCATACTGGCTCACAACTATCAAAGACCCGAAATTCAGGACATTGCCGACTACGTGGGCGACAGCATCGAGTTATGCATGAGGGCAATGGAAGAAAAAGACGCGAAACTCATAGTGTTCTCAGCGGTCGACTTCATGGCCGAGTCTGCAGCCATCCTCAACCCAGACAAGAAGGTTCTGCTTCCCAGCTTGGGCGCCCGTTGCCCGATGGCGCAGATGCTTCCTGGAGAAGAGGTTAGGTTATGGAAAAGACTACATCCCAACGTGCCTGTCGTGCTTTACGTGAACACGCTTGCAGAGGCAAAGGCTGAGTGCGACATCTGTTGCACCTCCGCAAACGCCGTTAAAGTAGTTAGCTCCTTAGAAGCAGGCACCTTACTTTTCGGGCCTGACCACAACCTCGCTTGGCATGTTCAGAGAAAGACTGGAAAGAAGATTATTCCAATTCCAAGAAAGGGTTTCTGTCCAACTCACCTACTATTCCTCAAAGAGGACATTCTGCTCGCTAAGGAGGAGCATCCTGATGCCGTGGTTGCCGTGCATCCCGAATGCACTTCTGACGTGCAGTCCATAGCCGACTTTATTGGAAGCACCTCCCAGATTTGCCGATACGCCAAAGAGTCGGCGGAGAAGAAGTACATAATCGGAACGGAGATCGGAATCATTCATCGTCTCGAAAAGGAAAATACGGGGAAGAAGTTTTTGCCAGCCTATGAAGGGGCTGTTTGCCCAAACATGAAACTGAACACGTTGGAACGAATTTACTTATCCTTAAAAGAAGAACGATATCCAGTTACTGTTCCCAAATCGGTTGCGAGTAAAGCTCGTAAAGCATTGGAGAAAATGGTCTCTACCGTGGCATAGCAAACCTGAGACTTCACACTGAGGGCTCAGAACATTACCTCAGCGATTGGGAAAAAGATTTTATAAGTTATGTTGTTATATCGTTATATAGTGATGAAATTGGGGAAATATGTAACAATTTCGGTTCCAGCTGATGTTAAAAAGTTTCTAGAGAAAGCAAAGGGTGGAGATGAGTGGGGCAAGTTTCTCCTAAACTTATACTTTGAAGTTAAGAGATTAAAGAGTAAGAGGTCATTCGAAGAGTTGGCAAACATGCTCACCGACGAAGACTTGAAAGCTATACTTGAGTCTAGCAGAGAGTTTAGGGAAAGGTTTGGGTTTAGATGAACCTACTTGATACCGACATAATTATTGAGTTGCTCCGGGAGAGAAAACACGAAATCGGGGCCGTTTCAATCATAACACTTACTGAGGTGTTGAGAGGACTAGAAGCCAAAAAAAGAGCCAGAGTCAAGGAATTACTCGAAGAAAGCTTTAACCTACAAAACCTAGACAACGAAGTCATCGAAACCTACTGCAACCTACACCAAAAACTCAAGAAAGAGGGCGCATCACTACCAGACGCCGACCTACTTATAGCCGCCACAGCGATATCCCGCAACATGACGCTAAAAACAGGAGACGAACACTTTGAAAGGTTAAGAAAGCTCGGCTTAAAGCTGACGCAAGCACCAAAAAGTAAAGAGTAGGTTCGAATTCGTAATACCATCGGTCTTAGTGCATATTAGAGGGCATAAATGGGGCTATGAAATGATGGTTAGCTTAACCTGTTTTACTCCCTTCTTTGTTGTCAGTTTTTGGGCCAGTTTTCTGATTTCGTCTGCGTTGCCCTTCACCGCAATGGTTTCGAGACAGTCTCGTTCATTTAGATGGACGTGCATGGAGGAACAGATCACGGGACGGTGTTCATGCTGAATGTGAATCAGCGCGTCCTCTAAGCCCTTCACCTCGTGGTCATAAACCATCACTAACACGCCTATGCCAAGTCCCTTCTGTTCTCTGAGCCACCTGTACTCGCTGACAAACGACCTCACAGAATCCTGAATGGCCTTAGACCTGCTATCGTAACCCATTTTCTCAATGGTTTCATCGAGTTCTTTTAGCAATTCTGGCGGGAACGTAACGCCAACCCGAACGATTTTGGTCATAAACTTCACTGATTAGAACACTTTGTGGGCTCGTCATAAAGCTTTTATGAAAGATTGGTAACACTATCCTCAAAAAAGGTGTTACCAACGACTTACCTCAACACTCGAGACGTCACTGCAGTAGCCCTGTGTGCTGCCTACTGGGCGATTTTAAACAATTCTTTGGCTCCTATCTTTTGGCGCCTAACTCGTACGCCCTTCCTATGCGACTTCTTGGCTTTCACCACTTTGATATTGATTGGGTGGTGGGCAGGGAAGTTCGGTATCATAACGTTGACTGGGTTGCTTGTTACTGGGCTAACTTTTATGCTGCAACCCAACGCGTTCCAAATGTTTGGTTTCATCGTAGCCAGCATCCTTTTCGATGTCGCAACGAGAGTTGTGGGCTATGGCAACTGCTTCAACAAACCATTAATTAGCGCCCTCAGCCTAGTCTCATTTTCCACCATGTGCGGATGGATAGTTGGTTTAGTCATTGGAGGCATCGTTATGAAACTTGAACCGATGCTGGCAATTTTCACGTTTTCTGGGTTACATGCTGTTGGCGGTTTAATTGGAGGCGTTATTGGGCTTATCTTAGTTAATGCTCTTAAAGCCAGAATAACCATCCCAAAAACCTGAAAAGCTATGGGGGGTTTGGACGGTTTGGACCCAGAGTTAATGAAAATTGTAAAAAAGGCCACAGACCTTCACGGACATTTGGGGCCATTCCTCGTGATAGGCGTTAGATTAGGACTCATCGGCATTAGGAAACTAGGACTGGAAAAGAACGATGAGAAACTGCACGTAACCGCGATGCTAAAGAACGCAGTTCCGTTCTCATGCGTCCTAGACGGAATTCAGGTGACGACCAAGTGCACGATTGGAAATAAAAGAATAAGACTGAAGAATTCGCCAGGAATTGCTGCTAAATTCGAACACTCAAAGGGAAGGCAAGTAACTGTCGAGGTCAAACCGACCGCATTTGAAAGATTGAAAAATGAGTTGCTGCGAGAAAGCATTTCATCTGAGAAAGTTCAGAAACTCGCCCAAGCAGTTGCCTCTATGCCCGAAAAAGAGTTGTTCATAATAAGGAGAACGTAATTTCTATTGTAAGAAGGAAGATGCAGGATCTAAAACTTGCCAAACGCATACTAAAAGAGAGGGACCTCACGCTCGTAGTAGTTAGAAAAGGTGAGATTATTTTCGAAGGTAAATCTCACGGCATCAATGATTTTTTGCAGGCTATTAAAAAGTTCAAAAAAGAGTTAGTGGACTCTGCGGTGGCAGATAGAATCGTCGGCCGAGCCGCAGCCTTGTTATGTGCCTATTCTAAAGTGGCTTCTGTGTTTGCAATTACGATCAGCGAGGAAGGAAGAAAAGTGTTAGAAGATTGGAATATTTTTTGTGAGTTTGAAAACTCTGTTGCCCACATTCTTAACTACCAGAAGACTGGTGTCTGTCCCTTCGAGAAAATTGCCGCCAGCCTTACAGATCCGAACGAAGCCTATGAAAAGTTAAAAACCTACACTCCTTCCAATAATTTAGAGGAAAAATAGAATGTGTGAGTTTAGTGTTTTACTAAAAGGAAAGACTGTATTTGAAGACGCTGTGTACGTAAAAACGGATGGAACTAAAGTGGTTGTTAAAGACGTGCTTGGAGAATCCAAGACTTTCGAGGACTGCAAAATCGTGGAAATCGACGTAAACTCCGAACGTCTAGTCTTGGCGCCGACTAAGCTGTGAAACACATTCAGGTCTTAGATAACACATGAAAATTGCGATTTCAGGTAAGGGCGGTGTGGGCAAAACCGTCGTTGCCGCTGTTCTCGCTGACTTTTTTGTTAGGAAGGACTTCAGGGTTTTGGCCATCGACGCTGACCCCTCTCCAAACTTGGCTTTGATTTTGGGCATTCCGCCCGAAGAGGCAAATAAGATCGTTCCCCTCTCTGAGAATACTCCGCTGATTGAGTCCAAGACTAAGACTGAGTTCCCAGGCGTTTACCGCCTCTCATTCAGCGTAAAGGACATCGTAGAAAAGTTTTGTGTAAAGTCTCCTTTCGGTGTGGATTTGCTTGTCATGGGGGCCGTCAGGTCGGCTGGAGCGGGATGCACCTGCCCCGCAAACGCTTTGATTCGGGAGTTGCTTCGGCACCTACTCGTTGAACGTGACGAGGCAGTGGTCATGGACATGGAAGCCGGGATCGAGCACATGGGCAGAGGAACCGCAAAACATATGGACACGATGCTCATAGTGGTAGATCCAAGCTTGAGGTCGATGGAAACAGCCAAAAAAATCTATGGTTTAGCCGTGGACGCAGGCATTAAGAAGGCGGTCATGGTTGGAAACAAGATCGCAGACGCAAGTCAAGGTAAACTAATTAGCCAGTTCGCATCCAGCAATCACATTCCCTTACTTGGGCTGATTCCATACGACGAAAAAATACTGAAAGCTGATATAAAAGGCGAGACGCCGCTCAAACTGGCGAAACATTCGAAGGGAGTAGCAACTATCCAGAAGATTGGCGAAAATTTGCTTGAGCAGGAAATTTAGTGTGGGCGCGGCTTAACCTTTTTTCACTTTAAGAACCACATCAGCAAGATGCCAACCACAAGTAGGACAAATTGAACACCAGAAATGAGCGGTTTTGTCTCTTTGTGCAGTTCTGGAATGAGGTCCGATGCAGCTATGTAGATGAAGCTACCTGCCGCAAACGCTAGCAAATATTCCATGTCTGGGAGGGACGAAAAGAAAAAATACGTGAAAACCGCCCCAGCAACCGCAGTGAGCGCACTTAAAAAGTTGTAGAATAAGGCTCTGGTTTTGCCAAATCCTCCATGCACTAGTATTGCGAAGTCTCCAATTTCTTGTGGAATCTCGTGAGAAACAACGGCTAAAGTGGTGGTTACTCCCAAAGGAACGCTTGTGATGAAGCTTGCGGCTATTATTACGCCGTCGATGAAGTTGTGTATGCCGTCTCCGAACAGGTCTAGATAGGCGAAGGGGTGAACTGGGCACTCTCTCTCGTGGCAGTGTCGCCAAAGAAATTTTTCAAGCAGGAAGAAGACAACGATTCCCAAAAGAATTGCCGCAAACACGTTTTCATTGAACGGAACTAACGATTCGGGTATAAGATGTAGGAAGGCTCCTCCTAGCATAGTGCCCGAAGCAAAGCTTACCGTTACTAATAATATTTTACCAAGTAATTTTTCTTTCAATGACAGGAAAAAAATTCCGATTAGGGAGATTAGGCTAACTATGAGAGTTGAAACCAAAATCCATGCCAGAGTGAGCATGCCCATCACTTTTACATTGATTGGTCAGCAACTACTTAAAACAGTTCATAAAGAATAAAATTTTGCGGCTGTGCTAAGCATATTAGGCACAGCGTAGGGTAATGGGAACATGAACTCTCAGGAATTTGCCGACTTAATAAAAAAACTGAGGAGTTTTAGAGGTTTGACCCGTAAATTTGCGCTTGGAGAGATATTGGAAGTGCTTGAAGAAGCAACTTATGATGACGCAGGTTTCTTAGATGTAGGCGGTCTTAAAGTGGTTGTTTCTTGTGATGGGATGGTGGAAACTCTCGTTAAGAGTGACCCCTTCTTGGCTGGGTATTATTCGGTTCTTGTGAACGTTAACGATGTTGTGGCGAAGGGTGCTCAGCCGCTGGGTTTTGTCAACATCATTTCTTCAAGTTCTAACGAGACGAGGCGTAAGGTTGCAGAGGGGATAAAAGAGGGCTTAAAGAAATACGGGTTGAGATTGTTGAAGGGGCACACTCATTCCGACACTTCTTATGATGCTGTTGATGCGGCGGTTGTGGGGGTGACGAAAAATGTTCTTCCAAGCACTGCCGCACGGATAGGAGATTCACTCGTGATGGCTGTTGATGTTGTGGGCAGGTTTGAGCCTAAGGGTTGGTTGAGAACTTTTGACTCAACCACGATGAAGTCAAGTCGAGAGGTTTTAGATCGTTTAGGCTCCTTAATAGAGTTGGCTGAAAGAAGAATAGCACACGCTTGTAGGGACATTAGCGGACCCGGCGTAATCGGAACGACTGCCATGCTCTGTGAGTCCAGCAGAGTCGGCGCCAAGATAAATCTGGAGAGATTGCCAAAGCCCGAAGATGTCAAGCTGGAAGAATGGTTGGTCACTTATCCGGGAATGGGCTTCGTCATCTCGACAAGTCAGCCAGAAAAATGCCTATCGGTATTGAGGAGGCGTAAATTAACGGCTTCGATTATCGGGGAGATCACTGTAGACAAAGAAATTTGGCTTTCTTACGGACAGGAATGTGAACTTTTCTTAGATTTGAAGCGAGAATCCGTTTTCGGAGTTCAAAAGCCTTCGCTCTGTTAGAGAACCCGATGACAAACATTGTGAAGATGAATACCACCAAACAACGCACCCAAACTAATCAGCCTCCTAGAAAAAAGACATAACATGCTTCATCAGACACGTCTGACGTGCCTAACACAGGCCCTCAGAATTTTAATGTAACCTGATACGTGTTATTTAGCCGCTTCTTCTCCATGGCATAGCCGCTCTTCTCCAAAACGTGAAGCATCCGAGTGTTGTCAGTCATCACCTCGGCAGTGAATCCTCTAATTCCCCGCTTCTTGGCAATCTGAACAAGGTACTCTAACAAGAAGGTTCCTATCCCTCGGTTTTGCCAACTGTCCTGAACAATGACGGCAAACTCAGCCATGTTAGAGGCCGGCGTCAACGCATAACGTCCAACCGCAACAAGACGCTCAGATCCCTTTTCTTTCGCAATCGCAACAATAGCCATCTTCTCCTCATAGTCAACGTTCACATAATGCTGTAACTGCTCGTAAGTCATGTCCTTCAACACACTAAAAAACCGATAATAAATGCTCTCCTCCGAGAAAGAATAGAAAAGTTTACGCATCAAGGGCTCATCAGAGGGCTTAATGGGCCTAAAGAAAATTCTTGTTCCATCCCGGATTGTGGCATACGTTTCCAGTTCCTTCGGATACCGCCTACTTGAGTCCACCAACAGTTTTTCCCAAGAACTATTAATAGGGCTATTCAGCGATTTATGTGCGTAGATGAGAAAAGCCGTGACCCAGCCAACCCTCGACACAGTCATCGTCCGTTTCGGTGGAGAACTATGGATAAAAAAGCCATGGACAAGACGCACCTACGAACGCCGCCTAATAGACAACATGAAACACACGCTAAAACGTCACGAGATTCCATTCAAAGAAATCATCAGAAAACACGGCAGACTCTACCTAAAAACAAACCAGCCCATAGAGGCGTCCTCCAAACTAGCAAGAGTATTTGGCATAGCCTCAGTTTCACCAGCCCAACAAACCACCCCAAAACTAAACGACATCATAAGAACTAGCCTCAGCCTCGCAGACCAAACACTACAGCCAGGAAACAGCTTCGCGATAAAATGCAGAAGAGTCGGAACCCAACCCTACACAAGCGCGGATATTTGCCGAGAAGTGGGACGCCAAATACTAGAAAAGTTCGGAAAAAAACGAAACTTAACGGTAAACCTGAAACATCCAGACGTCACGCTAGGGGTCGAAATCCGCGAAGAAGACGCATTCATCTACGCAAGCGTAATAGGCGGCGCTGGCGGTATGCCCCTCGGAACCCAACCCCGACTAGTGGGCTTACTGAGCGGAGGACTCGACTCTGCTGTGGCTTGCTGGCTGACCATGAAGAGAGGCGCTCCAACCGTGCCAGTCTACTTTGACAACACGCCCTTCACAGACGAAGCCACCACAAAGCGAGCGATAGAAGTAGCCAAAGTCCTCTTTGACTGGGCAACTGGATTCTCTAGACGGATGTACATCGTACCGCACGGCCAAAACCTAGCAGAGTTTCTGGAAAAATGTCCCCATCGGTTTACATGTCTGCTCTGCAAACGAATAATGTACCGAGTAGCCGAGAAAATAGCTGAAATGACGAAGGCAGAGGGCATCGTAACCGGCGAAGCCATAGGCGAACAAGCAAGCCAAACCATACCCAACCTACGAGTCCTAAACCAAGCAGCACAGAAATACCCGATACATAGGCCACTACTAGGCTTTGACAAGGCAGAAACCGAGCGCATTGCGAGAAAAATCGGAACATACGAGCCCTCAAGCCTAAAAGCGAAAGGCTGTACGGCAGCGCCAAAAAAACCCGCAACCATGGCAAAACTGCACGAAATATTAGTGGCAGAAGAAAAGTTGAACATTCAGCAGATGGTAGAGGCATCCGTCCAACAACTCCAAACTCTCAACCTGTAAGATTTTCATCTCTCTGTCCGCGTGCCGTAGAACCCTTAAATGACCGAGTTCTCATCTTATCTTGACCATGTCCGCCGCTGATGTCGCCGTTCGAGTATTCCTCAAGCTTGAACCCGAAGACTTTCGAACACTACAGGCCATAGAACTCGCCATGACCAAACATGAATACGCTCCAATCCGCGTCATTCCGAAGCTTGCCAACCTCAACCCAGAAGAAGCAGAATTCCGCCTCAACCGCCTAGAAAAGCAAGGGTTGATTCAACATTGGACTGGACCGTACAGCGGCTACACGCTGAACATGGCTGGCTACGACTGCTTGGCGATAAACGCCCTAGTTAAAGCCGACATTCTTGAAGCCTTCGGCAAACCGTTAGGCATAGGCAAAGAAGCCGACGTCTACGATGCCCTAACCCCAGACCGTGAACAAGTGGCTGTCAAGTTCCACCGCTTAGGCAGGACAAGCTTTAGACAGACTAAACGAAAACGTGGGTACATTGCTGAACGTCTCCACACGAGTTGGCTTTATCAGTCTAGGCTTGCCGCCCAAAAAGAGTATGAAGCCCTCAAAATTCTAGAGCCCCACAACATAGCCGCTCCTAAACCAATCAGCCAAAACCGTCACGTCATCGTCATGAGCCTAATCGAAGGCGCCGAACTATTCCACTATCCAGAACTTCCAAACCCGCAAGTAATATTGAATGAGGTTTTCGATAACGTGCGCAAAGCCTATCAAGAGGCCAGAATCATTCATGCTGACCTCAGTGAATACAACATTATCCTCCAACCAAACCAGCACATCCTCATCATCGATTGGCCTCAATATGTTCGCGCAGACCACCCAAACGCAGAGCAACTACTTCAAAGAGACGTAAAGAACGTCTCAAGATTTTTTCAACGAAAGTTTGGGCTTAGAACAAAACTGAAAGACGCTGTGGACTACGTGGAAAAGGCTGCGACTACTTCCCTCTCGGAACCCCGATAGTTATGAAAAGAATGTTATTTCCGCGAACCAGTAGGCTTCCATAGTTTGCGATTAGTTGGTCGTTTAGGCATTCGGTTGCGCCTTCGAGCAGGATGTTCATGTGCCCATCACAGCGAATCATCGTGCCCCTGTATTCAACGCCGTTTTTTAGGGTGATGGAGATGAACGTGTTCATCTGCTTCGTCATCACGTTCAGCGGTTTCTTACTAGGTTCCATAGTAATATCGCCAACTAGTCTTACTATTCACCGTCCCTCTTCCTATAAAAGTTTTATGAAACAATGTCACTTTTGCGCACGCTTTATTCTGGGAGAAAAATAGACCAGAACCGCAACAATCAGTAATGTGATACATATCCAAAAAAGCCAGTTTAGCTTAAGAGCCGCGTTTAGAAGAAGCAGAACAACAACGAGCCACATCAAAATAGCCGCCAACGTTCTAATATGCAAACTTCGAACCTTCTACAATAATAGAGAATGTAATAGCCCATAAGCGGTTATTTAATGCTTGCTTAAACCATAAGAACACACGTGAAAATCTCCTCAATCCTAGTACGTCAAAAAAACTTTGAAGGAAGCCTTAAAACAGAGAGCCAATTTCTCTCTAAATTGTGGTT
>CAZUFG010000032.1:0-10532 GCA_964618655.1 uncultured Candidatus Bathyarchaeia archaeon | reverse complement strand
CTTTACTGGTTCTCTCAAAATCTGAAAAACAGGGAATCTACCACACAGCGGGCAAAACTTGCCTCAGCCGATTCGACTTCGCCAAGAAAATTGCTGAAATCTTCGACTTGGACGGCAAACTCGTAAAACCCGTAACCAGCGACAAGTTTAAGCAGATTGCGGAGAGGCCGAAACGTTGTTGCCTAGACGTGAGTAAGGCGGAGAAAGAGTTAGGCGTCAGTTTTCTCACCGTGGAAGAGGGCCTAAGTCTGATGAAGGAACAGTGGGAGGCAGAAGAGTAGACGGGTCGTAAATGATAAAAACTATCTTGGGCTTCACTATTCAAGTGGTGTCTCACGGTTGAAGGGCGTGATTCTGCACGGTGGCTACGGCACTAGGCTAAGGCCGTTAACCCACACTGGACCTAAGCAACTCATACCAGTGGCTAATAAGCCAGTCTCACAGTACGTGCTCGAAAGTCTGCGTGAGTCAGGAATCCGCGACATAGCCATTGTGTTAGGCGACATCTACCCAGAAAAAGTGAGAGAATACTACGGAGACGGAAGCAAGTTCGGCGTCAACATCACGTACATTCTTCAGGACAAGCCTAGAGGAATTGCTCACGCAGTTGGACTTTGTAAAAAGTTTGTTGGCGAAGACTCGTTTGTGGTGCACCTTGGAGACGACCTGCTAAAAGGCGGAGTAAAAAAATACGTGGAAGAGTTTAAGAAGTCCGCATACGACGGAATGGTTCTCCTCTGCAAGGTTAAGGAACCACAACGGTTCGGGGTCGCCAAGTTCGGTCCTCGTGGAAGACTTGTTGGACTGATAGAGAAGCCCAAAGAGCCGCCGAGCGACTACGCCCTCAGCGGAATCTACTTCTTCAAACCAGTTGTCTTTGAAATGATTGACCGATTGAAGCCCTCATGGAGGGGCGAGCTGGAGATAACTGAGGCTATCCAGCTTCTCCTCGACAGTGGCTACAGTGTCGGTTACAAGTTTGTGGAGGGCTGGTGGAAGGACATGGGAACTCCAGAAGATATTTTGGAATCGAACAGGCTGGTACTGGATGGGCTGGAGCATGAAGTTCGCGGAAGAGTCGAAGACGAGGCGTCACTTCAGGGCAGAGTGTACGTTGGAGAAAACTCTCTGGTCAAGCGAGGCGCCATCATCCGAGGACCCACAATGATAGGGGAGAACACGACTCTGGAAGCCCACGTATACATCGGACCCTACACTAGTATCGGCAACAACGTAGTCGTGAAAAAAGGCGAGATTGAAAACTCGATAATCATGGACAACTGCCATATAGACATCGAAGGAAAGATCACTGACAGCCTTATTGGTCCACACTCTACGATAGTCACGAATCAGAGAGACAAGCCGAAGGGTTATAGGCTGGTCATAGGTGAACGGTCAAAAATAACTATCTAAACGTCTTGGCTCTTGCGTTTGCTCAGGTACAGAATTGACCTGTCAGTGACGTATCCGAGTTTTTCAAACAGGTTGACAGACTCTTTATTTGGCTCTTCAACTAAAGCGAATAATACTGCTGCGCCCTTTTTTTCCAAAATCTTCTCCATACTAGTCACCAAAAGTTGGGCGACGCCTCGCCTTCTGTGTTTAGGGGCAACAGCCAATCGGTTGATGCAACCCTTCCTACCGTCGTAGCTGCCGACTACGGTTCCGACTAGTGTTTTTCCCTGGAATGCTCCTAGAAAGAAATTTGGTTCTGTTCTCATTTGTTTTGCGACGGCCCTTCTGCTGTCTCTGCCCTTTGGTTTGAAGGGCAAACCCGAGCGTTCCCACAGTTTAATTATCTCCTCATAGTCGTCTATCGTTAGTCTTCGAATTTCCATGTTTCTCGCCTGCCTAACTTGGAGAGTTTACCACTTTTCTACTTTGTTGCTTCAAGAGTTTAAGGGCTTTCTGGCGTCCGCAAAGTATAGTATTAGAAAACAGACATATCCAAAATAGACGCAGGTATATCGTAGACGGGAGTTCGAACCTATTGCGGGCTACCATTATGCCTGGACAGGTCGAGGTTTAATTCTCGGAATTTTTTGCATGGAGCTGAATACAACTTAACTATACAAGAAAGCTTTTTTGCCTATATACGAGAATCTATGTGGTAGCATGCGTGAGTTGGAATTTGGAGGGGAAGCGCAGATGGTTAAGGTTCGTATGTCCGAGATGACGCGGGTTGATATCCAGAAAGCCCTGGACAGAGGTTTCCGCACGGTTGTATTCGCTGTGGGCTCAAATGAACAGCACGGGCCTCATCTGCCCACCTGTACGGATTCGCTGATTGGTGATGCTTTGGTCAATAAAGTGGTTGTGAAACTGGGCAAAGCTCTTCAGGCGCCTTCCATAAACGTGGGATGCTCCGATCAACACATGGCGTTCCCTGGAGCTATCAGCCTTAGGCCTGATACGCTGAAAAGTTTGATCCGCGACTACTGCGCCAGCTTGGCAAAGCAGGGATTCAAGAACATCTTCATACTTCCATCTCATGGCGGAAACTTCAATGCCGTGCGAGAGGTAACTGATGAGCTCAACCAAAGTCTTGAAGGAACTACAGTCGTGTCTTACACGGATCTGAAGGGTCTTCTTGAATTCCTTGCTGAGTTTTCATCTAAACATGGATTTTCGGCTGGTGAGTCAGGAGCTCACGCAGGTGAATCCGAAACGTCAATGGTTCTGGCTATACGCAAGGACTTGGTCTGTATGAAGCATGCCGAAAAGGGTTTTGTGGGAAGTTTCGATGACAAGATGATGGCTCTTATATTGAGTCAGGGCATTAAGGCCGTTTCGAAGAACGGTGTTCTTGGTGATTCTCGGAAAGGAGAAGCTGGTAAAGGAGAAGAGTATCTGGAGCTTTGGGCAGAGAAGATGGTAGACTTTATCCGAAAACAAATCAACAGTTAATCGATACGCGCGCTGAGCATAGACACGCAAGATAAGATTCTACCCCAACCAACTAACGATTGCGGAAAAGTTATAGCAGAACCAGAACAAAACAACCATATAGGTGTCAATAGTGGTTGATGTGCAGACTATTTCTATAGCCATTGCTTCTGCTAGTGTTGTGGCTGCAGCGACCTACTACTTTTTCCACATAAGAAATCAGACCAGACTAAGACAAACAGACCTTGTAATGAGACTATACTCAATGTTGTGCAGCAAGGAACTCCAAGGAGAATACAACAAAATCATGGCAGACAAGGAAACAACAACCTACAACAAGATGGTGGAAAAATATGGAGAGGTCTACTTGGAAAGCATACCTGAAACATTCTTTGAAGGAGTAGGAGTTCTCCTTCATCGAAAACTCATAGACATTGGACTAGTCGACGACCTCATGAGTGGACCAATAAAGATGTTCTGGGAAAGACGCAAGCCAGTAATCGAGGATGCAAGAAAACAACTCAATTATCCACAATACGCTGAATTCTTCGAATATCTCTACAATGAAATGAAGAAAAGAGAGCAGAAACTCCAAAACGGTGTTATGAATGTTTGATGTACAGACAGTTTCTATTGCTATTGCTTCTGTAGGTGTGTTTGCAGCAGCCATCTACTATATTTTTCAGATCAGACATCAAGAAAAAATGAGGCATTTAGACCTGTTCATGCACCTCTATTCAACTTGGGGTAGCAAAGACATGCTCGATGCACATAGAAGATTCGTGGTTATTGAGGTTAAAGACTACGATAGCTTTGTCAAAAAGCACGGTCCAATGACTAAATCTTCGCAGATACATACTGACATAGATCAGATAGGTTGGTTCTTTAATTTAATGGGGTTTCTTGTGAAGGAGAAAATTGTACAGATAAAGCTGGTTGATGAGCTTCTTGGTTATTGGGTCATAAAAAATTGGGAATCTATTGAGCCTTTAGTATACGGGTGGAGAAAGCAGTACAACATACCAGAATCGTATCAGTGGTTTGAATACCTCTACAATGAAATGCAAAAAAGAGAAAAGAAGCTCCAGCAAAAAGGTGGTAAGAATGGTTGACATATCAACAGTTTCTATAGTAATAGCCTCTGCAAGTGTTGTGGCAGGGATTGTTTACTATGCTTTTCAAATCAGGCATCAGACTAAAATGAGACAGACAGACCTTGTAACTAGACTCTCCTCTGATTTCTCTACAAGCAGACGATTCTTAGAAGCCTTTGTGGATACCTATGAGGTTGAGTTTAAAGACTACAGTGACTTTGTGAAAAGGTATGGAAGACCCATTTCTAAGAACCAGGTTCCCATGTCGTTTATGATAATGGGCAACTTCTTCGAACAAATCGGGGTTCTTTTCAGAAATAAGCTCATAGATGCTTCTCTGATTAGTCAACTTTTTCCCATTTCTCCAATGTGGGAGAAGATGAAACCTCTCGCAGAAGGCATGAGAAAAGAATATCACCAGCCAGAACTTTGGGAGTGGTTTGAGTACCTCTACAACGAGATGAAAAAAAGAGAACAGAAAGGTGTTGGAAATGGTTGATATTTCAACTGTCTCTATAGTGATTGCTTCTGCTGGCGTATTGGTTGCGGCTACTTACTACGTTCTGCAGATTAGACATCAGACCAAGCTAAGACAAACGGACATGGTTATGAGATTATACGCTACATTTGGAAGCACAGAATTCCAAAGAGCGTATCAGAGGGTAGCAAGCTTAGAATTCGAGGACTATGCGGATTATATGAAAAAGTATGCAAAGAATATTGAAGTTAGGGCTGCAATGTACACTGTGACAGTATTCTTTGAAGGCGTAGGAGTGCTTGCCAAGAGAAAGCTGATAAACATGGATTTAGTTGACGACTTATTCACCTTTCCTATATTAGAAACTTGGCAAAAAGTGGCACCTATCTTGAAGGGAGTGAGAGAGCTGCAGAAAAGTCCTTCAATTGCGGAGTGGTTTGAATACGTCTACAATGAAATGCAGAAAAGAGAACAACAACCAACAAAAATCGGATAGAACATTCTCCCACATTTCTATTATTTTATTATTCCCATGACTATCAATATGCTCCTCTTTCTTTTAATATGGGAACGTGGCAACAATATGGAAAGGCGAGGCTGCAGGGATGAGTGGCGCTGAGCTAGAGGATAAAGTGGCAGACACCTTCGAGAGGCACGGCTACATCGTGTTCAGGCGAAGAAACCACTGCGACGTTTTGGCAGTAAAGCCAGACATGACCCTCGCCTACCTAATAGAGTGCAAAGACTACCAGTTGTCAAAGAAACAACAGAGCCTAGCCGTGAGAGAACTCAACCGAAACTACACATACGCACTAGAAATCCTAAAAGACACACGCCTATTCCCAGAAAGAATACTGAAAGTTCTGGTAGCCCACGCCTTCACATACCAGTCAAGAGGCATATTCCAGTACACGCCAAAAGAATTCCTGAAACACATCTCACCCTTGTCGACAGAGAGCTGAAAGGTCGCAACCCCATGGATGCCCCAAGCTTCATCGCCTCAGTCATCGTGATAACCGCGTCCGGAGCCCTAGCCCCTGGTCCCCTGTTTTTTGCCGCAATCTCTCATGGGACCAAGTCTGGAGCCAAAGGCGGCTTGCTCTTCTCCATCGGGCACACTTTGGTCGAGCTTCCACTCGTAATTGTTTTGGCTCTCGGACTCCTAGCCGCAGCCGACCCACAACATATCAAACTTTTCACCGGAATCGTGGGAGGATTAGCCCTACTTGCCTTCGGCATTTTACAGATTCGTGACTCATTGAGGTCTCGACTCGATAAACCTAACTCTGTCGGAATCTATTCTCGGAATCCTTTACTGTTAGGGGTGGTCTTCACGGGCTTGAACCCCTACTTTATCGTTTGGTGGTTGACGGTAGGAGGGAAAATAATTCAAGATGCTTTGATTTTTGCGTCTTTCGCTGGCGTCGTGTTGATGTATGTTTCTCACGTATGGATGGACTACGCTTGGCTTACCGGAGTGGCTTATCTCGCCCGGATGGGAACTAACGTGTTGGGCTCTAAAGCCTATAGAACAGTTATGGCATTGTTCGGAGTCGTCCTCATATACTTTGGGTTCACCTTTCTACTTTCAGTTTTTAACATAAGCTTGTTCTGAAAAACAGCCGAACTGATTTCCAACCGAACGACAAAATAAATGTTAAATACTCGAAGAATACAATCACTATCCATTCGCAAGTTTAAGAGGCGATCATATGAGTAATGGAGAAAGGGAAGCATACCTTCAGGAGTATCTTGCTGCTGGCGTTCTCGGTTACGCAATCGGTTACTTTCTAGCAAGAGGGGGAATTTCAGCGGGAATTACGACTGGAGTATTCTTTGCTGGGGGAGACTGGGGTCGAATAGCTGTTGGATGCGTCATCGCTGGAATCTTCGGATTCTTACCTGGTGGCTTCGTTGCTGGGTCCGTCATTCTGAAATGGCGCCGTATAGAAGAAAGGCATGAAATAGAAGGTCTTAGAGCAGGACTAATGGCGTTCCTCGTCTACCTCGTTATCTCACTAATCCTCAGCGCAATCGACGCAGCCCAAAACACTGGCTCTAGTGGTTACATCATGGGCGGATGGGGTATAAGCGTCGTTTTCGCGATACTCTTCTACCTCATAGGCGGATACTTGTCTGGCTGGCTTCGGCGAGCGGGGACAAGGCAGCCATCGTTCCTTCTACTAGGCGGAGGACCCGCTGCACCACCGCCTCCACCACCCCCAGGTGGGGCTCCAACATGTCGCACCTGCGGTCAACCACTCACTTACGTTCAGCAATACGGCAAATGGTACTGCCACAGATGCAGAAAATACGCATAAAACAAACCATCGCCTATTTTTTTACACCCAAAATACATCACCACTTTTTCTTTTGATTATTTTCAAAAGTTTTCTGTAAGCAAGCAGTGAAAGTTTTTTAAGGCAAGGTGATGAAACACAAAAGCCAATGGTGAAGAAGATGCTGGAATCGTTAGTCGGTCAACAATTTTGGGAAATGTGGTGGTTCCCATGGATCATCTTCCTCATCGTCTGGTATGTACTAAGCATTGTGCTCGCCATTTGGGTATACAGAGATGCGAAACGACGAGGACTAGACGCAACACTGTGGCTCGTCATCGTCATTTTAATCGGCCCCATCGGAGCGGTTGTTTACGTCGCTGCTAGAGGACGCGTGGGGTTGGTGCCACCGCCTCCTCCACCCCCTCCAGGCGTAGCTCCAACATGTCCAACATGCGGTCAACCACTAACCTACGTTCCACAATATGGAAGATGGTACTGCCAATACTGCAGAAGATATACATAAAGCAGCCAAACGAATCACCTATCTTTTTCTATAATAATTAATAAAGTACGAGATTTATGTCTCGAATTACGTGGAGCATACGTTCTCGTTGATTTTCTCAGCGTTTCTCTTTTGTTATGCGTATTTTTGGCAACGGTAACAGTACCACTTCTTATACTGGTCAATGTAGGTAAGTGGCCCTCTGCAAGTTGGGCAAATCTGCTGCGCCGCCACCGGCACCGGCGCTGCTGCTACTGCAGGCACTTCCACAGCCACTTCTGGCTTGGGCTTTAAAATGACGTAGTCTCCTGCCGCCTGAACCTCATCCCACTCAATCTCGCGGGTTTCACCCTCTTTAGTCTCCATGACTAGAACCATGCCCACTTTTCCGACGGTAAAGGCTATGTCTTTAACCTCTCCGACAAGGTATCCGTCGCTGCCGATAACGTCCATGCCAATAAGCCTATCTTTGGTCAACGCCTTTTCTTTCTCTTTTTCCTTCACCATTTGAAATATCCTCCAAGATTTCTTTACATTTACAAGTCTTTAGTTATGAACACATTTTTAAGCTTATGGGGGATTTTCCAAAGTTGAAAAAAACTATAATAGCTAAACCAGTGTTCTAGCTGCGGACGATGAAAACTTAAAAGTTTTCCTTTGCAAGTCTCTTATGAGCACTGTAAGTAGGATGTGATAAACTGAGCGATCTTTACAGAAGGGGATCAAGAATCTCCCCCTTGGTTTCTGTCGTAATTCCCACATTTAATTCGGAAAAAACTATAGGAGTATGCTTGCAATCCATTAAAACTCAAACTTACCCTAATGTAGAAGTAATTGTTGTGGACAGGCATAGTAGCGATGATACAGCTAAGATAGCTGAAGAATCTAATGCAAGAGTTTTGCTCATGAACGTGGAACGAAGCTCTGCTAAGAATCATGGTGTAAAGAATGCTGAGGGTTCATTTATTCTTTTTTTGGACTCAGATATGGAGTTAACCTCAAAGGTTATAGATGAATGTGTAACTGTGTGCCTTAGGAAAGACGTAGATGCAGTGGATATTCCACAAGTGTCCGTAGCTAAAGGTTTCTTCGCTGAGTGTAGAAAAATTGAGAAAGAACTGTATATTGGAGATCCGAATTCCTTCAAGATGGCCTCTTTTTTTAAAAAAGTAGTGTTTGACTCCGTGGGCGGCTTTGATGAGAACCTCGTTATAGGAGAAGATTTTGACTTGAGTAGACGAATAGAAAAGGAAGGTTACAGGATAGGAAGATGTAAAGCAGAGATTAAACATCACGAGGGAGAATTATCGATGAAAAAGATAATGCTGAAGGCTTGCTATTATGGAAAAACCTTGCCATCTTACATAAGGAAAAGCCCTTCAATGGCTATGAGAGAATATTGTCCTACCCGTTATTTGAGTAATTTTAAGCTATTGCTTAAGCATCCAACTCATCTTGTGGGGCTTATTGCCATAAAACTCGTTGAGTACACCGCTTACTCAGCGGGTGTCTTTACGTCTCTGCTAAGTGTTTAGTGGCGTTTGCTTTTTTGAAAAAGCAGTATCTTTTCTCCGTCTAGCTTTTTGAAGAGCGGAAACTTTTCGACGAGCTGTGCTAAAATGATAGTAAACATATAAGACGGATACATTGATTTGGGCTTGTATCCACTAGCCTCTGCGGAATAAAAATTTAGTTTTTTCTTGCCAATTGTCTTGGCATGTAGATAAAGGAGGCCTTCTCCGAACCTTAAAATCAGTAATGAAAGGACATTGCTCACTTTCCTTTCTTCAATGAAGAAGGCTCCGGCTTTTTCGAATTCTTCCACATACTCCCCTTCTAAATGAGTATAGAGGTCGCCACGTTTGCGATGTCCTCTAAACTTCTTAGGTGCCGCTTCAAGGAGCAATATAAGGCCGCCTGGTTTGGTTACGCGGGCTATTTCTTTTATTGCTTTCTTCCACAGTTTTTCATCGGGGATGTGTTGAAGCACAGTTACACAATTAACTAAGTCAAACAAATCGTTTTCAAAATTCATATTCGCTGCGTTCATAACCTGAAATTTTGCATTTCGAACCTTTAGCATGGCAGATCGTTTTCTTGCAAGTTCTATCATCTTTGGGCTCAAGTCAACTCCAGCAACATCTGCGCCTAATTTAGTGGCTAACAAAGTAGTCCATTGTCCAACGCCACATCCAACGTCAAGAATCAAATCATATTTTTTGTTCGGGATAGCAGAAAAAATTGCTTTTATGATCCTTCTTCTGTTGTATTCATGGAACCATGTTTCGTTTCCAATGAATCCTGAACTAAACCACCCATCGTCATATTTGGCAACATGATTTGCAATGGAGTCCCAGTATTTTTGGTGCTTTTCCATTTGGTAAAGCCTCTGTTGTCCTTTTGAGCGCAATTAATTTCATATCTTCTAAATTATTTATGTTCTCCTCATCGTCACGAGGTGCGTCGATACACTTCCATTTTATATCTTTATGTGGTGGTGAAGATTTAATATAGAAGAGACTTTTGTTGTAATACATGATAAGAATGGTTAGTGGCAAAAAAAAGTTTTCAGACAATCCTGTGGTTTCCATCGTGATTCCGACATTTAACTCAGAAAAAATATTGCCACTGTGTTTACAATCCATAAAAGACCAAACCTACCCCAATATTGAAGTCATAGTGATTGACAACTATAGTAGGGATGATACTGCGCAAATAGCCAAAAAATTTGGTACTAGACTGTTACTCTTGGCGTCAGAGCGGTCTTCTGCAAGAAATCTAGGAGCCAAGGAGGCTCAAGGAAGTTTTATTTTTTTCCTAGACTCTGACATGGAACTAACCCCGACAGTTGTAGAAGAATGTATCAGTGTCTGTCTTCATAAGAGCGTGGATGCTGTAAATGTCTATGAGGTATCTGTGGGTGGAGGGTTTATAGCTGAATGCAGAAAAATAGAAAGAGAAATGCGTATTGGAAGCAATGTGTCTGAGGCGCCTAGGTTCTTCAGAAGAGAAGTGTTTGACTCGGTTGATGGGTATGATGAAAATCTTGTGAGTGGGGAGGATTTTGATTTGAGGAGGCGAATAGAAGATGCAGGGTATAGAATTGGGCGGTGTAAGGCGGAGATTAGGCATCACGAGGGAGAAATGTCGATGAGGAGGCTGGTCTTACGGTTTTATTATTACGGTAAAAGCTTGCCCTCCTTTTTAAAGAAGAACCCCTCCTTTGCCATGAAAACGTCTAGCCCTGTCCATATTATGAAAAATCTTGGGCTCATGCGTAAGCGTCCAAT
>CAZUFG010000031.1:0-10561 GCA_964618655.1 uncultured Candidatus Bathyarchaeia archaeon | reverse complement strand
GACCGACTGGTTGCATACGAGACATCATCCCTCAAGAGTATCCGAAAGTAACTGGCATTGAACAAGAGGCAAAAGTTTGGGAAGCCGCCATCAAGTATTACCAATGCTACATCTACGACCGAGACTTGGCTCCAGGGATGATTTACAAAATTGAGAAGGGCGAACTTGTCAGAGTCGGATACGACCCCTCCGAGCGAATGATTAAGCAAATTCTTGAACTTTTCAAAGGCGAGTCTGAAGAGTTTATGCAAAAAGTGGAGATGTGGGCGAGGCTTTTGGAATATCCAGCGCCCAAATTCAGGCGGGTAGCTCTCGACATCGAGGTTTTTCCACCCATCGTGGAGCGGGAGGGCATCAAAACGGAACGTGTTCCCGACCCCCGCGAAGCCGAGTACCCAGTCATCTGCGCAACGCTTCTGGGCTCGGATGAGAAGAAAAGGGTTTTACTCTTAAAGCGTGAGAAAACTGAGACAGGCATCGCGAGACTGCCTCCAGACGTAAGCATTGAGTATTTTGACTCTGAGGAAAAGTTGATTCTCGAAATCTTTACCGCACTTTGGGATTATCCCTTCATCATAACCTTCAACGGCGACGACTTTGACCTTCGTTATCTTTGGCACAGAGCCGAGAAAATAGGCATAAAGAGGAAACTTGTTCCCATAGAGCTTGGAAGACGCGTGTGCCTACTCAGAAGCGGAGTTCACATCGACCTGTACAAGTTCTTCTTCAACAGGTCAATTCAGATCTATGCGTTTAATCAAAAATACCGAGACGTAACCTTGGACAGTGTCGGCAAAGCCTTAATCGGACTAGCCAAAATTGAACTCACTAAACCCATGTCAGAACTGGCTTATACCGAACTCGCCCAATACTGCCTACGAGACGCCGAAATTGCGTTCAAACTCACAGCTTTTAATGATGACCTTGTCATGAAACTCGTCCTTGCGATTACAAGGATTAGCCGTATGCCCATGGAGGACGTAAGCCGACAGGGAGTTTCACGGTGGATAAGAAACTTTTTACATCATGAGCATCGTCGCCGGAACATGCTAATCCCAAACGCTGCAGACATTCTCGCTGTTAAAGGGGCAACGGTTACGGAGGCTATGATAAAGGGTAAGAAATACAAGGGCGCAATCGTGGTTGAACCCGTGCCTGGCGTACACTTTAACATGGCAGTGATGGACTTCGCCAGCCTATACCCATCCATCATCAAAGTTTATAATCTGGGCTATCAGTCGATTCGCTGTCCACACAATGAATGCAGAGACAACAAGGTCCCTGAAACTCCGCACTGGATATGTAAGAAACGAAAGTCGCTGGAGAGCCTGCTGATAGGCTCGCTCCGTGACCTCCGAGTTAAATGGTACAAGCCCAAGTCTAAGGACAAATCCTTACTAAGCGAGCTGCGAAGTTGGTACGACGTTATACAAAGCGCACTGAAGGTTATTCTTAATGCCAGCTACGGTGTGTTTGGCGCTGAGACGTTTGACCTTTATTGTCCGCCAGTGGCAGAGGCTACCGCCGCTATTGGGAGATACGTAATAACAGAAACAATCGAAAAAGCTCGAGAGCTGGAAATCGAGGTTATTTACGGAGACACAGACAGCATCTTCTTAAAGAACCCGTCTCAGGAGCAGATTAGCACGTTAACGAGATGGTCAGGGAAAGAGTTGGGAATGGATTTGGATGTGGACAAATCATATCGCTACGCGGTTTTCAGCTCAAGAAAAAAGAACTATCTCGGCGTCTTCCCAGATGGAAGCGTGGAGGTTAAGGGCTTAACTGGGAAGAAGAGGCACATTCCAGCCTTCATAAAAGACGCGTTCGACCAGATGGAAGAACGATTAGGGCGGGCAAAATCTCCAGCAGAGTTTGAAGACGCAAAAAAAGAGATTCGAAGAATCATTCAGGACCGCTATATGAGGCTAAAACGGCGTGAGTGGGGAGAGCACCCTGACAAACTGGCCTTCCATGTGGTTCTTGGAAAGATTCCTGAGGGATATGACAAGACTACACCGCAACACGTGAAGGCTGCGTTTCTCCTTAAAGAAAGGGGATACGAGTTAAAGGCGGGAGACCTCATCAGCTTCGTGAAAGTTGTGAAGGAGCCTCACGTGAAGCCTGTTCAACTCGCCTCCAACAACGAGATAGACGTGGACAAGTACGTTGGTTACCTGCATTCCACTTTTGATCAGGTTCTTGACGCCTTAGGACTAGAATTCGACGAAATAATCGGACTAACAAAACTAGAAAGGTTCATGTAGAAAGGTAGACTTTGCCTCCTCTTTTCGTGAAATGTTGATAAGTTTAACATTGAGACAAGTCTACTAACTAATGGTCTTAGAACACAAATTTTTCACTATTAGTGTCAAATGAAAAATAGAGAAGTCTACTTGCTAATTCTGCCTATTTTCACCAAGTTTCAATACTCTGCTGTGATGTTTCAGAACTTGAGCGCATACTATGAAGGGAAAGAAGAATGGGCTTACTCTTGTTCCTCTTCTTTCTCTTCCCATTTTTCAATGGTAACTTTGTCGCTGCCGATTTTGAAACTTATCTTGATGGGCATTGAGGAATCTGTCTTCAGCGGGAACATACTGTCTTCAGCTAAGTCCTTTGGCAGATAAATCAGGTATTTCTGGTCTTTTCGTTTGAACAAGCGGCCTCTACCTACACTCACCATTTTGTGTTACCTCCAGTTCTATTTTTAAATGAAAGTAGAGAGCCACTGAAGTTGTATTTATATGTTGACCTCGGAAAACGTTGATATTGTTTGTAGAAAGCTACAGTGAAGATATGATGTCGTTTCATTTTTGATATTCTTTTGATGCCAATCAATTTTTTTCATTGCCTAAATTAGCAGGTAGCCATGAGCAACCCTGAGTAGTGAGCCTACACTGGAGCCTGGTCAACACAAGACCCTAATGTTATTTTTCCGCTAGAACCTTTAATCCATGAGACTTTAAGGGTTCGATGACTTTTGGCTTGCTCAACACGGTAAGCAGCAAATAACCGATGACAGCGATGGCTATCAGACTGCTTATGGTGATGCTGACAATCATGGCTCCCCACGCTGGTAGAAATCCAAGAACTGCGGGCGGAGAAAGAAACGAAAACGTCCACAAGTAACCGCCTACAATAACTCCTACAGGCAAGGCGCCCACAACACATGCCAACAATCGTCGTTTTCTAATCAATAAAATGAGACTTGCAGCGATGAAGTTGGCCACTGGTCCAAACACAACATCAAGGGGTCCGAGAAAGTAGTAGGCGTTAGTCAGAAAGCAGCCGACGGTGACTCCGGCGACTACTGGCCATCCCAACAACGCCGACAACGCAATTAAGCAGTCGGCAATACGAAGCTGAACTGGACCATACACTGTTGGGTTGCCGATTGAAATCATCTGAACAACGTTGACAACCACGTATAAGCTCGTGAAGATCGCTGTTAGACTTAACTCTCTAGTATCCAACCTTTTTTCACCTCCATACGCCGGGGTTTATACATGGCGGAACGGGTGGAGGTGAGCCCCCACTCACCCGCCAAGTTTCATTATTATCACTTTTAAGCTTCAATCGCACATATTTGTCTATTAAACATTTCTCGCAGTTGGGCAATAGGTCTTTCATTCATGAAGCGAAAGCTCTATGTGTATGTTTTACGTAACCTTTTGTTTCTGCTGTTTGTGTTTAGGTGAAAGAAGTTGGTATTTGCAGAGTTCAAGTATGAGAGAGGCAAGATTAAAAGAGGTTACAACAACCGGACATTATATGTTAATCTTTCAACTATGAAAATAGAGAGTAAGGCAGTTTCGCAGAAGATGAGAGACATTTTTATTGGTGGAAGAGGCTTTGATCTGTGGCTCCTGTGGAACGCCTTGCCCAAGAATCGCATTGTGAAGTGGGACGACCCTGAAAACGAAGTCTGCATAGCTTGCGGTCCTCTTGGCGGCACTCCGGTTTATCCAGGCAGTGGTAAGAGCATTGCGGTCACGATCTCTCCTTTGACAGGGACAGTTTTGGACTCAAACTTCGGTGGATACTTTGGTCCCTACCTAAAATTTGCAGGATGGGACGCACTTGAGGTCCAGGGGAAGGCAAAGTCTGAGGTTGTTATCTTCATTAATGGCGACGAAGGCAAGGTTCAGATTGAGGATGCATCCCAGTTGCCTTCTGAAACTCATTTAATTACAGAGCTTTTGGCCAAGAAGTATGGAGGCGGAAACGAACTGAGTGTTTCTGTAGTTTGTTCTGGCCCAGGATCCGAGCACACGCGCTTTGGGTGCCTAAACTCTTCTTGGTATGACATTGCTCGTAAAATGCATAGACACAAGCAGGCGGGAAGAGGAGGAATTGGCACAGTTCTTCGCAATAAGAAGATAAAAGCCATAGCTGTAAAGTATTCCGGCAAGATTTCCGTTGAAACCAATGGTCCGGCGGATCCAGAATTGGTAAAGGAAGTCGGCAATGCCCACAGCCGAGAAATAAGAAATCTTGACCCGAAACAGAATGAAATGTCAATAGTTGGTACAACACACCTTGTCCCAATAATGAACGACTTTGACCTTCTTCCCATTAACAACTTTAAGTTCGGCAGCCACCCAAACGGTGAAAAGCTAGGCAGAGAAGTTTACAGACAGAAATTCCACAAGGGCTTCGACGGTTGTTGGATGGGCTGCGCATTAGCGTGCGCCCATGGTGTCAAAGACTTCGAACTCAAAACAGGTCCATATAAGGGGCAGAAAGTTTTTGTGAACGGCCCGGAATACGAAACAATCGCTGGAGTAGGCAGCAACTGCGGCATTTTCGACGCAGACGCTGTTATCGAAATAAACTATTACTGCGACATATATGGTTTAGACACAATTTCTTTGGGCACAGCTACAGCGTTTGCCATGGAATGCTACGAGATGGGGCTCATCAATAAGAAGGCCTCAGGTGGCTTAGACTTGCGATTCGGCAACAAAGAGAGTGTTCTTGAACTCATTCATCAAATGGCAAGAGGTACAGGTTTCGGCGTTACAATAGGTCAAGGTATACAACGAATGAAGAAACTTTTTGCCGAGAAATATGGCGCAGACCCGAGAATCATGCAAGATATAGGTATGGAAGCCAAGGGCTTAGAGTTCTCCGAGTACGTGACTAAGGAATCACTGGCGCAACAGGGAGGCTATGGACTTGCAGTAAAAGGACCTCAACATGACGAGGCCTGGCTGATATTTTCCGACATGGTGCGAAATGAGATGCCGACCTTTGAGCAAAAGGCAGAAAACCTGCATTGGTTCCCCATGTTCCGAACATGGTTTGGTCTAAATGGATTATGCAAACTCCCGTGGAATGACGTTATTCCTGAGGATAACAAGACGACCAAAGAACCAGCGAAAATTATGGGTCACGTTGAAAATTATGTCAAATTCTTCTACGGTGTTACCGGGAAGAAAGTTTCCGTGGATGACATCATCCTGATGAGCGAGCGAGTTTACAATTTCCAGCGCATCTTCAATTTGAGGATGGGATTCGGCACACGCCAACATGATGCTATACCTTACCGTGCCGTTGGACCAGTGACAAAAGAAGAATACGAAAGCCGAGCAGAACGCTACGACAAACAGCTTAAAGAAAAATTCGGCTACGACCCAACGGGCAAATCAACCGAAGAAAAATTGGCTACTTTAAGAAAACACCGCGAGACTGAATATGAAAAGCTGAAAGATGCAGTTTACAAGAGACGCGGCTGGACCGCAAACGGAGTGCCAACATTGCAAAAAGTCAAAGAATTGGGAATAGACTTTCCTGAAGTTGTGGAACTTCTAAAGAAAAATCAATAAAACACTTAATTGGAAGATGCGCATAAACCAAGCTAACTATAGGAGATGAAGCAACTTGAGTAAAGCTAGAAAAGTGCCTAAAATCGCCATCATCGGAGCTGGCAAGATGGGCGAAGCCATAATTTCTGGACTCCTAAAATCAGGCGTTTATCGCCCACAGGATATTCAAGCCTTCGAAATCATTGAGAGTCGCCGCAAGTATATCACTCAAACCTACAAAGTTGAATGCCTCGACGACGTCAAAAAAGCCGCAACCTTCGGCGACATCACAATCATTGCAGTTAAGCCTGGAGACGTAGGAAAAGTCCTAGAACAAATCGGACCCGCCATGAAGCCTGGAAAAATTTTGGTCTCTATCGCGGCAGGCGTCACGTTAGAGTTCCTCAGAAAATACTTGCCAAAAAACGTGCCAGTCGTGCGTGTAATGCCAAACTTGGCATGCTTCGTCCGGGAAGGCATGATAACATTCTGCCCATCCGAAAACACGAGAGAAGAGGAATTGAAAACGGTAAACGAAACGCTCGGTCTGTTGGGACGAGTCATGCGTTTAGACGAGAAATACCTAAACCTTGCCACGGGCTTGGTGGGCAGCGGCCCCGCCTACATATACCTCATAATCGATGCGCTGGCTGACGCAGGACTCAGACTCGGCCTACCGAAGGACATATCCGTAGTACTTGCAGCTCAGACCACGCTGGGAGCCGCAAAAATGGTTGTCGAAACCGGAGAACACCCAGCCAAACTTAAAGACATGGTGGTCACGCCCGCAGGCACCACCATTGAAGGCCTTCTGGAACTTGAACGAGGCGGCTTAAGAGCCCTCTTAATATCCGCGGTTACGAAGGCAGCGGAGAGAGCAAGAGAGTTGCAGCCAGCCTAAACGCCTAAACCGTAGCCTCAATGCTTATATGCTCGTTGAAAAACTTGAACACTACAACAAAATGCTTGTAAAGCTCCTTGAGAGGAAGACACGTGAAGCTCACCCGGAATATCAAGGCTATCTCGAGACTTGCACTAATCCTGCTATTGCTAATTTTCACAACGTTTGGCGCACTCATCTCTTATCTTTGGGTCGTGGGCTACTACGAATCTCTCTATATCCAAATTCCTGAAACGCCCACCATCGCCATAACTAACGCGACGTTTTCTTCTCAAAACACCACTTTTTTCAACGTTACCTTTCTTAATCCCACGTTTTCTGCGTCCGAAGAGCCAGCTGAAATAACAGGGGTCACGGTTTCCACCAGAGACGGCGTTTCCCACAACCTAACAGCAGTGGATCCCTCACTTCCACTTCAACTCTTTAGAGGCGAATCTAAAACATTCAGGTGCATTTGGAACTGGGCAAACTACACAGGCCAAAACATAACAATTCACGCTTCTCTGGCTGAAGGATCTGGCGCAAATTTTCAATCTGAAACGCCTCTAGTAGACCTTAATATCGCTGATGTTTTCTTCAACTCAACCATAAGCATCAATCATTTCAACATGACTGTTAAAAATTCTGAAGATTCTGCCACATACGTCAATCTTACAAGAATAGACGTAATCGCGGGAACTGTTAAAAAGGAAGGCGTCCCTACGTCAATCAGTCTTCCATATTCGCTAGACCAAAATTCCTCCGTCACGTTAAAGTGTTCATGGAACTGGACCAACTATCAGAATACGAGCGTAACAGTTATTGTGCGCACGTTGCAGGGTTACGCTTCGTATCGTACGTACACTACTCCAAATCCTGTAACTCTAGAGGTCACTGACGTTGTTTTCGACGAAACTGACACAAACCAGTTTAAGGTGACTGTTAAAAATTCTGAAGATTCCCCCACCTACGTTAACATCACAAGGATAACTGTGACTCTCGAAAACGCCACGGTTCAAGAAATTAATGGAACAATAGCAGTGCCATCCTTCAACGCCACCAACCCATGCGTGCTTAATCAAAATTCGTCTATCATGTTCACATGCCCATGGAACTGGACAAGTTATCGAGACAAGAACGCCTCAATCACCGTGCATACTTCACAAGGCTTTACGACGAGTCGTGTTCAGCACACCCCGTCTCTTCTAAACATCACAGATGTTGCCTTCGACGTTGCGGACACAAACCACTTCAACGTCACCATTAAACACTCGACACACTCTTTCGAAGAGTTCGTTAACATAACAAATATAGCTGTAACGTTGGAAAATGGAATTCCGCAAGACCTGTCTGTTGTTGGACCTCCTTTCTTCGGTTATGCGCTTAATCGCAGTGAATCTGTTACGTTCAAGTGTATTTGGAACTGGGCAGGCCAACGAGGCAAGAACGTTACGGTTGCTGCCTATGCGCTACAGGGCTACAGTGCATATTATAAAAAGGCTACATCTTCGTCCGTGGTCCTAAACGTTTGTAATGTTAGTTTTAGCTTTGCAGAGATGACTCGCTTTAATGTAACTGTTGAAAACTCGAAGTTTTCGCTTGAATATGTTTTCCTCACGCGCATGGCTGTTGTCTTAGACAACGGAACCGTCCGAAACGTGACGGCCATACCAGCGCTGTCTCTTCCTTATGTGCTTCATCCTAATCAGTCGGTCGTGTTCACCTGTTCATGGAATTGGGCCCGGTATTCAGGGAAGGATGTCGCAGTTGTTGTGTACACTTTCCAAGGCTATGAGGGACGTGGCACTGCTCCGATGCCACTCGTGATCACGGATGCTGTTTTCAACCTCACAGACACACATCATTTTAACTTCACTGTTCAAAATTCCGTATCTTCAATTGCCTCTACGAATATTACAAGAATAACTGTGAGACCGGGAAATGAATCCGAAATAGTCCTAATCGAAACTAACTATACTCTTAGTTTAAACTCCAGCGTTACGTTTATGTGTTCATGGGGTTGGCTTGCTTATCAAGGTCAGGATGTAACAATAAGCGTATACACTTCTGAAGGATACAGAGCCTCAGCGACGTATAGACTCCCAAGCGAATAACAATGCTTTCTATATAATTTCAACAAACTGTCCAATGCCTTTTGCCAAAGCCTTCTTGTAGGCAAGTTTCGCCGTAACAGCGTCTTGTATGGCTAACCCAGTCGAAGTGAACAGAGTTATTTCGTCGTCAGAGGTTCTGCTAGGCTTCAAGCCAGCAACGATTTCTCCTATTTCAGCCCACACGTTTTTAGGTGTTATTATCCCCTTTGTTAGTGGAACATTAATCTCGCCGCTGTGGGACGCTTGCTCCCAGTCGTCGACCACGATTTTTGCCCGTGTTAAGATTCGGGGGTCCAGTTCTTCTTTCCCTGGAGCATCCGCTCCTATGCAGGTGAAGTGCATGCCTGGCGTAACCCATTCATTTGAGACCATAGGTTCTCGCGAGGGCGTTATTGTTACAACGATATCGGCTCCTTCCACAGCCTTCTTTACGTTGTCAGTTGAGATCATTTTGGCAACGCCGCGTGTTTGTTCCATCTCAGCCACAAACGAGTCTCTTGTCTCTTTAGTTCGGCTCCAAACCCTTACCTCTTTGAGCTTTCCGTAAAGTGACAGTAGTGCCATTAACTGTGTTTTGGCTTGTGCACCCGCTCCAACCAAACCCACAACCTTGGAGTCTTTTCTGGCCAGATACTTTGCTGCAACGCCTCCCGCCGCGCCTGTCCTCATGTCAGTGATCCATGTGCCTCCCATGATCGCGATTGGCGCGCCGTTTTTGGGATCGATTAGAATAATTGTTGCCATAACGGTTGGAAGATTGTATCTTGTCCTGTTGTCTGGGTGGACGTTAACAACCTTAACCGCGGAAACGTCAAGTTCTTCGAGGTAAGAGGGCATGGCCCTCATGTCGCCCTTGTATTTGTTGTAGAAAATGTAGAGTTTCGGAGGCATCTGCACGTGGCGTAAGCCCTTCTCCTTGAACGCGGATTCAACGGCGTCCATTATCTCGTTCATGGACAAGAGTTGTTTGATGTCTTTCTCGGTCAGTAAGAGGGTCTTCATCGGCATCGCCTAAGTGATGGGCGTTCCTTCCTTCGGATTCATCGTCATCTTGCTAAATTCTTTTATTAGGTGGCTCGTAACTGGTCCAGGCTTTCCGTCGCCTATCACTCGTTTGTTTATTTCCCTCAGCGGCGCAATTTCTGTGGCAGTTCCCGTAAAGAAGGCTTCATCTGCGTTAAACAGTTCGTTTGGGGTGATGTTCCTTTCTATAACTGCATATCCCAATCTCTCTGCCAGACTCATGACTGCCTTTCTTGTTATTCCGTCTAAGGCTCCCGTAGAAATCGGCGGCGTTAAGATTTTGCCTTCCTTAACCATGAATATGTTCTCTGCAACCCCCTCGCAAATGAAACCCTCTCTGTCTAGGCATATAGCTTCGTCTACGCCGGCAGTGTTGGCTTCTATTTTGCCTAAGATGCTGTTGAGGTAATTGAGCGACTTTATTTCATGGGTTGTTGCGTCTACGGGGTCTCTCTTCACCCATGAAATCATAGCAGAGACGCCCTTCTCTTTCGCCTCTTCTCCGTGTAGCACTTTCCAAGGCTGAGTAATAATTATAATAGTTGGTTTAGCGCATTTTCTCGGGTCAAGTCCGAGGTCGCCAACCCCTCTTGTGACCACTAGGCGAATGTAGGCGTCTTTCTGATTGTTTTTCTTAAGCGTCTCCAGAACAGCCTTAATCATCTCACTCTTTGTCATGGGTATTTGCAACATGATTGTGTGGGCAGATCGGTACAGTCGGTCTACGTGTTCCT
>CAZUFG010000030.1:0-10731 GCA_964618655.1 uncultured Candidatus Bathyarchaeia archaeon | reverse complement strand
TCCAGTGGCATAGTTCCATAACATACCAACGCCTTTTCTGAAGAACCAAACGCGGCTTTGGCGGTCACCCGCTACTCCGTATTCTCCAGTGAATGTTAGGTCAAGCGATTGGACGGTGCCGTCGGCAATTGTCTGTAGAAGTGTGCCGTCACGCCACAATAAGTATACGTTCTGTGGTATTCCGCCAGTAGCAATTACATCGCCATTTCCTGAAATCGCCACGCTATAGAAGTCATCCGTAACGACTTGTGGACTTGGTTTGCCAGGCCAGAAGTTCCAGACGGGTGTTCCATCTCCGGGATCCCAATCGTCGCCACCATCACTAAAGTAGAGTAGGTCACAGCCTTTTGAATCACTTGGGTCGTCGTTTACTGCCACCACGCTTTTGCCGTCACATGGCATGTCGACCCTTATGTATCCTCCTTTTAGCCCTTGAGGTGTAGTGTATCTCCATATTAAGGCGCCAGTTCTATTGTGTAACGAGACGAAGTGTCCGAGGTCTGGGCGGAATCCAGAAGCAGCTACATACTCGCCTATGCCTGAGATAGCTACCCAGAAGTAATTCATGTTTGGTAACGTGGCAAGAGACCATACGGGAGTTCCGTCTCTAGGATCCCAGCCTGGGACACCGTCTGATAGATGTGAGAAGTAGTGAACTCCTCCTCTCAAGAATCCTAATTCGTAGTTTGCACATACGATGTAGTTGCCGTCTTGTGATATACGGACTATTGTCTCATGATAGCCATCGTTGTATTGCCATATTAGGTTGCCCCATTGATCGTATAGATTTAGGCCGCCGTCATGTGCTGCTGCTACTATGTCGCTTTGGTTGTATTTGTTGTACTTGACGTCAACTGATTTGGATTCTGTCCCCATCCAGCCGTTGTCGTAGCTTTCAGATATGAGTAAGTCTTTAGACCATAGGATAGTGCCGGTGAAGGCGTCCATGAAGTATAGTGCGCCCGTGTTAGTTCCTAGTACACGGCTGCCAGCAGCTACGTAGCTTCCATTGTTGTCCATGGCAACTGAAAGCACGGGGCCGACTGTGGGTGTTGTCCATAAGAGGTTGCCAAAGAAGTCGAAACCATATACGTTAGTGTCTTCTGAGCCGGCAACAACTATGCCTGTGCAGGAGATTACGATGTCGCAGGCAAGCTCCTCAACATGGTACCAGCGTGTTTTTCCAGGCTCATGCTCGAATTCAACGTCAATTTGGTCACAGTAGCTTAGTACTCCGTCCCCGTTGTCCTCCCAGCTGGTTAAATGGAAGTAAGTAGAAAAGTTCTCAGGCGGATAAATTACATGCCAGATGGTGCATACTGGGTTCATGATGGGCTCGAAGAACTGGTCGAAGGGACCCGTAAACTCTGCGTATAGCGTTACTGGTGGGTCTACGTACTTCTCCGTTATCTTGATGGTGAGCGTAACCCTGTCTATATGGTACCAAGTCACCTCTCCAGCTTTTATGTCGGTCAAGTCGATAAAGTCGGAGGGGCTAAGCTTGCTATCCTTGTTAGTGTCTTTCCAACTCGTCAGTTCATAGAGTCTACAATACTCTGGATAAAGTTCGTGCCATATACTTCCAATGGGTTCGTAGAAGCATTTCTTGGTTAGGATGATGTCGCATGCAACCTCCTCAATATGGTAATAGCGTGTTACTCCTGGCTCATGCTTGTATTCAACGTCGATGTAGTCGCAGTAGCTTAGTACTCCGTCTCCGTTGTCAATCCAGCTCCCTATGTGGAAGATACTGCTGAAGTTCTCAGGCGGCCAAACCACATGCCAGTAGGTGCATACCGGGTTCATGATGGGTTGGAAGAACATTTCGAGGGGTCCCGTGAACTCGGCGTATAGCGTCACTGGTGGCTCCACGCCCTTCTCTGTTATTTTGATGGTGAGGGTAACCCTGTCCACGTGATACCAAGTCACCTTTCCTGTCTCCTTGTCGGTCATGTCGATCTGGTCTGAGGGGCTGAGCTTGTAGTCTTGGTTTGTGTCTATCCAGCTCGTCAGGTTAAAGCGCCTACAATACTCTGGGTAGAGCTCGTGCCATTGAGTGCCAATGGGTTCGTAGAAGCATTTCTTGGTTAGGATGATGTCATAGCAGATGTCTTCAACGTGATACCTCTCAACCAATTCACTTGTCACGTTATACAACCAAATGTAGTCGCAGACATCGAGCACTCCGTTGCAGTTGTCGTCTTCCCACCAGTCCCATCCCACCAGCTGGTAAATGTTGCTGTAGTATGGATAGACCTCGTGCCATAAGGTGTCGAGGGGATGTTTCAAGGCGTTGTACATTTCCTCGAAGTAGGACGTCTTCAGCTCAATCTTCATCCACTCAGTCGGATCCCGCTCCAAGGTAACATTGAGAGTGAGTGTCACCCTGTCCACGTGATACCATTCTCTCTTGCCCAGATCAGGGAAGTACGTCCATATGTCTTTTCCATAGTTTTTGGCACAAGTGCTGACATCATCTACGCCAACGTGGCCATCTTTGTCGAGGTCGCAACGTGGGTCCCAGTTGGGGTCGCCAGGATGTGAACAAAACGCAACAGCAATCAAGTTCGCATCTACATCGTTGATGTAGCCGTCTCTGTTCACGTCTCCCATGCTCCAGAAAGTATCCCAGTACCACTCGTCAGTGGGTGCTGGGTCCATGTCGATTTGGTCGCTGGGACTGAGTTGACCGTAAGGTGAGCCCGTGTCCTCCCAACTAGTGAGGTGAGACCACTCGCAGTAGTTCGGGTAGATCTCGTGCCACCAAGTGCATCTCGGATCCATAATCTTCTCTCGAAGGATAAGGTCAATAGCCACATCTTCAACGTGCCAAAATGTTATGATTCCAGTGTCCCTTTGTTGTAGTTCAACGTATGTGCAGTATTGAAGAGGCCCAGATGCCCAGATGATATGGTAAACATTGCAGTATGTCGGATAAACCTCATGCCAATAGGTACATACGGGCTGCGTGATAGGGTCTTGACCTGGCACGAACGAGCCCTTATACTCGACGTACATCTGTTCCGATGGAGCCTCTGGATTCGACAGCAAGAGAGTCCACGTGATTCTGTCCACATGGTAGTAAGTCACCCTCTCAAGCATGTCCATCATGTCAATCTGGTCGTTAGGACTAAGCACCTCGTCGCCATTGTCAATCCAACTTGTAAGAAACCATTGCTCGCAAAATTGAGGATAAAGCTCGTGCCAATAGGTGTACTTCGGATAGAGGATGGGGTCTTGGCCAGGAGGCCCAATGAAGTGCATGTGTACAGGCGTCAGGGTTATGTTCGAATTCATATGTACGGGTACAATGGGCTCTTCCTTGTTTAGGTGCACGGGCTGAAGCGGTTCTTCCCTGTGTAAGTAACGAGTGAGAGCCTTCTGTACGGCATGACCATTAACTGCGGTACGAGGAATCGAATAGTAACCAGAGTCCAACAGGAAAGTGTCGGGATAATCGATTACCAAGTCGCATTCTCCTGGGCCATCACAATGAAACTTGATATAGGCTAGAACACAACTGCCACTCTGACCAGGAGGAACCATTCGTGAGCAAGCTGCAAGAATTGTGCCCGCAGTATTGTTTATTATTGGTGGTATCCAAATCGTCGGCGGAGGAAGGAAAGGCCCTTGGGTAACGTTTAAGCACTCTAATAGGTTGGGGTCAAAGGTTAGTTTAAGCTGCCATTGGTAGAGGTCAGTGACATTTTTTATTTTCACCTCGACAGTAAATGTATCAGATACAGATGCGGTGACCGGTGTCGGATCTATGCAAATAGTCGTTAGCGTTACAGCAGATGTCGGATTAGGGTTCAAAGCAAAATTGACGAAGACAAAAGACATCATCAAGCAAAGACATAGCATAATCGCCTCTATTTTATTCGTCCTCAACAGAATTTCTCTCCTTTCTCTTTCTTATCAGCACAAGAAATAGCGTAAGTTTAGCATAAAAGCTTTATGAAAAAATTTTCCATAAATATACATGGCTGCTGTATAATCAGAGTTATACTCTGAAACGCAACACAGTCCTCTTGCTGGGTGCGCAATATTTAATATTCGATTCCTTTTCTGGGCGTTAAGCCCTTATTAAATGGGTGCTTTACCTCCCTCATCTCCGTAACAAGGTCTGCCACTTCAATAATTTCTGGAGGAGCATAACGCCCGGTCAGAATCAACTCCACATGCTTAGGCTTACTCTTAACAAGGCTAATCATCTCGTCCACCCGTACCAGCCTAAGATTCAGGGCTACGTTAACCTCATCCAAAACAACAACGTCATACTCGCCACTGCTAACCGCTTCACGAGCCAACTCAAACGCCTCCCTCGCCAGCTTCACATCCTCCTCTTCGGGGGGCATTTCCGTCACAAACTTGCCCCTCCCAAAAGCCTTCAGCCTAAAATTTGGAAGCCGCTCCACAACGTAGAGTTCACCGTAGTCGAAGCCCCCCTTAATAAACTGTATCACGTAGACTTTGAGACCTCGACCGATGGCTCGTAAAGCCAGCCCAAAAGCCGCAGAAGTCTTACCCTTCCCGTCCCCAGTATAAACTTGGACTAGTCCCTTTTTCAGTCGTTGCCCCAGCGTTCATCCATCCCCTCTCAAGCCTTCTCAGCGGCTTTCTTCAGCCTCTTAGCCAGCAACACGTCCGCAGCAGAATACGGGTCTGTCTCCTTCGACAAGATTTTACGAATCACCCTATCGAACTCGCCCTTCCGCTTCAGGTCACTAAGAATAGATTCAGTTGCCTTCTGCCTAATCGCCTCAACCAGTTCGGTTTCTATCCTCTGCCTACGCTTTGCGTCAAGGGCTCCAGTCTTGAGAAATTCTTTGTGCTGGTCAATTTTTTCGATAAGCCCAGCGGTTCCCTGACCTGTTAGGGCAGTGGTTTTTGTAACGGCTGGTCTCCACTTCTCCGTTTCGGGGTTCATCTCCAGCATGGCTTCTATGTCGGCTACGGCTCTGTCCACGTTTTCACGGTCAGCCTTGTTCACAACAAAGATGTCGCCGATCTCCATCATCCCAGCCTTAATAGCCTGTATGTCATCGCCCAGTCCAGGAGCCAAAACCACCACTATTGTTTGAGCCACTTTTATGATGTCCACCTCAGACTGACCAGCGCCAACGGTTTCAACTATGACTATGTCCTTCCCAGAAGCATCCAAAACCCTAACCGCATCCTGCGTAGCCCTCGCTAGTCCGCCTGGACTGTTCCTTGTCGCCATGCTACGGATGAAAACGCCCTCGTCCGTGCTGAGTTCTTGCATGCGGATACGGTCTCCAAGAAACGCGCCGCCAGTGAATGGGCTACTTGGATCTATGGCAACTATGCCCACAGTTTTTCCGTGCTTTCTCCACTCCTTCACCAGTTTTTCGATTAGTGTGCTCTTTCCGGAACCTCCTGGTCCAGTTATGCCTATGACGTGGGCTCTGCCCGTGTGTGGATAAAGTGAGGATACGGCTTTCTGTGCCTCTGGCAAGCCGTCTTCTATGAGAGTCATGGTTTTGGCTATGGACCTGCGGTCACCCTTTAACACGCCATCGATGAGTTGGTTGATTTGATTCAATCTGGATGCTTCCGCCCTCTTCGCTAAAACGCCCAAACGCTATTTTCTTTCTCGCACATGCTTTCTAACGAACTTGACGAGAGTGTCTGTTGGTGTGCCCGGTCCAAAAACGTCTGCTATGCCGATTTTTTTTAAAGTTGGCACGTCTTCCTCAGGAATGATTCCACCAGCGAAAACTAGAACGTCGCCCATTTCCTTCTGCCTTATTAGCTCCATTATTCTTGGGAAAAGGGCTGTGTGGGCGCCAGACAGAATACTTAAGGCTATGACGTCCACGTCTTCTTGTAGTGCTGTCTCCACGATTTGTTCGGGTGTCTGCCTCAGTCCCGTGTAGATTACTTCCATGCCAGCATCTCGGAATGCTCGGGCAACTACTTTGGCTCCTCTGTCGTGGCTGTCTAGTCCAGGCTTCGCGACTAACACTCTTATCTTTCTTTCAGAACTCATTTTTTCAAGCCTCTCAAATTACTATCAACTCACGATATTCCCCGAAGACTTCTCGTAAGACGCCGCAGATTTCTCCTAACGTGGCGTATGCTTTTACAGCCTCGATTATGGTTGGCATCAGGTTTTCGTCACGGTCTGCAGCGTCATGCAACTTATCAAGCACCTCTTTTACTTTGGCGTTATTTCGTTCCTTTCTCACTTTTCGCAGTCTAGTAAGCTGTTCTTTTTCCACGTGAGGGGGAATTCGCAGAAGCTTTAGGGGAACCCAGTCTTCCTCAACCCGATAATCGTTGACTCCTACAACGATTCTTTCTTTGCTCTCGATTTCTTTCTGGTACTTGTAGGCGCTATCTGCGATTTCTTTCTGGAAAAATCCCTTTTCGATGCCGCCAATTACGCCTCCCATAGAGTCGATCTTGTCGAAATAATCCAACGCTCCTTCTTCCATCTCTTTCGTTAAAGCCTCGATGCAGTAGGAGCCTGCCATCGGGTCGATTGTGTTCACTACGCCGCTTTCATGGGCGATTATCTGCTGTGTTCTTAACGCAACTCTCACCGCTTCTTCGGATGGGAGGGCTAAAGCCTCGTCGAACGAGTTCGTGTGCAACGACTGTGTTCCTCCCAGAACCGCTGATAAAGATTGGAATGCGATTCTTACAACGTTGTTGACGGGTTGCTGCGCTGTTAGTGTGCATCCAGACGTTTGAATGTGCATTCGCATCCACAACGAGCGGGGGTTTTTAGCCTTAAACCGTTCCTTCATGATTCTCGCCCACAGCCTTCTTGCGGCTCTGAACTTGGCTATTTCCTCTAGGAAGTCGTTGTGAGAGGCGAAGAAGAATGATAGTCGAGGCGCAAAATCATCTACTTTGAGTCCGCGTTGGATTGCGGATTCTACGTAGGCGATTCCGTCTGCAAGCGTAAAAGCGAGTTCTTGCAGAGCGTTTGAGCCAGCCTCGCGAATGTGGTATCCGCTTATGCTGATGGGGTTCCATCTGGGCAAGTGCTTTGTGCAGTATTCTATGATGTCTGTGGCAAGCTTGACCGAGGGTTTTGGGGGGAAGATGCAGAGTTTTTGGGCGAAGAACTCTTTCAGCATGTCGTTCTGGGTTGTTCCGCCCAGCATGCCTCGTGACACGCCTTGTTTGTCGCCTACTGCGACGTACATGGCTAGAAGCATGGCTGCTGGACCATTGATGGTCATTGAGGTTGTTACCTTGTCCAAGGGTATTTCGTCGAGTAGGATTTCCATGTCTTTTAGGGAGGATACGGCGACGCCACATTGGCCAACCTCGCCCAGTGACATGGGATGGTCAGAGTCGTAACCCATTATGGTTGGGTAGTCGAAGGCTATGCTTAGTCCTGTTTCGCCCTCTTTAAGCAGGTATTTGAAGCGCTGATTTGTTTGTTCTGCTGTGCCGAACCCAGAAAACATGCGCATGGTCCATAAGCGTCCTCGATACATGGTGGCGTGTACGCCTCGTGTGAATGGAAACTCGCCTGGGAAGCCTAGGTCTTTTGAATAATCATGGTCTTTCAAGTCTTCTGGCGTGTAAAGTCTCTTAATGGGAATGCCAGATGAGGTTTGGATGTCTCCTTTTCTTTCGGGATTTCTGCTAACCCAGTTTGGCAGGGTGGTTTTCTCCCACCTATCCTTTTCTTTCGTGATTTCCTTGAGTCTGCGTTCGTCAAACACCTCTGATGTTGCCTCCAATGATTTTACTTACCTTATTCTCAGACGCCCTAAAAAGTTATCTTTACTCGAATTTTCGTGTTTAGGTTGTTTTTTGTTATTTGCGTTTCCTGAAGAACATTGAGCTATGCCCACATGTTTCAAACTGTTATTTTTCTTGCTTTTTCAGATAATCTGCTGAGTACAATAGGCTTCCAAGTTGTACCCTAACCAACTTTTGAATCGGTATCACTTCATACTCAGCCTTTTTCTCAAACTCACCGAAAGACTCTTCAAACCTTGTTTTCGTTTCTCTTAGACAAGTTTTAATTGTTGATTTTCTAGTGGCTTTTAGAAGGGATTCACTTAAGAGTCGCATGAGAATTCCGTAATGGCAAAGTTCCTCTAGGATTCTTGTTACGGTGGAATCAAACAATTCTGCTGCAGTTGCTCTCCTTTTCATCGATGGTTCGGTCTCAACCCATTTTCTTTCAGCTTCAAGCGCATACCCTGTTCTTTGTAAATATTCAACCACTACTTCATAGAAAGGTGAAGTTTGATCTAATTCTGCTTCAACCCTATTGAATTGGTTTTTAATGAACTGGTAAGCACATTCGCTTCTTTTTAATGCCTCCATTTTTGAATGTTTTCTCTCGATTTCTGTTGGAGAGATGTCTGAAGCTCTATTATTGAAGAGAAAGGGGACCTCGTTTACCAGATTGAAGGGGTTAGAAACGTTTCGTGCGTATCCATAGCTACTTGTCCCTCTTTTAAGCAACTCCTCAGGGACTCTTCCCAATTGTTTTTCATAATAGTCGTAGCTATCCTCAAAAACTGGCATCTTGAAAACAGCCTCTGCTAGTTTCACGCGATAAGGAACTTCTGGTTCACCAAGATGGAGGGGTAGATGCTGCGCCTTTACAACGTCGTAGAATCTTTTGAAGAGTTCAGGGTAATTCTCAGAGACGTAAAAGTAAACCCCTCCGAATCCAGCCATGTGGAGTGAAACTATCAGATTTGGCTTTACCACATCTATAAGGTTCATGATGGCTTTTGTTTCGGGGATCGGTGTCTTCCACTCGTGAATTTTATACTTTACTGGAAAGCTCCATTCGACTTGTTTATGGGAAGGCGGTCTGTAATAATTCAATGCAAACTTTCTCACAGAGAAATCCTTGAACCAAGGTTCGTTGAGTCTTGCTCCATCAGGGTCAGCGCATTTGATGATGCGCCAAGTATAATCAAAGCTTTTTCTCAAATCCTCATCGTATGCTAACTCTTTCGACAAGTATTCAAGAACAAGACTACCGGATGGTTCTTCTGGATGAGGGAAACCAAATAGAATTGCTCGATGTTTTCCTTGACCTATTCGCAGAGCCTCGATGCGTTCACCCCTTTTGCTCACTCCAATTGTTTTAAGCTCAACCGCGTCTGGGCAGTTTTTCGCGAGTTCCCTGTCGCTTTGATGTAGTTCATTCACCGTCAGAAATCCACGATAGTTAGGCACTTTTTGAATCAATTTTTCAATCATTTTTCATCCCACGAAAGACTGTTTTAATTTATCATCGAGTATACTTTAATCCTTGCGCGCGCAACTCTTTAAGGGCATATAGAAAAAATGGATTGTTACTGAAGGAGGCATCTCCACTCACAACCTAAAAGTTATTCTTGCTATATTTTTTCCCAGACCTGGATAACAATAGCAAAATATCTCTGGATCATAGGTCATTGGGGATTCAGTCGAAGTTTCTTCCATAAATCATAAAAATGGAAAAGCGAACAAATAACAAACGATGTGGTATGAGTAGAAGACTTGTATCGCCAACGACTTTTATTCTCCTGTTAGGCGTCTTAGCGTCTGTGCTTAACATTCAAACAATCAAAGCTGAGACGATTTGTATCAAGACTAGCACGAACGCTTTGGAGACTCATATCCATGTCCCATTTTACTATCAAGAGAAAGATTATTATTGCGGCCCTGCTGTACTCCAGATGGTTTTTGATTATTACGGTGAAAACATTTCGCAGTTTGAAATAGCAGATGTAGCAAGAAGCATCGGTGAACCCGTCTATTCTACTTTTACTGACGAGTTGAGGAGAGCTGCGCATTTTAGTAATATCAGCATTTCGATGGGTGATGAAATGCCCGAGAACATTACGGGCTATACTTTGCGCAGATTAGGCTACGCGGCTTTCGAAGCCCATGATATGAATTTGACGCAACTTGAGAATTTTATAGATCAGGGTAAACCCCTTATTCTACTTATGTGGTATAGCCAGTATCACGTTTCAACTCACTACCGTGTTGTAACAGGCTATAACGAAACTCACGTTTTTCTCCACGACCCATGGAATAAACCATTATGGGGTGGAGCATATGGCGGTCCAAACATAGTTTTCAATAATACTGAATTCTTAGACCTTTGGTCATACTATGGCAACTGGGCGCTTTACGTTTCGCCGTGGATCATAAACGTGTCGACGCCAACCTACATCAAGCCTAAAACACCATTTCAAGTAAACGTTACGGTCACCTACCCGCAACCTCTTCCAAACGCGCTTTCCAACTATCCAGCTTCATCATGCAACGCAACAATAACATTGCCTGCCAATCTAAGCTTAGTCCAAGGCGAAATTCAAAAGAAAACAATAGGTACAGGCTTTTTGGAGGCGGGAACCAATGCTACAGTAAGCTGGATGCTAACAGCCAATTCTTCAGGGACGTACACGATAGAGATGGAGGCTGAAGGAATGGTTTCAGGATCAGTTGAGGCTCACGTAAATTATACTGCCTACGATTACAGCGATAGAATAGGGGCAACAGCCAACTTTACAATAGAATTAAAGGAAGACAGCAATATCCCCGTAATAGGTATACCTTCTCGGGTGCCAGAAGGCGATGTGCAACCGGGCCAAGAAGTAAAGGTCTCAGTTAACGTCACTGACGCTGAAAGCGGAGTAAAGAATGTCACATTATTCTACACAATAAACAATGGAACAAGCTGGGAAAACCGAACCATGGACTTTAACCAGTCAACAAGCCTCT
>CAZUFG010000029.1:0-10736 GCA_964618655.1 uncultured Candidatus Bathyarchaeia archaeon | reverse complement strand
TCTGCTTCTCCCGATACGCTTTCTCCAGCATCGCGTAAACGCATCTTTCGATGGCTCCGCTTGGGGAACAGTGCAAGATTAATGGGTACTGTTTTTGTCCTTTCTCATCTGTGTAGGTTATGCCGTATCTTTCGGCGTTTTCAATGTCGATCTGGTCGGTGGAGAGGGCTGAGGCCTTGTCTAAATTGTCCACGAAGTTGAATTCCCATTTCAGTATGAAATAGAAGAACCTGCCCTTCCAAAGTTCAATTAAGGCGGGTTTATCGTTCTTTTTCACTAAAGAAGTGATGAAATCCTTGTTTTTTTCGTAGAATTCTTTGGTAAATCTTACAGCTAACTCGTAGTCTTCTTTGCCGAACTCTAGCCCTTCATGTAAAATTTTTCTACACAACTCAAACCTGACGAGGAATTCTTTTTTGGCTTGGTCGAGGTCTGCGCATATGGCGTGACAGTCAGGCATGGTGAACGCTCTTAGCCTTCTTAATCCTACGAGTTCGCCGCTCTTCTCTCTCCTGAAGCTGTATCTTGTCAACTCGTAGATTTTTAGCGGGAGCTGACGGTAAGAAAACTGAGTGTCGTGGAGCATGAGGAACTGACCGAAGCAGGCGCTGAATCTTAGGAAAAACTCTTTCTTGTCCGACTTTAAGATGTATTGTCTGGCTGGGAATCGGTTGAGATAATCTGCCAAACTTGGGTGCTGAAAGTCGTACATGATTGGGGTTTCCACTTCCATGGCTCCGTATTCCATCACTTTCCGCGTCACAAACTGCTCCAGCAAAGACTTGATTAGGCTTCCTTTGGGGTACCATCTGAAGTTGCCTGGGTCGCTGGCAGGCTCATAGTCCGCAATCTCCAGCCTCTTCATTAGCTCCACGTGGGGCGGAATCTGTTGGACCGCCCGAACCTTCGCAATCTCATATCTAGCCAGTTTTTCTAGCCTCTCATGTTTTGCGAAGTCGAATTCTTCGACTGGAGTCAGTTTTCCGTCGGTTTGCATGATGATCCATGAAGACTTCAGCTTCTCTTCTGCCTTTACTGCTTCTGGGACAATCTCTTTCTCCTCAACTTCGCTTGGCAAGACGATTCTGAACTGCTCGGCTAAGGGATGCCCCTTAATTGATAATGAGAACTTTTTGTTCCAGCCGAAGGGAGTTCTGTAGGCTTCTATGCCCATTTCCTTCGCTTGACGTTCCATCTCTTTAACTATTTTTAGGGCGTCAGCGGGTTTCGCCAAGTTGCTGCTCAAGTGTGCGTATGGATAAATTAGGATTCGGTTGGCTTTCAGCTTCTCGAGAGACGACTTGGTTTCTTCCATTGCTTTTCTGGCAACTGCCTCGTCGTCTCCTTCCTCAACAGAGGTGAATAAGACAACAACTTCTTCGAGTCTCTGTTCCGTTTTCTCGCATTCCTCGGCTAGTGCGACCTCCTTTTTTATCGGTTTGTACTCTATGAAGTTTGAGTGTAGTTGGAGTATTCTCAATTGATATTCGTCCTCTTCCTGATTATGTGACTTAAGGAATAAAAATTAGCCTCTGTACCTCCACTGTTCCAGCATCTTCTCTTTCTTGGTTTCTTTCTTAAATTGTTTATAGTGTTCTTTGCAAAGGTATGAGCGTCTTCCCCCGCCAACCTTTAACCCCGCAGAACTCACTTTTTCGGTGGACAGGGAGCGAACTGCTTCTTTGTCGCATCCGGTGACGCTGCACTTCACGCCCTTTGCAACCCGACCCAAAATTGTTGGTCCTCCACGAGTTTTAGGTGCTTAATTGTTTAACTCTCTTCTCATAGATTTCGGTGGCTCTCTTATAGATTTCTTTCTTTTCCCCGAACACTGCTGAACCCACACCTTCAGTGACAAAAGATGCAGCAGATGACCCCACGCAGGCGCACCATGTTGGGTCCTTCTTTTGAAGATATTCTGCCAAGAAGGCTCCGATGAAAGCGTCGCCAGCTCCAGTAGGGTCCACAAAGACTCTTGGCTTACAGGCAGGAACAGCATAAAGCCTTCCCTCAAAAAGTAGTGCTGATCCTTTCATGCCTTTGGTTACAATGACAATTCGTGCCCCATAATCGTGAACTTTTTCCATAGCCAACCGCAAATCTCCTAGCCCAGTTACCTTTCTGATCTCGTCTATTGAGGATTTATACACGTCAATTAGTCGAAGAACTCGGATATCCTCTAATCTTTTTAAACGCACTTTCCCCTTTGCGTCAAACTGTCGTAAGAATCCCTGCGGGTCTAAAGACAAGACGTCCGTTAGTTTTCGCAGTTTGGTAATAGCATCTAGCGATAGTTCGTTTGCGACTGGTGCCACATGAATGATTTTGGCTTGCAGGGAATCTGGAATGTCTTCAGAACGGATAGGCGGGGCTAGACCTCTCAGTTGTAGTCGTCGCCTTCCCTTCTTGTATTTCAAAATAAATTTCGTTGAGGAAGCTTCCCTAAGAAGTTTCAATCCAGAGAGGTCAACGCCCTCTGTTTTGAGCCGTGTAACATATTCGTCTGGAAAGTCTTTTCCAACCTTCGAAATTACCGAAACTCTTGCGCCTAGTTTTCTCGCCGCCAGAGAAACATAAGTTGGTGGACCGCCTAAGGTAAGTTGTGGATTGGTTATTTTGGGCGAAAGGATCAGGTCGATTGTGAAGTGTCCGACGGTTACTAGGTCAAACATGCCTGCCCCATACTAATGGAAAAACACAAGGTATATGAATTAATTCTGTAAAGTTATAAGCTCCGTTCACAATTGATATGGTTAGAGGATAAGTCATGCCAGTAAAACGAAAATCTAGAGGGCGTTCGAAGGGCGGGAAGGGGAAAAGCGCGCTTGTTCAGTGTAGCATGTGTGGCGAGCTTGTGCCCCGCGATAAAGCTAAGAAGGTTTCTCGCCGAGTTTCCCTTGTAGACTCTGCGTTGTATAAGGAGCTTCGTCAAAGGGGCGCGTACATGCCTGGGCACACTGAGATAAAGTACTACTGCGTCTCCTGCGCGGTGCATCGTGGTGTGGTGAAGGTGCGTGCCCGAGAGGAACGGAGACAGCCGTGGAGAAGAAGACCCTTCTAACTAGCTTTTAGGCTGTTAGTAGTTTCTTTTTTGCTATTATTTTTTCTATTTTCTTTTTGGCGTCGATTTTTTGGTATATTTCCAGTGCTTGGTTTAGTAGTGAGTAGGCTTTTTCTTTGTCGCCTTCTTCGTTTCGGTTCAGATACATTGAGCCGTATTCGTATAGGAGTTCAGCGAATCTCCCGACCCACCATTTTTGTAAGTTTATGGATTTGTATCCTTGAAGACTTTTTTCGAAGTGCTGTGTGGATTGGTTCCAGTTTTTCTGTTCCCTGAAAAGCATCGCCTTCAACATCTCAGCGTAAGGAATAACTAATCTATTTTTTGTTCTTGTTGCGTGTTCGTAGGTTTTCTCAATCAGTTCTTTGGCTTTTACAATTTCTCCCTCTTTCAGATATAATTTTGAAAAGGCTGGAAAGACATCGGTAAGTAGGGTGTCTGTTTCTCCTGCGGTTTCATAGAGTCTTTTGCTTTCTTTTAGGTATTTCTCAGCCTCCACGTAGTCTTCCATTTCCAAAAACAATTCTCCTAGAAGTGAAGTAGCACTTACAGTAAATTGGTATTCTCCAATCTTTTCCGCAATGTCACGGGATTCCATCAAATATTGAAGACTTTTGTCCCATTCTCCCAAAATCTGATAACACTGTCCGAGACCACTAATTGCTCCTGAGACCTGAACCGTATGTTTGATTCTCTTGGCTAATGCCAAAATTTCTTCGTAGATGGAAACGGCTTTCTGCGTCTCTCCCATAAACATATAGGATGTCGCTAGTACGGAATTCAGCCAAGTTAGGCCATACAAGGAACCGATTTTTTTTGTGAATTCTGACCCTTTCTGGGCGGTTTCAAACATCTTTTGAAATTCTCCTGTAGCCCAGTAGAGCTGGGAAAGGTTGTTGTAGAAGGTGATAGCCCACAATGCATTCTGATTTTCGAGACATATTTTCAGTCCTTGCTCGTAGTATTTTGATGCCTTTTCGTATTCTCCTAACTTCGAACTCAACACTCCCAGATCGTTGTAGCATGGTGCAAGAACCTCAGTAGCGCCTAATCTCTCTGCCATTTCAAAAGCTTTCTTTATCCAAGACAAGGCTTCAGCAGCGGACTTGCCAGTTCGCCAGAGCATGTGCCCAATATCCTCATACAAACTGGCTAATTCAACGCTTTCAGGTTCCTTCTCAAGTATCTCTAAAGCCACACGATGGTGTTCAGAAGCCTTCTCTTGGTCACCACCGGCTATCCACAACCATAATGCCATTTGGGCATGAAGACTTGCGATGTTTTTCTTGTCTCCTATCTGATTCCACAGAGTTAACGATTTGTTCAAGTATTCCATGCAGGCGTCAAATTGCCCAATCCACAGTTTGAGTTCGCCAAGCCGTCGGGTTATGCGAGCCTTCTCTTCTAGATTATCTTCCTTCTCTTCGAGAAGTTCAAGAGCGTGGTGAAGATAGGAAAAAGCCTCGTCATGAGCATACACCTTCTGCGCTCTTTCCCCAGCCTTCAAAAAGTAGTCAAGTGCCTTTTCTTTGTTTCCGCCTTCAAGAAAATGGTAGGCAAGTTCTCCAAAATGTTCATCGATTTTCTTAGCGTACGCCTTCTCTAAGGCGCATCCCACAACATCATGAAGCTTCATATGTCTCAAAAGGCTAACTTCCTCATGCACAACATCTCTAACTATGATATCGGCAAAGGAATACACACCTTCTCCACGAATCACCCTCTCATCAACCAGGCCAGTTTTGAGCATTCTCTCCATCAACCCAAGCAACTTGTCCTCCTCAATGCCAGTAACTCCACGTAAAGCCTCAAAAGTGAAATCTTTTCCAACAAAAGAAGCCAAAGTTAACACATTTTGGCAGTCATCGTCTAACCGACTTATTCTATTCTTTATGACGCCCTTAACGGTTTTCGGAAACTTGAGCCTCGAAACTTCCTTAATCTTCCATTTATTCTCCTCACGGTAGATGACTTCCTCTTCCTTTAGGGACTTCATCACTTCTTCAACAAAGAATGGGTTGCCTCTCGTCTTTTCATAGACTAGTTCACAAAATTCTTTTGGAACATCGTCTTGCTCCAAAATCAGCTTAATCATCTCTGAAACATCATCAAGCGACATGCGTTTTAATTGGACCGACTGAAGCAAACGCTCCCTGTTCAATTCTGTCAAGACAGGAGACAAGGGATGCCGCTCGTCAATGTCAGTATCCCGATAAGCACCCAAAAGAAGCAGAGACTCCCTGTAGACGCCACGAGCCAAATAATGCAGCAACAAAAGCGAAGACTGATCCGTCCACTGCAAATCATCAAGAACAACCAGCAACGGAGCTTCCTTAGAAACGTTCGTGACAAACTGCGAAACCGCTTCAAAAAGACGGTTACGTTCATTTTCAGGACCTATCGGTATTGATGGTACAATCGTGCCAAGCTTCTGCTTAACTTCGGGAACTAGCTTACAAACTTCACTCGGATAATAGCCAATCACCTTGTACAATTGCTCAGGAGAGCAAACTTCCAAATAATCTTTAATCACCTCACTCCAGAGGACATAAGGAGGCACACCGTCCATCCTGAACAAAGCTGGGCATCTACCATACAAAACCTGCATCCCACGCAAACGCGCATAAGCCCCCAGTTCCCTAGCCAATCTCGTCTTGCCGATTCCAGCCTCTCCATACGTAAATACAAGACCGCCCTCGCCACGAACTGCCCTATCAATAGCCTCTCTAAGAAGACCCATCTCTTCAACTCTATCGATGAGTTGAATCTCCTTTACAGCAGAGGGACGGGGACTCGGAACAACAACGACTGGTTTACGAGAAGGCATGAGAACCTCTTTTAAGAACCCCTCAGCAACATCCCTCAACACTCCAAGCAAATCTGTCGCAGTTTGATACCTCTTCCCAGGCTCCTTTTCCAAAAGCTTCATAACACAGTCAGCCAAAGCCTGAGGGACCTTCGGATTCAGCCTACTCGGCGAAACCGGGTAATCATGTATATGACTGAAAATAATTTTTACAGGGTCTTCTCCTGGGAAAGGCGGTTTCCCAGCCACCATCTCATAAAGTACTGCACCAAAGGAATACAAGTCGGACCTAGCATCGGCACCTTTCCCCAACGCTATTTCCGGAGCCACATAGGCAACCGTGCCAACTATAATTCCTTCCTGCGTAATGCTAGGTTGACCAAGCATCCTAGCCAGACCAAAATCCATCAGTTTCGCGGTGCCCTCTTCAGAAATCAAAATATTCTCAGGCTTAACGTCTCGATGCAGAACATTTTGAGAGTGCGCGTACTGAAGAGCACTGCAAACATCTATGCCTGCTCTTAAAACTGTCTGTACATCACATTTGCCTTCAGGGTACGTTCCCATAAGCTCACGTACACTCATCCCATCAACAAATTCAAGAACAAAAAACTGATTTTCGTCTTCTTTGCCAATGTCGTAGATGGAAACAATGTTCGGATGGTTAAGTTTCGCCACTACTTGGGCTTCCCGCATAAAACGTGAATATGCCTCTTCACTTAAAACTGCACCCTTAAGCATTTTAATTGCAACGACACGGTTCAAAACGGTGTCTCTAGCCTTGAATACGACGCCCTTTCCACCCTCGCCCAACTTCTTTAAAATAGCATATCTACCATTCTGCAAATGTTTAAGAGACGACAAGAAACCTTCTCCATTGCCTTTTAGTCTCATTTCCTAATTTACCCTACAATCTTAAAAGTATATCTCAATCAGATTCATTTATTTAACAACATCACTTGCAACCAAACCATCAAGAAAATACCTAACCAAACCGTAAAAATTCAACCAACTTTTCCTTTCTTTTTAGAAGCCGTATAAAAATAGATTACACGCTGGAGCACGGTCAGATTAGTAAGGACCGCCAGAACAATAACGCCCCAATTTAACGCCTCCAGCCAAACCACACTCAAAAAGCTGGCTATGACTAATATGATAAGGCGTTCTGCACGCTCAGCCAAGCCTACCGTCTCCATCTTCACTCCAGCCGCCTCAGCCCTCGCCCGTGCATAACTCACGAGCAACGAGCCCATCAAAGCGACTAGCCCCCAGAAGGGATGACACAGACCGCCAAGAATAATGCCACTAAAAACTATGGCATCCGCGTAACGGTCCAACAAAGAGTCGAGGAAGCCGCCGAAAATGGTTGTTTCTTCATAGGTTCTTGCGAGGGCGCCGTCTAGCACATCACAGAAACCCGATATCAGCAAGAAAATAGGCGCCAGTACTAAGAAGATTTGATGATAGCCCCATTTCCAATATTGGAGTGCGTATGTGACTGCGGAAACTATGGCAAAAATTATTCCAATGGCGCTCACAATGTTTGGCGTCAAGCCAGCGTTGTGGGCAACTCTTGCCTCTGCAATCATTAGGGACTGAATTTTTTCCTTAAGTTTTGTTAGCAACCCTTTCTACCTTAGTCTAGTATGCTAACGCAATCCTCAAGGTGGATGCTGCTTTTCGTCCACAAACAATGCATTTCCCAGTAATTTTTTCCTTCACGTCTTCTGGGGTTCCTAAAACGCGTTCGTTTGCTTCTTCCTCTAACTTATGACCACACTCGGCGTTGCCGCACCACAAGACCTCGATGATGCCGACTCTTTTTTTCACTAATTGCTTCAGCTCTTCTAAATCGCCAGCCTTACGGACACGTCCGTTCATCCATTGCCAAGCCCTCTGACGCATTTCTTCCATCATTTTCGCCATAAGCCCTTGAACAACCTTTACGAGTTCGTCTATTCTGCACGTTTGCTCCTCTAAAGTGTCTCGTCGAACGATGGTGGCTTCGCTCTGTTTGACGTCTCGTGGTCCAATTTCAATGCGGACTGGAACGCCACGCAGTTCCCAATAATAATATTTGGCGCCAGGCGTCAAATCGTTTCGAGTATCAAACTCCACTCTGAAACTTGCCTCTTTAAGCCTTGTAGCGATTTCTTCGCATGTTTTCTTAATTTGTACATCCTTTTCCTTAGATGGGATGGGAATAATTACCACTTGTACGGGCGCAACTTTCGGTGGCAAAACAACCCCATGGTCGTCGCCATGCGCCATCAGCATGGCTGCGATACCTCTCCCAGAAATTCCGTAGCAAGTCTGCCAAACATGCTCTTGTTTTCCATCTTCAGTCTCATATGCGATGTCAAACGCCTTCGAAAAGTTCTGACCCAAGTTGTGCACAGTCCCAATCTGGAGAGTCCTACCGTCTGGGCAAATCATGTCGAAGGCTATAGAGTATAGTGCTCCTGGAAACTTGTCCCAGTCGGGTCGCCTTGATATGCGATAAGGCACGCCAATCTCATCAAAGATCCTCTTGTAAATCTCCACACCCTCTTTCACTTGCGCTTCAGCTTCCTCCAACGTGGCATGAGCAGTATGGGCCTCCTTAAAACTTGAAACCTCCCGCATCCGCAAGATGGGCCTAGTAGCCTTAGTCTCACATCTGAAAACGCTCCCAACCTGATACAATTTTATCGGCAAATCCGCATGAGACCGTATCCACAACTTCAGCATAGGCGCGATTGCAGTTTCACTTGTCGGCCGTAAGGCGTAACGAATTTTTAAGGGCTCAAAACCGCCGTGAGTAATCCAGAAAAGCTCTCCTTCAAAGCTTTTCACGTGAGTGGATTCTTTTGCCAGCGATGTTTCTGGGACCATGAGGGGAAACAATGTCTCCTCATGACCAGTTGAGTCTAGTTGATCACGAATGATTTGAAGGACATTCCTCCTTATTTTGAACCCGTATGGCAGCCAGACTCCACAACCCTTAATCGGATACCGATAGTCCAGAATCTTCGCGTTCATCAATACATGACGAAACCACTCGCCAAACCTGCGACTCCACTTTTCCCTCTTTGCTTCTGGCATCGCCCATCCCAAGCTTTATACTACTAATTCAACGCACACATATTAATCAAACAGATAAAAGTAACTTTTCAATCAGAGAAACACTGAGGCTGAATACATGAAAGCCATCGTAGTTGTCGGAGACGGCATGGCCGACAGACCAATAAATGAATTAGAGGAAAAAACTCCGTTAGAAGCGGCGAAGAAGCCCACGCTTAACTGGATCGCGGAGAATGGCATCTGCGGCATTATGGACCCAATCGCCCCTGGGATTCCTCCAGGAAGCGACGCCGCCACTCTCGCTTTATTGGGCTATGACCCGTTGAAAGTGTATCGTGGGCGTGGGGCACTCGAAGCTATAGGGTCGGGAATAGATATCATGCCTGACGATGTGGCTTTTCGATGCAATTTCGCAACCGTCGACAAAAACCTCACAGTGGTGGATAGACGAGCAGGCAGAATCGAAACTGAAGACGCTTCTCGGCTTGCGGAAAGGTTCAAGAAGATAAATCTTGAAGAAGATTTGGGCGTTGAGATAACGTTCGCGAACACTGTTCAGCATCGGGCTATACTTAGGCTTAGGGGACCACGACTATCAATGATGGTGACAGACTCAGACCCCCAAAAAGCTGGGAAACCTGTCTTGAGAGTTTCTCCAATCGATGGCACTCCAGAGGCTGAAAGAACCGCAGACATTGTGAATAAACTTATGCGATACTTCCACGAGGTCTTGGAGAAAGATCCTATTAACGCAGAGCGGGTCAGAAGAGGCTTGCCTCCAGCAAATGCTGTTTTATGCAGGGGGGCGGGAAAACTGCCTGAGATAATACCTCTCCCGCTTCAGTATGGGATTCGCGCAGCGGTGGTAGCCGCCATGCCCCTTGTTAAGGGAGTTTGTAAGGTGGCTGGAATGAAACTTCTCGATGTTCCGGGCGCAACTGGCACCTACGACACCGATGTTGTGGCAAAGGCGAGGGCGGTGGTTGAAGCGATTAAGTCCTACGATTTTGTGTTTGCGCATGTAAAAGCAACTGATGTTGCGAGCCATGATGGGAATGCTGAAAAGAAGGTTATGATGATTGAGAAGATTGACAAGATGGTTAGTAGTATCGTTAAGAGCGTAGACTTGGATGAGACTCTTATTGCAGTTACTGCCGACCACACGACTTCAGTCTTAACCAAGGATCATGAAGGTGACCCAGTTCCAGTTGCCATACGCGGACATGGCATACGTGTAGACGACGTTAAAGAGTTTGGGGAAAGAACTTGTGCCAAAGGCGGACTTGGAAGAATACGAAGCGTAGACCTCATGCCCATCATCATGAATTTGTTGGGGAAAACGAGAAAGTTTGGAGCATAACGTAAAAGAGGAGAAGAGAAAACTAAGAGAACTTATTTGGAAGGAAATAGAAACTAAAGGAATCGCTAGATTTCCGCTTCCATGCGCTGGTAGGATACCAAATTTTGAGGGTTCTGAAAAGGCAGCGGAGAGGGTTAGACTTTTAGAAGAGTGGAAAAACGCCAGAGTGATTGTTGCTAACCCAGATTTTGCGCAACAGAGTGTTAGGGAAAATGCTTTGAAAGATGGCAAACTGCTGATTATGGCTTCGCCTAGACTGAAGCGTGGCTACATTTTGGTTGACCCGAAGAAAGTGAGAGGTCGAGAAGAGTTTGCCTCCACCATACGAGGGGCGTTCAAGCTTGGAATCAAGGTCAAAGATTTTCCTAAGCCAGACCTCATTGTTACGGGGTGTGTGGCAGTAGATAGGGCTGGGCGCAGACTTGGAAAAGGACACGCCTACGGAG
>CAZUFG010000028.1:0-10762 GCA_964618655.1 uncultured Candidatus Bathyarchaeia archaeon | reverse complement strand
TTAGAAAGCTCGCGAGCCAAAACTTGTGGCGCGTTAATTTTCACGTCCACAAACTCGCCCCACTTCTCCATGTGCCCAGTAAAACGCTGAATGAAGCGAGCATAGCAATAAACGCATCCATGCTCACACCCACGATACGGATTGACGGCGTAATCCACGGCGGATATGCCAGAGCGACTGAGCACCGACTTGCATAAGACTTCTTTCACTATAACCATAAAACTCGCCAGTAGACAACATATCTTGCTGTTTTCTTCTTCTAGGTGGTCATCTACTTACGCAAGCTTTTTTCAGTGAGCGTAAAAATTTTTGGCTTTTCAAGGCAAATCGAGAGCAGAAGTTGCCTTACTTTTCCGTTTAGTTTTTGTTTTTCCGCAAATTCTTTGTCTGACATTGTTAGGAGGTCAGCATAGCGCATTATCATCTCTTGTGTCATGAAGTCCGTATCCTTCAATTTCACAATGTCTTCTTCCAGTCTTTCTGCACATTCACACTTGATAGCCTTCGCCTCCATCTTTGCTAGTTGCGATGCGATTTCCTCGTCTGCTTTAATTTTGAAACCGAGTTTCTTCAGTCCATTCAAAACTTCTAGCATGTTTACGGTTGCGGTTTTTCCGCGAAGGGCTCCAATGCTGGCAATGAAAGTTTCAGCCGTCGTTTGATAATAGCTTTCGATAAGGTGACCAATGCGTTCTTCTCGTGTAACCTCAACTAATCCCGCCTTTTCCAGTTTCTTGATGTGATGGTAGATGTTCTGCGGAGTTACTCCCAGCTCGGCTGAGATTTGACTTACGGTTAATTCTTTCACTCGAAGAAGATGGATGATCTTCCTTCTGGTTTCGTCTCCGAGCAACTGGAAAGCTTCAGGGTCGATTTCTTTTAAGGGCTTCATGGTGGGTCATTTAAATAGGTCTGTTGATGGCATATCAACCTTTTGTTAAGGCACCATTTATTTTATTATTAAAACGAACCTTTCACCCTTCATCGGCTGACTCGATATGTTTCGAAAGCTCTTCGTGAGGAATGAACTCATTTTTTGCAGACCACAGTACGACCAGAATTGTGACTAAATAGGCCATATATTTTCCAAAATTACGTATTTCAGTTCTCATAGCCATAGTCAGCAATATGTTGGAAACTGCTGTGCCGACCAGTGTGGCTTCTATGACGCCGACGCATATTACAAGAAGCAGGAAGACTATTTTGTCAGGCCAACCGCTGAAATGTGCCAGCTTGCTTCTAATATAAATCATTCCAGCAGCCATGCCGAACAAAATTAAGAAATAAAGCGGGATGTAAAAGCGTAGGGCGCCAGCCTTAGCGAAGTATGACGCAAAAAACCCGACTTCATACTTTCCCAGAGAATAACCGCGGTACTGGGCGTAGAATGTCGATATTAAGTCGAGGAAGCCGAAAAAAGGCAGAAGCAAGATTACCCCGTCGAGCCTGGTTAGCTTCACTCTGAAAGCCCCGTTTCTACTGTGAAACGCCCACTACTTTCTCGTGGCTCTGTCAAATAAGGGAATGCCCGCAAAAACTGTTATGCCACACAAGATGACGAGGACAATCAGCTCAAAGACGATGCCCTCTATTCCCACGCCCAATATCATCACTTTCCTAAGAGCGTTAACAGCATAAGTTAAGGGCAGAAACTTAGAAACCACCTGCAACGGCATGGGCATCTGCTCAACTGGGAAGAGCACCCCACTGAGGAACATCATCGGAAACTGCAACAACCCCAGAATAAATTGAGCAGACTCCTGCTCCCTCGCAACCGCGGTGGCAAGAATGCCCAAGCCTAAAAAGCTGAGAGTCCCCAGCACCAGTATGAAAACAATGAGGATGATGTCGCCTCGGATATGAACATTAAACAGTAACACCGCCAGAGTTATGGTGATGGCGCCCTGAATCAAGTTCCGAACAGTCTGAGAGAGAGTCTTCCCCAAAATTATGGACACTCGCGAGATGGGGCACATGAGAAAACCATCTAGAGTTCCGATTTCTCTCTCCCTTGCAAGAGCCACGCCCAAGCCAGTTAAGCCAGACATCATAACGGTTAGGGCGATAAAACCAGGTGCAATATAGTCAAAATAGCTGCCCCCACCCGGAACCACAGTTATTGGACTCGCAGAAACGGGTTGAAGGACAAACTGGGGATCTGCATGGATTCCGCCAGCGATTATTTGGCTAGCGAAATAGTCAGAAACAGCCCCTATTACTCCGCTAAAAGCTTGAGTTATTGCGCTGGAAAGAGCTGGATTACTTGGGTCTGTGATAATGATTATCTGCGCCCTCGTATTGTTTAGTAGGCTTGCTGTGAAGTTCTCGGGAATAACCACCGCCCCTTTTATCTCTCCCGACATTATCTTCGCCTTCGCATCTGACTGGGTAGAAACGTTTACCAGTATAAAGGAAGACGAGTTTGCGAATGCCGAACGAATCATAGAAACCGCAAGAGTGGCATTTTGCCCACTAGTGTCTTCTACAACTATTCCAACCGCAACGTTGTTTACACTCATTCCCGTGCTTGGAAACATGTAGCCAAACATGGCTATGATCATGACTGGAAAGATGATGCTAAACGCTAAGGCAATTCGTGATCGCCTAAACTCGGTGAGGTCTTTCCAAGCAATAACCAAGGCGTGATACAGTAATTGACGTGGGTTTCTCATCAAAAGTGCCCTCCGCCTCTCCCATGGGGATGCCAAGGAATAAAACGTCTTTTCTCTGGGGCGTCTCTCATTTTTTCGCCGGTTAACTTGATAAACACGTCCTCTAACGTGGCTTTCGAACCGACTTTTGTCTTTAGGTTCTTGGGCGTGTCCACCGCCACAATCTGCCCTTTATCAATTATTGCAATTCGGTCGCTGAGCTGGTCTGCCTCGTCCATGTAATGCGTCGTCAAAAGGATAGTAATGCCCCCGTCATTGAGTTTCTGAACAAAGTGCCGAATGTTGTGGGCGGTCGTCGGGTCAAGCCCAATCGTTGGCTCGTCAAGAAAGAGAATTTTAGGCTCATGCAGGAGCGCACGCACCACGTTCATTCGTTGCCTCATTCCCGAAGAGAATTCACCTACTTTATGGTCTCTCCATTCCCACAAGTCCACGAGTCTTAGCAAGTCCTCACTCCGTTGTTTCAGTACATCGTTGGGAACGTTGTAGAGCTTTCCAAAAACCTTCAAGTTTTCTACTGGAGTTAGACGGTCATACATGATGAGTTTCTCGGTTACGACTCCAATTATTCGTCGAACATCGTCTGCCTGTTTCACCACGTCTAGTCCTGCAACTCTCGCCGTGCCATCGCTTGGTAGAAGCAAAGTGCAGAGCATACGTATGATGGTTGTTTTTCCCGCCCCGTTTGGGCCCAGTAACCCAAAGATTTCACCCTGTTTAACGTCGAATGTTACTTGATCAACTGCAGTAAATCTTCCGAAACGTTTTGTGAGGTTGTCGGCTTCGATGGCGAGTTGCATTTTTCTGCCCCATTTTCTCAGAGGTAGAGTGCCTACTGCTTTCTTTCTTTTAACTTCTTTGCTATTTCTTCAATTTTCTTGGCGGTATCTTCAAGTGTCTTCTTTGCTTCTTCAGTTACTTTTTCCGAGTATTCCCGTCTCAGTCCGTCGTGGAGGTCCCACAAAGCTATTGCAAGGTCTTTTGCGGCTCTCAGCAATTCCCTAGCCTTTTCTGGGTACAACTCAAACCACATGGGTCCCATGAATCCGGGTCCAGGCCCGAAAGGTTTAAAACGTTTGCGTAGTTCTTCACGTGTCTTGTCCTGCTCTTCTAGGAAAGTTTTGCCTTGCTCTGTTAACGTGTAACGCTTAATTCCCGCCTCTTTTTCACCTATCTCTTTGACGTATCCATTGTCTTGCAACCAAGCCAGTAATGGATAGATCGAGCCTGGGCTTGGTTTCCATTCTCCGTTGGTTTGTTTCTCGATTTCGCTCATTATTTCTGAGCCTGACATGGGTTTTTCATTGAGTAGTTTTAGCACTCGGTAACGAAGGAAGCCTTTCGGAACTGCTGCGGTGTGTCTCATCCAGTGTCTGAAGGGGAATGGACGAACCATTTCTATCACCATCGATATCAAATGCGATATCAACAGTGACTTATAAACCTTCTGCTCTTTGGCTTGGGCGACCTCCCCACAGACAACAGCATGTAGGGACAAAAGTATTTCACCTATAGGGAATAGTAATATTAGATGTGGAAGAATGAACGAAAAAATTTCTCAAAAAGTAGGCTCGACTCCAGTTGTATATGACGACTTTTTAAAGTGCTTCTTAAAATTAGAATGCAATAATCCGTCAGGCAGCCACAAGGATAGAGAAACATTTTACCTTATTAACAAGTTTGGCTGGAAAAAGAGGTACATAGTAGCTTCAAGCGGTAACGCAGGCATTTCTTTGGCTCACTGGATGAAAGAGAAGGCTGTTGTTTTGGTCCCAAAAGTTACTCCAAAAAAGAAAATCGAAGCCATCAAAAAGTTTGGAGCAGAAGTCATAGCTGAGGGAAAATATTTTTACGATTCCTACAAATTGGTTGATGAAATTGCTCAGAAACAAGGGCTCATTAACCTATCGCCAGGATTTGTGGAAAGATGGAGAGGAGACGTTGCAATCAGCCACGAACTGAAGGAAATAGAGCCAGAATACGTTTTTGTTCCTTCCGCCGACCTCACATTAGCGTATGGAGTTGCCCATGGCTTCCAAGAAATGCTAAATAAGGGCTTGATCGAGAAACCGCCAACGATTATTTCATGTGTACTCCCCAATCATCCGTTAATCAAACTATGTGAAGATGAGGACATTGACGAATGTTACAAACAGGTTTTTAATTCGATTTATACGCATGGAGAAGAAGGAGAAAACATTGAGAGAGGATTTCTGGATTTTCCGTTCACAAAAGTAGAATCCACTAGTAAGTTGAACTCAGTATTACAGTTAGGCGAGAAATATCCAAACTATGACCCTGCAGTTTTGATTGCCATGTTTATTTCAAGAAAGTATGATGGCAGAAAAGTGGTGATCGTGACTGGAGTTAAACGTTAGAGCCAAAAGCAAAACTTTATGTGGATATTTCTATCCCTGGTATTTTCACTTTCTCATACACAATGTCTGAAATTTTCATTACAGCGCTTATCCAGATGAGATAAATTATTGCTGTGAAAGTGTATGTTTCTAAGTTTCTCCATGTTTGGCCGGCTATTGTTTTGGCGGCGGACGTGAAGTCTCTCACTCCAATTACAAGTAGGGCTGATGTGCTTTTCGTTAGGGAGCAGAATTCGTTGCCCCACGCCGGGATTACTAGTCTCAAGGCTTGGGGAAGAATAACGTAGAAAATTGCCTTAGCCTTTGAGAGACCTATTGAAAGAGCAGCAGTCATTTGATCCTCATAAACGGCTTCCATTGCTCCCTTTATGTAGCCCTTTTGGTAAGCTGCACTGTTTAGACTGAAAACTAGGAGACCTACCACGAAGGGGTCTATCAACGTGTGGAACAGGTCGGGAATGGTGAAATAGAATATGAAGAGCTGAATGATGATAGGGCTCCCTCTAAAGAACTCCACGTAAAACCTAATTATAGTTGAAACGATTCTTCCTCCGTATATATCACCTATTGCAAGAAGGATCCCAAGCGCAAGCCCCACCAACACCCCAAACATTGTTACCTCAACCGTCGTAATGAAGCCACCAAGGAGCAAGCCGAAATATTTGACTAAAAATTCCACTTTATTCCCTTCTGGTTCGCTTAATCAACCGCGCCATGAAGATTTTCGCTCTTTCACTTCTGGGGTTAGTAAAGAAAATTTCTGGCGGTTCTGTCTCAACTATTGCGCCTTCATCAAAGAAAATCATTTCGTCTGCCACTTCACGGGCGAACGGCATCTCATGACTAACTATAAGCATGGTTGTTCCCTTCTTTGCTAGATCTCTCAGGGTATCTATTACTTCTCCAGTTAATTCTGGGTCGAGGGCTGATGTTGGCTCATCAAGCAATATAATGTCCGGGTTTCTTGCCAATGCTCTAGCTATTCCAACTCTTTGTTGTTGTCCTCCAGATAGTTGAGCCGGATAATGATGCGCCCATTTTTCCATCTTCACTTCTCTGAGAGCCTGCATCGCTCTTTCTCTGGCTTCTTTCTTGGGCAGCTTCAGTACGCGTCTTAGTGCTAACTCTACATTTCCAAGTGCGGTTAGATGATGGAAAAGCCAGATGTGCTGGAATACGAATCCTATTCTGGCTCTTGCCTTGTTCAAGTCTACGCCCGATTTTGTTAAACATTCTCCCCTAAGGAAAACCTCTCCTTTAGTGGGCTTTATTAGCATCGCTAAACATCTTAGAAATGTGCTTTTTCCAGAGCCGCTTGGTCCAAATATAAGTTTTATTTCACCTTCTCCAATTTTTAAGGAAACATCTTTTACTGCGATGATTTTTCCGTAGATTTTCGAAAGATTTCTACATTCCATTACTATGTCCGTCATTTTTCTCTCTACAGTCCCAACTGGTTCTTTTTTCTGCTCCCCCATGTGTCTAGCCATGTTGCGATTGGAAAGGTGAGTAGTATGTACAGAAGGGCGGCTAAGAGATAAGGAGTAACGGTATCCCCGGTTCCTTTTCTAATCCAGTCCGTTATTGCCATTATATCAATGACGGCGATTATCCACGCATATGACGAGTCTTTAACGAGAAGAGCGTATTCGCTGCCTAGACCCGGTGTAGAGGAAATAAAGACTTGGGGTAACATAACATGAATTACTGACCGTATCCTTGAAAGCCCAAGAGACCTAGCGGCCAGCATCTGTTCTTCTCCTATACCTCTTATTGCTCCTCTAAATATCTGAGACTGGTTTGCTGCGCTCCTTAGTCCTAAAACGAAAGTTGCCGTGAAAAATGGGTTTTTGAAAGGGGTGCGAAAGTAGTATCCTATTCCCCAGTAGAACAGAAGCATCAACACCAGTTCTGGGATTCCTCTAAAGACCTTCTCAAATCCGTCGATAAGAATCTGGAAGGGTTTGCTTCCATATGCTCTCATGAAGGCTAAAGGAAGTCCGATGGTTAATCCTAATAAAAAAGAAAGGATGGAGACAGATAGGGTTGTGTAGACTCCTCCCAGCATTAGGAGCAGTTGCTGGACCACATCCAACATTCATCACATTGGTATTTAGCTAGCATTTCCACTTCTGTTTCAATTCGTCTAGCTCGGCTGTAGCTATTAGTTTTTCTGCAAGTACTCCATTTATCTTTGCAACAAGTGTGTGAGCGTCTTTGTGGGCCACAAAGGCTACAGGAAAGTAGGGTCTCTTATAGATAACTACGATTGGTGTTTCTGCTTTCTGTTCTGCTTCAAGTATCCAGTTAGACGTTATCGGAGTTTCCGCATAGACACAGTCAATTGCGCCCCTCTTCATGTCTTCAAGTGCAAGGAGGAAATCATTGTAGGTTACTAAAGCACCTGGCGCTACTTGCATCAATTCCGCTTCTTGAGTTGTGCCTACTTGCGTTCCACATTTGAGACCAAGTTGTGTCAGATTTGCTAGAGACGTTAATTGTGTGATGCCTAATTGGTTGGCTCTAGTTTGAAGCATTATTACTTGGCCTTCTGTAATGCTGTGGGGCATTGTAAATTGCACTACCTCCAACCTATCTATGGTAACTGAGAACCCGCTTACACCCAAGTCTATATCCATGGCTTGAACAGCTGGAATTATGGCATCAAAGCCCATGTTCCTCCACTCAACGGTAAGATTCAGTTCATCTGCAATCATTTCCATCAATTCAATTTCGAAGCCAACGATGGCGCCCGTTTCATTTAAATATTCGTAAGGAGGCCAACCCGGTTCTGTTCCAACTATTATTTTACCCGTTTCTGTGACACGTGCCCAAACGGAATCTTCTGCTATGACTGTCACCAACTTCCATCCTGTGTTCTCAAGTCCCTCACTGTCCATGGTGGTTAGAGTAACATTGTAGACCCCATACAGCGCAAACACATGAGTCGTAGTCACATCAGTCGTATTCACCGGAGGCGAACCATCAGCAAAATTCCAATAATACCAGAGGATAGTTTTACCTTCAGGTTTCGAAGGAGAAGCATCAAAGGTAACATTCTTGCCAGTCGGCGGAGGCATCGGTGAATATGTAAAACCAGCAGCATACTCTTTGGCCGTTGGAAATATAAGTGGGCTTGCATAGAGCCCCACTACGAAAGCCACGACAGCTATTACTATCATTCCTACGCCCATAACAATTTTTGAAACTGCCATATTTTTCCCCATCATAAGCTTCTACGTTTCCTTATTTAAAACTTTAACATAATGCCATCCATAAGTCCCTTAATTCCATAGATTATAATCCCAGAACAATGAAATATCCTGCAACTGAATTTTTCTGCCCTTTGATTCTTATCGATTTTGAAGAATAAGAACAAAAAATTTGACTTGACCTCATCAAGTCGCGATTAACAATGACCGTTCATCCCGCTACATCCTTAACGGCGCTAGACACCCGCTTCAGGCACTCCAGCGCACACTCGTACGTTGGAAAACCCTTCAACCCACATTCAGGTCCAGCATATGGAACCCTTTCCACACCAAATCGGTTAATTATCTTAACTAGTCGTTCTTTCATCGTCTCAACTTTTTCGAGAAAAACTTTGGAGTCTATCTTCCCTTTGGAAACGTCTTTCCAAACGTCTGCAACCTTCTGATTTATGGTTGTTTCACTCATTCTTTGAGGCGAGGCTCTGACGACGTCGTCCCTAATCAGTTTATCAAAATTTGTGATCGACACACTCGCTTTTAGAAATTTGTCAGTAGCCTCCAGTCGTTCCTTTGTTTTCTTCATTTCGTATACGGGATCTCCTATGTGTGACTCGACTATGTTTAGGGGTTCTACCTCCCAGAACAACTCGTCCGCTGTATTGTGAAGGTGTATGATCGTCTTGGCGCCTTTAGAACTAGCCACATAAAAAATGGATTCCCAAGCCTTTCGCAAGTTTTCTCTTCCCTCAGACCCATAATCGATTAACGGGTCGTCTAGAAGCCCGAAGGCCGGCTCGTCAACAGAAACCAAGCTTACACTCGCATGTTTTTCACTGAAAACGTTGCTTTCTACGATTTGTGAGATTACGTCTCCCAGCCTTGTGAATATTTTGCTGTCTCGGTACGTGAAAAATGAAGAGAGAGTGTATGGTCCTGTCACGCAGATTCTAATCTTGAAGGGTTCGCCTCCCCTCTCGATTTCTTGGACACCTCGCTTAAGAGCCGTAGCCTCTGGTATCTGCCTCCTACCTGCTTTTATAAAAGGAATCCTAGTTTCTGTGTAGCCGCCTCCCTTAAGCTTCTCCACGCCGTCTATAACATCTAAAAACATCTCGTTCATATCCCTAAACTGAGGAAAGCTCGGAACATCGATGCCTGCATGAACTTTGTCTAAAAAAGCCTCAACCACTTTCTGCTGAAAATATCGAACGGAATCGTCAGCTGATGGTGTACCGAAACGTGTTGCACCTTCCAAGAATTTCTTGTAGTCGCCGACTAAGGGCAGGCTGCCAACGTCACAAGATTCAGTCACGTGAGAAACTCCTTGACTGTTTTGAAGTGTTCCCACCCCCGAGCCTCTATAGGAACCGTTTCTCCTTTCCTTTTAAGAAGTAGGGCTTTTCCCTTTTTGACTAACCCAATCCTTATTAGGGCTGTTCCAACGGTTTCCACGGCTTTCTTGGCTCTTTCCCAAAGTTTTGGCCTAATGGTCACAACGAGTTCGTACTCCTCCCCGCCGTACAAGGTTAATTCTGTTACGTTCAAATTATGGCGTTTTGCAAACTCTTCGGCTTCGGGAGCGACTGGAAGGCTGTCAACGATGAAACCCACGTTGCTAGCCCTCGAGATTTCATGTAGACTCCAAGCGAGTCCGTCACTCGAGTCGATGGAAGCGGTAACCGCGTGAGTTTGAGCTAGAGCTAAGCCTTCCTTAACTCGAGCGCACGGCATAAGAACAGAATCGACCAACGCCCTTCCTATTTTAGGAGGAGTTGAAAGCTTTTCGAGCAGAATTTTTAGGCCTGAGGCTGTTTTGCCGAAAAAGCCCGTGACGGCAACTATGTCGCCTGGTCTTGCGCCACTACGCTTCATGAGGTGTTGTTTTTCGCAGATTCCAAATGCAGTGCAACTGATGACTAAGTCGGAAGCCTCGTTTGTGTCTCCTCCGAGGACGTAGGCGTCGTATTCGCGTGCTCCGTCGTTTAAGCCTATCCCAATTTGTTCGATGTCTATTTCTTTAAGGCTTCTGGGGATGCCGATAGATGCGAGTATGGCGACTGGTTCTACTCCTTTTGCAGCTAAGTCGCTTATGTTCATGACTGCCGCCTTGCGGGCTGCCTGCCTAAAACTCATCCGTGGCGGAACGTCAGTCTTTCCGACGAGCATGTCAGTTTTTATGATGGCGAGTTTTCCGTGTCCAATGTTTACGGCTGAGACGTCGTCTCCGAAGGGAACTGGCATGTTGGGCATTTCTTCTAGGCATTTTAGAATGATTTCAATTATTTTTCGTTCGCCCAACTCCTTCGCTGAACTCAGTGCGAAGCCTCCATGAAGGGTATTATCAAACGTCTTAAAAATATGTCTCACTTTGAGCATGGTGTCCGAATGTCTTAAAAACACGCATTTGTTTTCATCTGTTGAGTAGTGTGCCCCGGTGGCTCAGCTGGTAGAGCAGCGGTTTCGTAAACCGCAGGTCGCGGGTTCAAATCCCGCTCGGGGC
>CAZUFG010000027.1:0-10864 GCA_964618655.1 uncultured Candidatus Bathyarchaeia archaeon | reverse complement strand
AGTATCCCCCAAACGTGAGAATAATCAGAGTCATGTGCAGCGGAAGAATTGACCCCACGTTCATTCTTTCGGCTTTCAGATGGGGCGCCGACGGAGTGCTGATAACTGGTTGCCATCCTGGCGACTGCCACTATGTTCAAGGAAACTATATGATGGAAAGGAGATTCGCGTTCGTAAAAGAGATTCTTACTCAGTTAGGAATCGAACCCGAAAGACTGAGACTAGAATGGATTTCAGCGGGTGAAGGAGAAAAATTTGCAGCTTTGATTCGAGACGCCACGCAGAGAATCAAGCAACTAGGCCCTAGTCCACTGAAAACAACATGACAGATTCGTGGGCGATGATGGGGAAACCCACCGCTAAAACCGACTGTCGAAAGGATGTCAAGCGATGAAAACCGAAAAAAGCCAAGAGACGCAATCGCCAACATACTCGGCATCGAAAGAAGAGCCTAGAGTCGGCGTGTTCATATGTCACTGTGGAGTTAACATCGACGGTGTGGTTAACGTTCCAGAAGTCGTAGAATACGCAAAAACGTTGCCAAACGTTGCATACGCTGAGGACAACATTTACACCTGCTCGGAGGCGGGGTTAAGCTCCATCAAGGAAGCAATAAAAAAACATGGACTGAATAGGGTAGTCGTAGCTTCATGCACACCACGAACACACGAGCCACTATTCCGGTCCACATGCCAAGAGGCTGGATTGAACAAATACCTGTTTGAGATGGCAAACATCCGAGAACAGTGTTCTTGGGTTCATGCGAGCGAGCCAGAAAGAGCGACGGAAAAAGCAAAAGACATCGTGAAGATGGCTGCTGCAAGGGCGGCGTGGTTGCAGGCGCAAGAGGAACCCGAGATAGACGTTTTGGGCTCGTCTCTTGTGATTGGGGCTGGCGTTGCTGGAATGACGGCCGCGCTAACACTGGCTGATCAAGGCTTCAAGGTGTATTTGATGGAGAAAGAAGCCGAGGTTGGCGGAAACCTTCGAAGGCTTCATAAGGTTTATCCAACTCTCCAAGACTCATCCGAGATTCTGACCCCTTTAACTGAGGCAGTAAAGGCGCATAAGAACATTGAATTGCTGACCTCAACCACGATATCCGATGTTAAGGGATACGTCGGAAACTTCAAAGTCAAAGCAAGCAAGATGGGCAAAGACGTCGAGTTTGAAACTGGCACCATAATTGTAGCTTGCGGCGCCACGAATTATCAACCACCCGCTGGGTTGTATGAGTACGGAGTACTTGACAGGGTTGTTACACAGCTCGAAATGGATGAGTTGTTAAAGGCTGGGAAGGTCGGAAAGCCCGAAAGAGTTGTAATGATTCAGTGTGTTGGGTCCAGAAAAGGAGAAATCCGAGCCTATGAGGTTGAAGCCTTCCTCATGTCAGACACCGCTCGCCTACTCAAAAAAATCCTAAAGGCTAGGAAAGAGGAAGGCTGGCCCTACTGCTCAAGGATTTGTTGCATGAACGCCATAAAAAATGCCATACTGATCAAGGAGCAGTCTCCCAAAACCGACGTTATCATTCTCTACGGAGACCTCCGAGTGTATAAAGAGTATGAGGATCTCTATTCAAAAGCCCGAGATCTTGAAGTAAAGTTTGTAAAATTTATCGAAGAAGCAACACCTGAGATTAGTGAGGGCCCAGACAAGAAACTTCTTGTCACGGTTTATGACATGCTCGCTGGTCAGCAGGTAAAGCTTTCATGCGACTGGGTTGTGCTGTCAACACCGCTGATTCCTCACAAAGACGCAGTGCTCTTGGCACGGACGCTCAAGGTACCGTTAAGCCCAGACGGCTTCCTAATGGAGGCGCACCTGAAGCTTAGGCCTGTAGACACCCAGATGGACGGAATATTTCTGGCCGGTGCTGCGTCAGGACCCAAAGACGTCCCAGAATCAATAGTTTCGGCGAAGGCTGCGGCTGCGAGGGCTGGCATTTTGATGGCTAACAAGAAGATGAGAACAGACGCCATTACGGCTGTTGTGAACCCTGATCTTTGTAGAGGCTGTGGCAGATGCGAGGAAATCTGTGAATTCAAAGCCATCGAGCTGGTTGAGGTCGCCCTAGGCGTGCTTAACGCTCGAGTAAACGAAATATCCTGTAAAGGATGCGGCACATGCTCCGTCACCTGCCCAACAGGAGCAATGACAATGAGACACTTCAACGAGAAACAAATCTTTGCCATGGTGAAAGCCGCACTCACATAAGTTTTGGAGGAGCCCAGCTATGTCAGAGCCAAAAATCGTCGGATTCTTGTGCAACTGGTGTGGTTATGCAGGGGCAGACCTAGCTGGGACCAGCCGACTCTCTTATCCAACTAACATTCGTATAATTCGGGTAATGTGCAGCGGCAGGGTGGAGCCAGCTTTCATACTTGAAGCCCTCGAAAGGGGCGCTGACGGCGTCTTAGTAGCAGGATGCCACCCAGGAGACTGCCACTACAGATTCGGAAACCAATACGCAGAAAAAAGAGTGGAAAAACTCACTAAAATTTTGGATTTACTTGGAGTTGGCTCTGATAGGCTGCGTCTGGAATGGATTTCAGCCGCTGAAGGAGAGAAGTTCGCTTCAGTCATTAAGGACTTCACAGAAAAACTGCGTATGGCGGGTCCAACTCCCCTGAAAATACAGAATAAGGCTCAACCAGCGCGTCCGACTAAGAATGAGTCGATTCACGCCATTCTGAAGAGAACGAAAGCCCTATACTGCCAAGAGTGCGGCAAATGTTCCAGCAGTTGCCCAATAACGAGAATTTATCCAGTTGCGTCTCCAAGACTGGCTGTTGAAAAAGCCCTAATGGGACTTGAACAATCTGTCCTAGTTGATAAGGGCTTGTGGTCGTGCCTAACCTGCTACCTTTGTCGGCAAAGATGCCCAGTAGACATCGAATACGACGAGTTTATCAGAACCTGCCGTGCCAAAGCAACCGCTCAGGGAGTTACTGGAGACTGCGCACACGAAGGAACGCTCTTAGCCATATCAAGAATAATGGCAAACCCCAAGGTCAAACAAAATCGACTAGGATGGGTTCCGAAGAAGGCAAAAATCGCCAAGAAGGGAGAAATACTCTATTTTGTTGGCTGCCTCCCATATTTCGACGTTGTCTTCGATGACATCGGCGTGAAAAACATCGAAATTGCCCAAGGCATGATAAAGATTCTGAACGAAGCTGAAATAAGCCCAGTGCTGCTGGAGAATGAAAAATGTTGTGGGCACGACCTCTCCTTTGCAGGAGATTTAGAGACTCTGCGAGAACTGGCAAAAATGAATATGGCTGCCATAAAGAAAAGCGGTGTATCCAAAGTTGTCACCACATGCCCAGAATGTTACCGAACCCTAAAACTGGATTACCCCGAACTAGTTCGTGGTCCCCACCCTGAGGTTTTGCATGCCTCCGAATTCTTAGCAGAGCTAATCAAGGAGGAAAAGATTAAGTTTCCTGGAAAATTCGATAAAAAAGTCTCTTATCAAGACCCATGCAGGCTCGGCAGACACATGGGCGTTTACGAACCACCCAGAGAAGTTATGACTAGTATTCCTGGCTTAGAATTAGTGGAAATGAAGAGAAACAGAGAAAATGCGCTTTGTTGCGGAGTAAGCGCCTGGATGAGTTGTGGCAGACACTCCAAACAGATTCAGATTGAAAGGCTGACGGAGGCGAAGAAAACTGCGGCTGACCTACTAATAACAGCGTGTCCGAAATGCCAGATTCATCTCAACTGTGCCATGAGCGAAAAACTTCCAGTAAAAAGCGAACAGATAGAAATTGAAACCTGTGACTTATCTTTGCTAGTTGCGAGGGCGATGAATCTTATGCCCACGCCTACATGATGGAGGCGGTGATGTGAGCGAGAAAACCTCAGTCTTGGTCATTGGTGGCGGAATAGCTGGCATGCAAGCGTCGCTTGATCTCGGTGGACGAGGATTCCAAGTTTACCTGTTAGAAGAGACTCCTAGTATTGGTGGGAGGATGGCTCAGCTTGACAAAACCTTCCCAACTATGGACTGTTCTATCTGCATTTTGGCTCCAAAAATGATTGAATGTTTCCGTCACCCTAACATCAAACTGCTCACATATTCCGAACTCAAAGAGGTCAGCGGATCAGCGGGCAACTTCAAGGTCAAGATTCTCCAAAAAGCGAGGTGTGTGGACGAATCCAAATGCACTGGCTGTGGCGTGTGCGCCGAACACTGTCCGACGGAGGTTCCTAACGAATTTGACATGGGACTCGGAATGCGAAAAGCCATATACATGCCTATGCCACAAGCCGTGCCAAGATGCATGACAGTTGATAAAGACAACTGTCTCAAATGTAGGCTCTGCACAAAGGTTTGCAAAGCAGGAGCCATCAATCTTGATCAGCAACCAGAAGAGGTGGAGCTGAATGTTGGAGCAATCGTTGTTGCAACTGGCTTCAACCAGTACAACCCATCTGAAATCAAGGAGTATGGCTATGGTAGGCACAAAAACGTTTTAACGGCTCTCGAATTTGAGCGTTGGGTTTGCGCCTCTGGTCCTGTTGGAGGGCATCTGATAAGGCCTTCTGATGGGAGGATACCCAAACGAATTGTCTTTATTCAGTGTGTTGGTTCTAGGAGTCTGAAGTTTGGCAGTCCGTTTTGCTCAAGCGTTTGCTGCATGTATGCCACAAAAGAGGCACTAATAATTAGAGAACACGACCCACATGTAGAGGTCTTCATCTTCTATAACGAACTGAGAGCCTTCGGAAAAGGATTCCAAGAATTTGTTAACAGAGCCAGAGATGAGTGGGGGGTCAAATACATTAGAAGCAGACCAGGAGAAATCGTAGAAGACCCGACAACGACAAGTCTCACAATCTGGTATGACGACACAGCTACCAGAGAGATAAAGTCTCTTTCAGACGTGGACCTCGTTGTGCTTTGCTCAGCCTTAGTTCCTCGAGTAGGCAACAAGAAATTGGCGGGCATCATGGGAGTAGAGCTTGACGAATTTGGTTTCTTTAAGGTGCGGCATCCGTTGCTCACTCCAGTTGATACAAATGTGGCAGGAATATTTGCGTGTGGATACTGCCAAGCTCCGAAGGACATACCAGACTCAGTTGCCCAAGCCAGCGCAGCAGCAGCGAGGGCTGCTGAAACAATAGCTCTAACAAGGGGCGTGGAAGGAGCCTAACCATGGAACAAGTCGAGTCTAGCGCTCTACCAGCAGAGGAAAAGCCAAGGGTTGGCGTCTTCATATGCCACTGCGGCATCAACATAGGCGGCATAGTCAATGTTCCAGAAGTTGTGAAATACGTTCAAACACTGCCAAACGTTGCCTATGCGGAAGATAACATATACACATGCTCGGCAGAAGGTATAGATTCTATAAAGCAGGCTATAAAAGAGAAGAGTCTTAACCGAGTTGTGGTTGCTTCTTGTACGCCTAGAACTCATGAGCCGTTATTTAGAGCGGCATGTCAAGATGCAGGCATGAACCCATACTTGTTTGCGTTTGCGAATATTCGGGAACACTGCTCTTGGGTTCACATGCGTGAGCCAGCAAGAGCTACAGAAAAGGCTAAGGACATAGTTAGAATGGCGGTTGCGAGAGCTTCTTTCCTCCAGCCGCAACAGGAGGCAGAGGTAGAAGTAGAACCCTCAGCCCTAGTTGTTGGTGGCGGAATTTCTGGAATTACTTCAGCTCTCTGCTTAGCGAATCAGGGCTTCAAAGTTTATGTTGTAGAGAAAGAACCCGAACTCGGAGGAATGCTGAGGAATATTTACAGACTATATCCTACGGATGAGGAAGCCGCAAACATTCTAAAATCTACAATCAAAACCGTAACTGGTCATAAGAACATAACCATATTCACATCGGCAACCGTGAAAAGTGTTGAAGGATACATTGGCAATTTCGAAGTAACCGTTGTTAAGGAAGGCGGACAAGAAAGCAAGTTTAAGGTTGGCACCGTAATCATCGCGACTGGAGCCGTAGAATTCGAGCCACTAGATAGATACGGATATGGCAAATACGACAGAGTTGTCTCACAGTTGCAGTTGGAGAAAATTCTTCAAAGCGGAAAGCCAGCAATGGACAAGTTCGCCAAGCCAAAAACCGTTATCATGATACAGTGTGTAGGAGCAAGAGAGGAAAAGCCGCCTAGAGCGTACTGCTCCAGAATCTGCTGCATGGTAGCCGTCAAAAACGCCATGCTCATAAAAGAATGGTATCCAGACTCTGAAGTTTACATCATTTACCAAGACCTTCAAACCTACGGAAAAGACTACGAGGAACACCATAGAAAGGCTCGGGAAGCAGGCATAAAATTCATAAATTATTCGAAGGGAAATCCACCGGAAGTTGTCGCGGGACCTGACAAAAAACTGAGAGTCACAGCCTATCACGCGTTGCTCGGTCAAAAAAACGAACTCGATTGCGACCTCGTCGTGCTTTCGACGCCATTAGTGCAGCATGAAAGCGCAAAAGAACTTTCAAAAATCCTTAAAGTTCCACTAGGAGCAGACGAATTCTTCCTAGAAGCTCACGTAAAACTGAGACCCGTAGATTTTGCGACGGATGGCATATTTGTCTGTGGCACCGCCCACGGTCCTAAAGACATCGGCGAAAGCGTAGCCCAAGCCTATGCAGTGGCGTCTAGGGCAGCTAACCCGATGGCTAACAGAAAAGTGAGAACCGAAGCAATAACAGCAGTCGTGAACCGAGACCTCTGTGTCGGCTGCAGAATGTGCGAAAAGCTTTGTCCCTTTGGGGCGCACAGAGTCGAAGGAGGAAAATCCACGGTGATTGAAGCCATATGTAAGGGCTGTGGTGTATGCGCTGCAGCCTGCCTTCGACGCGCCATTACGATGAAACATTTCATGGACGACCAAATATTGGCAGAGATTAGGACCGCGTTCGCTCCTGGAGGAGGCAGCCCATAAATGACTGAAGAGTTTGAGCCGAGAATACTCGGGTTCTTGTGCAACTGGTGCAGCTATGCCGGGGCAGACTTGGCTGGAGTTAGCCGAATGCAGTATCCCACAAACATACGGATTATCCGAACCATGTGTAGCGGAAGAGTGGACCCAACACACATTCTTGAGGCTTTCCGGTCTGGCGTGGACGGCGTCCTCGTGACTGGTTGCCATCTTGGAGACTGCCACTATATCTCAGGAAACTACGCTTGTCAAAAACGGGTTGAATTCATGAAAGGAGTACTAGAACGCATTGGAATCGACCCGAGACGGCTTCGGCTTGAGTGGGTTTCCGCTTCAGAAGGCGGAAAATTCGCCAAGGTCGTCAAGGAAATGATTGAGGAAGTCAGAAAACTCGGACCTAGCCCCCTTAGGAAAGAGCCTCAGGAGACCGCGTCTACATGACTAAGGCGGGATTAATAATTGGTGCTGGCATAGCTGGAATTCAAGCCGCGCTGGACTTGGCGGATCATGGCTTCACGGTTTACGTTGTTGAGAAGAACTCCAGCATCGGCGGAAGGATGGCACAACTGGACAAGACCTTTCCGACGCTTGACTGCGCTGCCTGTATCGTGACGCCGAAGATGGTCGAAGCTGGAAGACACCCAAACATAAAGCTTCTCGCGTACTCGGAAGTGGAAGAGGTTTGCCACGAAGGAAAGAGCTTCAGGGTCAAGGTTCTTAGAAAGCCACGATACGTTGATGATAAGAAGTGCACTGGTTGCGGATTGTGCGCTCAATTCTGCCCTGTTGAGGTTCCGAACGATTTTGACGAGATAATGGGCGTTAGAAACGCCATTTATGTTCCTTTTCCGCAAGCTGTTCCTCTCATATACACCATTGACAAAGAACACTGTATTGAATGCGACCTGTGCCAAAATGTGTGTACGGTCGGAGCCATCAATCTACATCAGCAACGCGAAGAGGTGGAAATCGAGGTCGGAGCAGTCATCGTCACGACAGGCTTCAACCTGTTTGACGCCAGGAAAAAGACGGCATACGGTTTCGGCCTCTACGACAACGTGATAACTAGTCTAGCCTTAGAAAGACTTTTGAGCGTTTCTGGACCGACTGGAGGGCATGTAATTAGGCCTTCTGACGGAAAAATTCCGAAGAAAGTTGCGTTTATTCAGTGCGTGGGTTCCCAAGACGAAAAGACTGGAAACCTCTGTTGCTCAAGAGTGTGTTGCATGTACACCACGAAAGAGGCTCAGTTGATAAAAGAGCACGTTCCCGGCGTGGATGTAACCATTTACTACGTGGGCATTCAAGCCTTCGGCGAGGGATTTGAAGAGCTTTATCAGAGAGCAAAGGAAGAATTCAAGATCAACTACGTCAAGGGGCGGGTCGCAGGAATCGTTGAAGCCCCAACCACTAAAAACCTTTTTCTCCGAGCTGAAAACATTGAAACAGGCGAACTTGTGGAAGACGAAGTGGACATGGTTGTTTTGTCAGCTGAATTGGTTCCAGCTGCAACTAATCAGATTCAAAAGATTCTGCCAATCCCGATCACTGATGACGGTTTTTTCGCCACCGTCAACCCGACAGTTGACCCAGTTACGACGTCCATTGAAGGCGTATTTGTTGCTGGCGTGGCAGAAAGCCCTAAAGACATTCCAGACTCTGTTACTCAGGCTAGAGTAGCGGCTATGAAAGCCTCTTTTCATCTTAGAGAAGAATAGGAGGAATAGAGAAAATGTCTAAAGAGCCTAGAATCGGCTTATGCATCAGAAAATATGCGGAAAAAGCCATATATGTGGAGTATTCCACTTTAGATCAGATATCTGCAATGATTAACGCTGCATTGACAGAGTAGGAGGTTAAGTTTGTTGAGTGAACCCAAATCTGAACGAGAAAAGCTTGCGAAAAAGCTGGACGCAGCGATTGAAGCCTTCAAAACGGAGCGACTCCGATGGGTAGTCGGAATATCACAGGTTGGACTGAAAGTAGATGAACAAAAATACCGAACAGTCGCTGGAAGTGTGATGAAGGATGAATTGGAGCGCCAAGCGATCATTGGCGAGATCAAGGCGAAGGGTCCATTGACTATTAAAGAGATTTCAGAAGCCACAAAGATCAGTCCAAAAGAAGTTCTGCGGCATATCATTGCTCTGAGGAAGATCGGCGCAATCGCGGAAGCGGGCGAAAAAGAAGACGGTTATCTCTATAAAGTTAGCTGAATGTTTTTCTTACAATTTCTCGATGCAGCTCGGGTGAACATCGCCTGGATAGTCGTGGTCGTGGAGGTAAATTCTGTTCTCTGAGAGGTCTACTTCTACGCGGTCGTGTGCCTTTGCCCTTATCAACAGCTTTGAGTATTCGTCATAGTTGGAAACCCGAATGGTCTTAACTGTTGTTTCCTCAGCCCTCATTGGTTTGTCACAAACCTCACAGAGTTTGTCGACGACTCTTATCATAGTGAATGTCTTGTCTTTCATTTCCTCAAATTTCACGGTTCCCAGTGGTTGCCTCAATGCTGTATCCCTTTTATTGGTCAATCAGGCTGATATAAAAGCGTTAGTTGATTTAACTTTAGGAATCTGCTGATTCTGCGAGTTGTAGTGCAATCTTAGCTGCTTTTGGGATTGATTTCTGAACAGGTTTGGACAAGCCTGGACTAACAAGTTTTGGTATCTCTCCAGCTTGGCATGCAAGAATAGTAACTTTCACACCGAGTTGGTCCCGTATTTCTTTCAGGAGATTTGTGGATGGAAACAAATGAAGCGAGAAATCGCCAATCTTGTTTTCAGGCAAATCTTCAATGAGGATTTCAAAGATTTCTCCAGGTTTCTTGTTTGCGTCCACTGCATCAATGACAATTATTTTTTCAGGTCTTTTTTGACTTAGAGCAATGGTAAACAACAACTCGTCCGCACTGATTCCTGCATCCATGACACATAAGTCGTCAGGGATTTTGCAGTTTTTCAGCATGTACTCAACGGTTGCTGGACCGAAGCCGTCATCGCCAAACAGTGTGTTGCCAACGCCGAGTATTAGAATACGTTTTTTGAGGTATTCGGGTGCGACTTCTGTTGCCATTGTGGTGCCTCTGTTTTAACAGTCTAAAAAGTAGCGGTAGACTCATAAATTATTTACAACTGGTTTCACTCTGTTAGCGACCTTTTGCGATCATGCGATGAAGTTAGCATCCAAAGCATCGTCAAAGAATCAGTATCCAAGTTCTGCTTCCGGTGGAGGAGAAAGGAAGAATCGTTGGAGTGATAGCTGATAGAGACATAATTAGGGCAATTCCAGCCTACTTTAGGGGTGCGTCAAAGAAGCGTATATTCTTCTCATACTAATGCTTTGACATCGCTGGTTCAGGAGTTCAGATCCGATCCATACGCTTACTTACGCTTTCCATTAAAAACATATTTGGGTTTCGTCTGATATTATCCTATATGGTGAGTCATGCCAGAATTCAAGATTGATGGCAAGATAGATAGTAAGCCAGTGAAGGTTATCGTAAAAACTAAGGAGTTGGGAACAATCTACATGGCGAAACCCAAAAACTTCGACATTAACACTCCACACTTTGAAATATCGATGGACGGCAAAATGGAAGTTCATGAGGACTCTCCTAACGGTAGTCGGTTTAGAGTGATGAATGTGTCGGAAATCTGGAGTGGAAGTTTTGACTCGGGAATAACCTTTGCTGAAAATAGAGGAATGGACATAGCTGTTCTTCCTATGTTTGAAACTGCAAACGGGTTCTCTATCGACACTAATCCAAGAGGATGTCACGTTACAATTCCGACTGGAAGCCAATGGTGTTTGATGGCTGTGGGCACATATGGACCTTGGCAAGTCAAGCCAAAACACTGACTATACTGCATGTTTCCATATTACGACCATCCCAGTCTACTTTTACTTGTGCTTTCCGTTAAGGACATATTTGGATCCTAATTGGATCAT
>CAZUFG010000026.1:0-11993 GCA_964618655.1 uncultured Candidatus Bathyarchaeia archaeon | reverse complement strand
AAGGCTTCAACCACTCCGGGTAAATCTTTCTCTTTCAACTCTTCGAAGGTGACTGTTTGGCCATCTGCTAACTTAAACCTCTTGTAAATCATAGTAGGCGTCCTTCAATGTTTGTTAAGAACTAGTTAGGTTGACTGAGTAAAAGCTTCTCCATGATAGATTTTGAGCTTTTACCTTTTACCCACTGCTAAACCAGAGAAATGTTGTTCTAGAGAGTTTTCGGTGTTCTCACGTTAAGAAGTGCGGTGTTATTGCACTTTTTCTAGGTATTTTAGAGAGAAGGTTTTCAGAATGACGCCGCCTTTCAGACTTGTAATGAATGTTTTGATTTCCCCCACCGTCTCTGACCAATCCACTCTGAGTTTCGATATTAATTCTGAGTAGTCTGTATAGTTCTTGTGCAGAGAAACCATCATCCCGTCTGAGCCTATTCCGCTACCGTCACTGGCAAAGACAACGTTTGGGTGGCTCATTATCCATTTTTTACATTTTTCCATGGTCTCTTTTTGCGTCTCCGCTGACTGTGCTTTTCCTCTTAAGTTTACGAATGTAACCGCCAGCAGTTCGTATCCTAATTCGGCTAAGTCTGGTATGACCGTGTACTCCTTAATCTCTTTCTTTTCTAGTTTTGTTCTCATTCTTGTTATTGTTGGCTGAGACACTCCTAGAACCTTGGCGAGTTCTCTGTCGCTTCTTTTAGAGTTCTTAATCAGCTCGAACAGAAGCCTAACCATTCTCTGTTTCATATGAATCACGCCTCAAACTATTTTATGTAAGTGAGATTTAAACACTTGTATATAACTTATATCATTTAGGTCACAAGTATTGTGAAAACATCTTTCAGGAAGATTACGACTTAGGCAAGAGTGCCATCGGTGAAGTCTTCTAAGGCATGAAAAACTAATAACAAAGAAACATCTAAATTAGGCTTGTCTAATCAGATAGAACAGAAATCCATAACAAGCGGCCGTAGTCTAGCCTGGACTAGGACATCAGCCTGCCACGCTGACGACCCGGGTTCAAATCCCGGCGGCCGCACCATCAGTCAAGTTGGTTCCATTTTATACATTTAGGTAGCGGGCTTACTTGTCAGTTGAGTAAGTAAAAACATTGCTCTCTAACAAATTGGAGTTGAGCCGACCCTTCAAAACGTTTAATATGGGCTGTTGTTTTCAACGGTATTTTGGGCCGGTAGTTCAGTGGTATGAATGACAACAGTTGAGGCTGTTGTTCAGTACAGACGCCGCCCTCGCAAGCAAGCCCTTGCCGAGAACGGCGGAAGTCGCGGGTTCAAATCCCGCCCGGTCCACCTGTATTTGACTTGTACCCATGTAGGAGCCACCAGCCTAAGACTGAAGTGGAGAAAGTTTCTGAGCAACTGTCCTCAATCTTAGTCTCGCACACAAAGGCTCTCTCTAAACATGCTTTCCCATGTACGTCGTAAACAACAGAAAACTAGCTGGATTTCGAGAATACCAAGGTAGAGTTCGTATGTTTAGTTTCAACGCTAAAATATTCTTGGCATACAGCGCCTCATACGGTCTAAGTTTTGGGGTTTAGATAACCGCCTTCAACCTCTATCTGCTCGAATTAGGTTTCAAAGATGACTTCGTAGCCTTAATGTTTTCGTTGAACACATTCGCCACGGGTTTCGCACATTTCTTGCAGGCTTACCATGTGAAAAGATTGGGACAGAAAGAAGCCTCATCATGGGAACACTATTTAGCAATACACTTAACCTTATTCAGATTTTCACGGTTCACTCTTCCCCTCTTTTATCTGCAAGCCTAGATGGTAAACGGCAACTCTTATCTATCGCATTCTAATGTAGGCTTAACCATCTACACGTGGAACCACAACATGAGCACCACCAAACGAACCTCGCTGGAAAGATTCCGCTTAAAAAAAGCACTAGACACGCTAACACGCAAAGAAGGAAGAGGAACAGAACTAGTCTCACTTTACGTGCCGCCTGGACGCCAACTCAGCGAGGTCGCCAACATGCTCAAGCAGGAGTACGGAACCGCTTCGAATATTAAGTCAACTACCACGCGAAAAAATGTTCAAGACGCCATTGTCAAGGTCATGCAACGTCTCAAACTGTTTAGGCAAGTGCCTGAAAACGGCTTAGTCATCTTCTGCGGGGCTATTCCACAAAACGGTCCTGGGAGCGAAAGAATCGAAACCTACGTGATTTATCCACCCGAATCCATACAGGTTTATCTGTATCGCTGCGACGCCAAATTCCACACCGAATATCTTCAAGAGTTTCTGAAGGAAAGAGAATCCTACGGAATCATAGTATTAGACGCAAGCGAGGCTACATACGCCACACTTCAGGGAAGACGCCTAGAAATCGTACGAGACATAACGTCAGGCGTGCCAGGAAAATTCAAAGCAGGCGGACAATCCGCAAGAAGATTCGAACGAGCACGAGAAGCCAAAATGCAAGAATACTTCAACCGCATTGGAAAACACGCCGATGAGACTTTTCTACCCATAACCAACCTAAAGGGAATAATTATTGGGGGTCCAGGACCGACAAAAACCGACTTCGAAAAGGGAGGCTATATGCATTATACGCTGAAGGAAAAGGTTATCGCCACAATCGACACGGCGTATGTGGGTCCGCAGGGAGTTGACGAAGTTGTGGAACGAGCCCCCGAAATTCTGAGGCGTGTTCGTTATATTGAGGAGAAACGCATCATACAAGAATTCCTCTACGAGATTGGACACGACACTGGTATGGCTACCTATGGCGAAAATGATGTGAGACAATGTCTAAAAACGGGCATCGTCAGAACCTTACTTTTATCTGAGGGTCTCAACATGTTTCGAGTCACCGTGAAATGCACATCCTGCGACTACACGAAACAAGAGACAATAAAAGAACCAACACTTCTCAGCTATGAGCAAAGCCTCACTGGACAACCCTGTCCGAAGTGTAATACGCCAACGCTCAGTATGGCAGAAACAAAAGACCTCATCGAAGAACTAGCCGAACTCGCAGAACAGGCACAGGCTAACATAGAAATCATATCTACCGAAACCGAGGAGGGTCAAATGCTGAAAAATTCTTTCGGCGGAATCGCAGCCATCCTTCGCTTTAAGCTTCAGAGCTAATATTGGGCAAGGTATTGAACGTTCGGGTATTCTTTCACTTCTCTGCCTTCGCCTTTCTCAGGCGAGATTTCGATTTTTTCGGTTTTGCATGTTCCCGCAATATCTGCAACTGCCTGATTTAAGATGTGGGCACCCTTTTTGCTTCCTGCATAAATTATCAGTCTCTTAATAGGCGTGTTTAGCGATATTCTTTTCTCCGCCTTCTCCCTTCGGATTTCCCCGATCACCGCTATGGCGAGGTCACCGTATTTTTCGGCTTCTTCGTCAATGTTCTCCTTTTTTGGCTCAGGCCAAGGCGAAACATGAATGCTCTTGAACCCCTTATCCTCCGCATACATGAGCTGATATATCTCCTCAGTTATATGTGGTGAAATCGGTGCGAGAAGCTGTGTTGTTCGGTAAATTGCCGTGTACAGCGTGTGCTGAGCAGCCCGTTTTCCTCCTTCACCGTATGTCTCAGGCTTGTAGAGTCGATGCTTTATCGCCTCAATGTAAACGTCGCAGAGTTCATGCCGCGTAAAGTTCCGAACCTCTTCGAGGGCTACGTTGAATTGGCAGTTTTCAAGAGCCTTCGTAACTTTTTCAGTGACTCTTTCAAGTCTACTCAGTAGCCATCTGTCCAAAAGCTCCAGTTCCACTTTTCTCTCTGGCTTATAGTCTTGTAAGTGTTGGCAAGCAAACCGTGCAGCATTCCATAACTTAATGAGGAATCTCCAACCGTATTCGACATCTGGCCAGCGGAACGGTATATCCGACCCAGTTGCTCCTCCGCCAGCAGCCCACTGCCGAGTGGCGTCAGCCCCATACTTGCTGAAAACTTCGGGAGTAGCCACATAATTGCCAAGTGACTTACTCATTTTTCTTCCGTCGTTTCCCAGAACCATGCCGTTGATTAGGCAACTCCTATAGGGTTTCTCGTTGAACAACGCGAGATGTCGAACCATAAGATAATAGGCCCACGTGCGTATGATGTCCGCGCCTGACGGATGTACGCTGGCCGGAAACAGTCTGTGCCAGTCTTTTCGGTCTGGCCAGCCTGCATGAACAGCGCAACTGATAGAAGAATCCATCCACGTGTCTAACACGTCTCGTTCGGGAATGAACCCACTAGAACCACACTTTGGACATTTTTCAGTCTTTGGACTTTCGATTCTTGGGTCTATGGGCACCCATTCAGGCTCGGCGAGAAGGGTTTCTCCGCATTTTTTGCAGTACCAAATAGGAATTGGAGTGGCGAACACTCTTTGCCTAGAAATGACCCAGTCCCAGTCAAGCGACCTCGCCCAGTCTATCAATCGCGTCTTCATGAAGTCTGGATACCACGTGATTTCTAACGCGTTCTTCTCCACATCATCGGTTAGCATGCGCGTCTTCATGAACCACTGTTTCCGTTCGAGGATTTCGATGGGGGTTTTGCATCTCCAACAAACCCCTACGTCCTGCTGGATTTTTTCAGTTCTTTCCAAAAGCCCGTCTTTCCGTAAGTCTTGTGTCACAGCTTTCTTGGCTTCGTCCACGTTCATCCCAGCGTATTTTCCAGTGTTTTCGTTCATTTCTCCTCTTTCGTTGATGCACATTATGACTGGCAGATGATGCTTCGTGACGCATTTTACGTCTGCCTTGTCACCGTAGGTGCAAATCATGACTACGCCTGTTCCAAATGCTGGATCCACTATATCCTCCGCGATGATTTTGACGCTTCTTCTAACAACTGGAACGATGATGCTTTTTCCAATGTACTTCTGATAGCGTTCATCGTGTGGATGCACTGCAACTGTGACGCAGGCGGGTAGGAGTTCTGGGCGAGTAGTGGCTATTGTTAAGGTCTTCTTATCTTCCAGTTGAAACTTTATGAAATGTAGTGTTCCTTCTCTTGTTTCGTGTTCTACTTCTGCGTCTGCTATGGCTGTTTCGCATCGGGGGCACCAGTTGATGGGATATGTTCCCTGGTAAATCATTCCTTTCTTGTGGAGGAGGATGAAGGAAAGCTGGGTTCGCCTCCAGTAGTCTGGGTTCATAGTCTTGTATTCGGTTGTCCAGTCGATGGAGCATCCGAGACGGATGATGGCTGTTTTCATCACGTTGATGTATCTGTTTACGAACTGTTCGCAGAGTTTCCTAAACTTGTCGGGAGGCACCTCAGTCTTTTTAATCCCATACTCTTCTTCGGCTTCTACTTCTGTTGGTAAGCCGTGGCAGTCCCAGCCTTGAGGAAAATGGACGTTGTAGCCTCGCATTCGTTTGTAGCGGGCTACGATGTCGAAGTAGGTCCAGTTGAGGACGTTTCCCATGTGGAAGTCGCCAGACGGGTAAGGCGGAGGAGTATCAATGCTGTAGGCTGGGCGCCGAGTGTCTTTCCAGTCGAAATGGTAGATGCCCATCTCTTCCCATCGTTTCTGCCACTTCTCCTCGATTTCGAGCAAATTGCATTCTTTGGGCAACTGTTTCATAGGCTGAATTGCTCCTCAACTAGACACGGTAATTGTAGTTAGGAAATAGCAAGCATAAATAATAAAGATTCCTTTGGGTTACGAAATTTCTATGAAAGTCACTAGTTCCCTTACTTTGTTTGAAACTTCTTCAAGAATTTTCAACGCCCCTTGAAATCTTACCGTATTCTTATTCATTTAACAAGCTGTATAAGTGGTAAACCCGTTTAACATTGATATAACATGACTGATTTGTCTGAGTTCATCATCTTTTTACGACTTAGGTTTTTCTCATTTGTGGAGCGCGTGTTGTTTCTTTAGAACTAATAGTAGTGTTTCGTTGACGTTAAAGTCGATGCCCCCATTTCGATTAATAGTTTCTGCAAACCTTCAAGGCGCTAAATCGCAAGGCTTATTAATTGTTCAGTATAAAGCTTGTAACCGAAGAGGGTTCCCAGCATGATGGAAAGAAGTTTCGTGGAAAAAGGTTATGTTGGTGAAACGTATGTCATGGCAAAGTTAATCCGTGATTTCAATATCATAAGTGTAAGAGTTCCTCAACAGTTCTTTTCATATGATTTGATAACCAGCAATAATAAGCGACTTGAAGTGAAGACAGCTATTCTCAGAAAGTTTGAAAGAAAACATCCAAAGGAGACTTACTACTCTGATGGTTGGGAGTTTAGAAGGAATCCAAGGCAACTGCATGGAGATGCTAGCCAATTTATAGTATGTGTCTGCTTCAGATCAGAAAATTTCTCAGAAGAACCAAGGTGTTTTATCATTCCCTCAAAGGAATTACATGGGCATTCGGAAGTGTTCAAGATTTCCGCAAGTCCAAAAAGAAAAGGAGAACACAAATTCTGGGAATATGAGGATAAATGGGATTTGATATCAAAGGGATAGTGCAAGAGTGCGGAGTCATGGCTAAGCATGAAGGAATTCTACCAAGTATTGGTTGAGATTCGAAGTGGGATATGAGAAAAAACGCATTGAAGTTGTGGCAACCGACGGCACGAAGACTCGTAGACTTATTTGGGTCGAGCAGTGTGAAGATGGAAGTTTCTACTGGGGAATTTGTGTTCCTAAAGCCGATTTTCATAGTTCGTATCATGCAAGCGGCAAGATGCGTTTTTCTAAATACCATAGAGCAACAATATGGGAACAAATATCAAACTTCCAGGGAATAAAGCAACTTTGTTTTGTCGGTATGATCAAAGACATTCAAAAAATTCACAATAGTCCATATGAGCATAAGAAAGTGGATGGAGTTGCTTATGTAGATGTTCGCACACTTCAAGGTAACCAAATAAGTATAAGTCTGCATTTGGTTGAAAAAGGTCGCATGGAATTATTGCAGTCACTTACAAGGATTTTCCAAAATCCTACAATTTCTCTTTTCACATTCACAAATCCGTGGGTTGCTATCGCAGTATATTAACCATTATGAAGCTGAATTGTTTTAGCAAATTAGCAACAAGAATACGAAGCGCTTCTTGGGACAACCAAACCTCTAATGTTGTTAAAGATAAACTCTGACCGTTTTATGTTTTATATTTTCCTTAGTTTACTTTCTATGGTGTTGTTTGACTAAGTCTTCGTCATCACTTTTTCTTGGCTCATAAGGTCGTTGTGAAAGCGGAACACTCTTTTTTGAAATTGACATAGCAGTTTTTTTATAAGCTCTATTCTCTTCTGTTGGAGAATCATCTAAAATTCCGTCAAAAAATACTCGCTTTCTTGTTAAACCTTTTTCATACCATATGTGAATGTCATGTATTTTATCAAGGTGAACCAAAAACGAGGGAACATCTCTCAGAGTAACATTACATTCTTCACATCGAAAACCAGAAACTCGCTGAATCCCCGTTTTCTTTAACGGTAAACGTGCATCTTCCGCTCGCTTAACCATTTGCAGTTTTTTTGTTATTTCTATTTTATGTTCATCCCAAACATGATTAACGACTGAAGATATATTTTTCAACAACAGATCATTACAATTATGACACAGATATTTAACCATGTATTGGTTCACTCACTCTAACGTACACATCTTAAATTATAAGAATATTGGCTCTCAGTCAAGTAACGCGAACGCTATAGAGAAGGTGATATGAAAATGAACCGAGCAACCTTAACCAGTACAACTGCAGATAAAGTCAAAATTTTGGAAAGAGAAGAAGCAAGAAAACTCCGCACCTATCAATTACCTCTAGTGTTCCCATCTTGCATCCAGTCCAAAAGAAATGAAAACTTTAAAAGGGAAATCTGAATGGAAAAAACTCAGGGCAGCATTGCCTACGGTGGACGCTGTGGAAGAGAGATTAAGGCATGCCAAAGAAATAAACCTCTCTCCTAGTTATATCCGAACATTAGAACGCCTAAGGGCATTTAGAGAAGCAATAAGTAGTTTCTTCCCAAGCCTAGAATAAGCCTTGCTAGATTCCAAATATGGCTTCACTGTTTTTGTGCTGAAAATATGCTAAGCCGTCAGCGTCCAAAACAAACCCTGAACAACCGTCAGCACCCAACCCAAAGCCCATTCTAACACGCCTATTAGACCCCCCTCTAGGCTACTCCCATTTATTTTTTTTCACAAAAAAACAAACAAAATACTTCTATTACAGTGTTTAAAGATGAAGAAAAGCAAAAATTTTTTAGTCCTCTGCTGTTTTCATGAACTCGTTTAAGCCTCGCTGTTTTTTCTTCGGACTTTCCACTCGGATTTCTTCGCCTATGCTGATTCGCATTCCATCCCTAGCCGCAACCGTGGGAACTCCAGTCTTCTGTTTTATCAGTTCTGCCTCATGGTCGGGTCCCCTAAAAATCATCTGCATCCCAAAATGAGTAAGCACAGCCATTTCTGGGCTGGCTTCTTCCACGATTTTTATGGCGTCGTCTGTGGTCATGTGTCCCTTCCAGGGCTTTCCAGACGGCCTCATCACGCAGAGTAAGAGGAGTCTAACACCGCTGTATTGTTTTCCAACTCCCTCAAAGAATTCTGTGTCTGATGTGTAAGCGAAGTCTCCGATGTCTGGGGTTTCAAACTTGAACCCAACCGTGTCTGGGTCTGAGTGCCGTGCCTCTGTGGCAACTATTTTTAAATCATTAACGTTGACGGCGACGCTGGGCTTTGCTTCCACGACTTTGGCGGGAATCTGCTGATGATATTTGGAGATGGCTGGTCCACAAACGTCGTTGCCCGACAAAACACTCCGAGGCGCGGCCAATAGGCCTCTTTTCTTTATCATTCCTCCAGTCATGGCTTCAACGAAGATTTCCGCATCCGTGTAATGGTCTGGATGCGCATGCGAAACCAGCAAAGCCCTAACCTTTTGGGGGTTCAGTCCTGCTTCTAAGGAGTATACGAGTGCGCCTGGTCCTGGATCCAGATGAACGTTTAGCTTTTCTGAGAGGATGCGGATTCCGCCTGTTCTGCGTTTCTGCGTTATTGTGGCGAACCTGCCACCACCCGTGCCTAAAAGTATGAGTTGGATTTCGGTCATTGCTGTTCACTAGGATGACTATTTTTTTGGTTGTTTCTGGTATATCAGAAATTCGGACGTGCATACAAGGATAGCGATGAGTTCTTATTGGGTTAGAGATTAATGAATTGTTAGGAGGCACTGGTTTCGTTGAGGCTGGTGATTCGTGTCGGCGGCTCAGTCATGGCTTCTCCGCCTGACCCAACGATGGTGAAGGAATACGTGGAATTGTTGAAGGATTTGAGGAGGCATGGACACGAAATAGTTGCGGTAGTGGGCGGAGGCTCATTAGCGAGAGAAATGATTAGAGTGGCTAAAGAGATGGGACTGAAAGAGCCAGAACAAGACGAAGTTGCTATTTCTGTTTCGCGTTTGCATGCTTCTTTGTTTATGATGCGCCTAGGTGAGGCTGGCTGTGGAACTGTGCCGGTTTCGGTGGATGAGGCTGTTGACTGTTTAGGGCGTGGAAAGATTGCGATTTTGGGTGGTTTGAGGGCTGGTATGACGACGGATGCGGTTGCTGCTCTAGTTGCGGAGCGTGTGAAGGCTGACTTGCTTGTGAAGGCTACTGATCAGGATGGGATTTTTACGAAGGATCCGAGGAGGTTTCCAGATGCGAAGAAGGTTGATAGGTTGGGCTTTGATGAGTTGTCGCGTTTGTTTGAGGCTGATAGGCATAGGGCTGGTATTCATCAGGTTTTGGATCCTGAAGCTTTGAAGGTTCTTTTGAGGAGTCGTGTTCGTGTGGTTGTGGTGAATGGCTTTGAGCCTGGGAATGTGTTGCGGGCTGTGAGGGGCGAAAAAGTTGGGACGCTTATAGAATAACAGCGTAGTTGTGTGTGCGTGTGTGAGACTACCTCTATAGGGGGAGGGTTGGCTGCTTAGTTTTGGAAAGAATTAATAGAAACCAAGTGAAGAAGTTTTAAAACAGAAGCAGCGGTCGCCAAGCCAAGTCAAAGGCGAAGAAGACCTAAACAGGCGGAGACATGAGAGAGACAGACACAGAGACGGGTATAGAGGGGTCTAGGGGACTAACCAGTTTCGAGGAAGCGTTTTATAAGTTCTATTTCTTCTAAGAGCTTTGGTAGGAATTTTTTGCCTCGGTATTTGAGCATTTCATGGAATTTTCCCTTTGTTTTTTCACCTTTGAGCCATTTTTTGATGTGTTGGCGTTCTCGGTCTGTTAGTATTCTTTGTCGCATGTTTCTACTGTTATAGTAGAAAGTATTATAAACGTTGCACTACTATTATAGTAGAGGAAGCCGCTATGCGAACAAACGTAAAGCCCAGAGGCGTCGTTTACCATCAACCGAGGAAGGAACTTGACGAAGATGTCGCTCTTTTGCTGGGTCTTCATGTTGGTGATGGGTGGCTTTCTGATAAATGGGGAATTACATGCGAGCCTAAAGACAAGTCAATGATTATTAAGGTCACTCAGCTTATTAGAGACGTTTTAGGCGTTGAGCCAATAAAGCTCTGCAAATGTGCAGCGGGAAAAGCGATTATGATTAGGAGTGGGCAAAGGCAAGCCTTAGATTTCTTTAGGACTTATGGTCTTCCGCAAGGCAGAAAAGCTGGAAAAGTTCGTGTTCCTCAGCAGATTCTTGAATCAAAAAATGACGCGTTAATTGAAGCTTTTTTGAGAGGTTTGTTTAGTACAGATGGTTGTTTCAGCTTTCAGATTGAACGTGGTCCTCGTGTTGAGATTCAAGTTAAGAGTGAGAAATTGAGAGATGATTTTCTTGACTTGGTAGATCGGCTTGGTTTCTCATTTCGTTCCTATGCTTATCTTCCACCCAGAGGCAAGAACAAGGCTCCACTGCAGGTTGCGTACACAACCCAAACGAGGCAGGTAGTTAGATGGATGGAAGAAATCGGCTCAATCAAAGACTCACATATAGAGCACTATCAGCACTGGAAAAAGATAATAGAAACCAAGAGAAGTTAGAGAAAATGGTTCTGCCAAAGGTGCAGGGGTGGCAGAGCATGGTCAAACCCGCAATAGATAAGAAAAGGGGCTAAATGCGCGGGACTCAAGATCCCGTCCCGTAGGGGTTCGTGAGTTCAAATCTCACCCCCTGCACCAAAATCTAAAATATTTTAAACAGCTTCCTCCTTTCCCTTATTCCCAATAGCTTTTCGTATATTTCTTCAAGATGTCGAATCTTATTCAAAACATCCTTCCGAAGAGCTTTGATGTCATTCTCTGGATTGGTCTCTTGCAAAGTAATCTCTTCATAGATTGGTATCCATTTGTTCAGAATTTCTTGTTTGAAGTTATAGGGATGTTCCTCTACTATTTTCTGGATTTCTTCCGTTGCTTTTAGAGCCGTTTCTTTTATTGGTGTGATTTCTAGTTGCCTTAAGTAGTTGTATAGTTTGTAGTGGTCTCTTAGAACCTCTTGTATGTAACCTGCCTTGGTTTCAGCTCTAAATCGCATAAGCGTAGTGCGATAGTTTAGATACCACATGAGAATATTAGTGAAAATTGAAGAAAGGGCTACAATAACTACTCCCCAAAATTCTATCGGTATTCCATTCATGTTGTCAGCACTCATCCTTCCCTATTCCCTTTTGACTTATAAAAAATATACCTTCTTAATGATCCAAGATCCTTTCCGGTAGGGGTTCGCCGGTCCGCTGCACCATGAACAGTTGATTATCAGTTTTGTGAGTCTTCTCTAAAGTCTTAACTGTTAGGAAGACAAACTCAGATATTGAGTGAAAACCACAGAATAGGTGAACATCGTGCGAGCCAAGCTGTACATCTACCCTTACCGCATAGCCCAACGCAAGCCTCATCCAATCCTTTGGAGTTTTGACACAGACGCTCTAAACGAAATTGCCAAAAACTTCAAGAACAAATCAGTATTCAGCGTCGAGATAAAGGAAAGGACACTTATCTTAAGATTAATTGAAGAGCCTACCCGTTAAGATTACGCTTTTTCAAAGCAGG
>CAZUFG010000025.1:0-12401 GCA_964618655.1 uncultured Candidatus Bathyarchaeia archaeon | reverse complement strand
CGTTTAAACCAGGCGTCAACGTGATCTGCGGGCCAAACGGCTCAGGCAAATCCTCAATGTTGTTAGGCATATCTGTTGCGTTGGGGCAGTCCTACACCGAACGATCTAAGAAGTTGAGCGACCTCATCCGCTGGGATAAAGACCAAGCCAGAGTCACCTTAGTTTTGGATAACTCTCACAAGAGCGGGCGCAGACCAGTCCCAAGCATAAGCAAAGATGACATCTTTCTCACACGCGTTTTGAGGCGGGACGGAAAATACTGGTTTGAACTCGAGAACAAAGACGCGACAAAAAGCAAGGTTACGAGGCTTCTGTCAAGGTTTGGAGTCGACCCAGACAACATGCTAATCATCATGCACCAGAACATGGTTGAACAGTTCACCGTGCTTTCGCCCCAAGAAAAACTAAAGATCATGGAAGCCGCCGTGGGCTTAGAATCCTACCGAGAAAACGTTTTACAGGCTCAGAAAAAACTGAGTCGCATCCTCAGCCAAGAAGAGTCAGTCGGCAAACTGCTCGAGTCAGCAGAACAGACACTCAGCTACTGGAGAGACCAATACGACCGTTACCAACAGAAAAAACAGTTGAGAATGAAGCGGCGATTCCTTGAGCGAGAATTGGCGTGGGCTGAAGTCACAAAAAGAGAAAGAACAGTCTCTGAATTGAGAGAACAAATAAGAAAAGAACAGAACGAGGCTTCGCAGATAGACAACGAAACAAAAACAGCCAACGACCAACTAAACGAACTTCAGACAAAACTGGAACAGTCAAGGGCTGAGTGGCGAAAGCTCTTAGAAGAACGACTCGGGCTGGAGCGGGAAAAAGCGAAACAAGAACTAACCGTTTTGCTGGGCGACCAAGCTCTGAAAGAAACACAGTCCTGGATGGAAACGCATCAGGAAGGGATGAAAGGATACCTAGACAAGATAACCCAGTTGGAAACGTCGATTCCTGAAACAGCCAACCCGACAGAACTTAAGACCCGTCTAGCCGAGATCAAGAGGGCGTACGAAGAAATTGAAAGCATGTGGGCTAATCGACTCAACCAAAAAACTGAGGAATTAAAGGGATCAGTTGAAAACTCAGGCGGACAAATCACAAAGCTGAACGACCAAATCACAGATGCCCAAACGAGAGCGGAACGACTAAACCTTGAGATGGAAGGCATCAACAGCGGCATCGTAGACCGCAAGATTAGCCATGCCATACTCCAATATCGAAAAGAAATTCTGATGAGAACATTAGACAAACTGAGCAAGGAGCTTCAAATCTCGCTCACAGACCTCGACGAAGCCATGAAAAAGGCTCAAGAAACAGGTCCACAAATCGTGCCCATGAAAACCATCATCGAAATCTTAGACGAAATTCGCGTTACAGATGGGCATCTGGCCGCTCTCGCAGACGTTTCAGAAGACATCGAACGCATGTACGAATCCTACTCCAAACTATACCTAGAACTGAAGCAGAAGGCTCAGGAAGTTGCAGAAAACCGCGAAAAAGCCTTGGAAGAGGTTAAGACGAGAATGGAAGCGTGGAAAGCCGTCATCAAGAGCCTCTTAGACCACGTCAACCTCCAGTACCAGACGATTCTTTCCGAGGCTCAAGCGATTGGAGACGTTCGACTAACCAACGAGCATGATGTTGAGGCGGCTGGTCTCGAAATATTTGTCGGCTTCAAGGGAGCTAAGCCTGTTCCGCTTAACGCCTACACGCAGAGCGGAGGCGAAAGAAGCACTGCAATCATGAGTTTTCTGGTTGCGTTGCAGCAGCACGTTCGCTCTCCATTCCGAGCCGTAGACGAGTACGACATTCATATGGACCCAAAGAACAGGGAGATAATTGCGAATTTACTAGTTTCCTCCGTCAGTGGATTAGATGCCCAATACCTAGCGATTACGCCTAGTCAAGTTGCCTTCACGGGGAAGGACGTTCACATCATTACTGTCCAGAACGTCGAGGGAACATCAATCATAAGAGAGATGGTTTAGTTGTCCTCGAAAAGGCAGAGGAAAAAGCTTGGCAGCGAGCATCTTCAACGCATCATCGACTTATGCAAATCTGTCGAAGAACGAGGTCTTGACCCATTCCTCGTAGAAGTTGACGACATCATTCAGGTTATAAGAGAATATTTCCCCGAATGGGAACTGCCAGAAGAACTCTGCCTAGACGCTGAAACCATCCACCGTTTGGCTTCGGTTATCAAGCTCCAAAGCGACTGGGTAAAACACCGATCAACATCCCTATACACAGACCCATTCTTGCTTGAGGAAAAAATTAGGAGACTGGATAAGAAAGGGCTTGCCAGCCTCTTTCTCAAGGCTTGGCATCCCATCATTGAATTGGAGCAAATCTCTCCCCACAGCCTAAGTGAAGCCATCAAATATTGGGAAAGCCTCCTCCCAATAGATGAGAGATGGCTGAAAACCACGTATCTGATGAGAGAAACTGAAGCCGCAACACGCGAAGAGCTGATACAGCAAAGGATACTTACCGAGAAGGCTTTCTCAGAGGAATTAGAAACCTTCTGGAACGAACTAAAAAGGAAGGTCGGCCCAGATGGAAAGATTCGATACTGGGATTTTGTGGGCGCTGACACCTATCCCGAAACGATAAGACGGGCGTTCCTAACGAGTTTTCTGGTAACATACGGGTACGCAACCCTAGAAGTGCATCCGCTCGAAGAAGAGATGTTCATAAAACCCTTCGAAAAACTGACATCCATGCTTGGTAAAAAACAGCTTGTCTCCATCCCTGTCTCTATCAGTGTTGAAGAATGGACTAAATGGAAGAGGGGCGAGATGGATTGAAGAGAAAAGCACATTACATGAGGCAACTCAAGAGGGCTGCACATCTTCTGTTTTACAGGCGTCACAGAAAACCCGGAGTGAAGGGATGGGAACTACGAAAACGGTTGGGCTCTGACTACCCAAAAGTGCTAGAGATACTTGACAGCCACTTAGAAACACTGGATTTGAAAGTGAAATCCGTTTTTGAGGAAGAGAAGCCCGCAGAGAAACCGACTTTGGAGCAGTTGGACAAGGCTCGATTCTACATAACCCTAAGAGGCGGGCTTACCCCGAAAGAGACTAAGATGATGGGCTGGCGCATCGACGACATCGCAGGCTTAGCCATGTCCATATCCTACATCATCTCTAAGAAGGGTAAGGCTCCACGTGAAGAAGTTGAAGACCTCTTGCGAAACAAGCTTCCCGGCTGGAGGGTGGACATAAACATGGACCGCTACATTCGGTCTGGATACTTGGCTGAAGACGAGAACAAACAACTGTATCTTGACTGGAGAACCCGTGCTGAGATCGATCAAAAAACGTTGGTAGATCTCCTCTTAGGAACCGAAACTTGAAGATAGGCTCCGATTTCTATTTTCTCTGTCTTCGATAAAGAAAAACTGCTATGTTCACAACTATTAGTGCGATAAGAATTATGAAGGGGCTGTTAAGCAGGCTATCTTCAAACCAAGGCGGGAGTTCAAAAATTATGTTGTCTTCTATGGCACGGACATTAATCGCTGCGGCGGGCAATACATAGTACCACTTCAGTTCAAATGTTGGACCCGCTGTATAGTTATAGGAATTGTAGTAGGCTGGATGCGTCTTGTTTTCGATGTCAGTATAATTAATTAATTGCCAATAGGTCATAGATGTACCAAAATATTCGGTGAAATTGAGCAGAAAGGCGTCAGTGAAGTTGATGCTAAACTTCCTCCAACCCGTGGTCACGTTATAGACTCTGTTTGCTGTTTCTCTGCTGACTGTAACATGTATAATGTCTGGACCTGCTAAAGAAAACGAGACATGGATCGACCTAGTTAGGTTGTTAAACACCTCCTGAGTATCGTTATAGTCCATTATCACGTTGGTTAGGTTTCGCTGGCTCAAATACTCCTGAACAGCTTGAGGTATAGTTGAAACGTTGAACAGTCCCTGCTGCACTGTCTCATTATAAAGCGTGGGTTCGATGTCTTCAAACGTGAAGTCCACAGAGACGCCCTCATTTATTGTTGCGTAAATTGTCACCGAAGCATGAGCACCCGCGATTAACATAACTAACAAAACAGCCACAAGACATGTCATGACGGCTTTCCTCATCAGTATCCTCCTCCAACATTCTTAGTTGCCAATAAACTATCACAGTCAGATTATTAAATCTTCGATAAAGCCTTGACGAATCCTTTCAGCAAGGTTAGCAGAGGTAGCCTTTACTCTTATTTCCACATATGTCTTATTTACCATTGCAAGAAGGTGCATAAAATTGGGCGAATTAGTCAACGAACTAATCTCATGTATCTCATCCAGCCCACAAAAAGTAAAGACGGTTTTTATTGGTCAAAGGTTCACCGCTGTACAGCTAAAATCTAGGGATGTGGGAATTGCATTAACGCCCCCGCGCGTTTTCGATTCATGCATTGGTATGTCCAAGCTTTCAGGGTCCTTCACCAAATACAACACTACGGAACTAGCGAAATTTTGCACGGGCGGTAATTCTTTCTTAAAGGCGATGGGGTGGGCAGCCATAAACGCTGTTTTGCAGAAGAATCTCAAGCAGAGATCCGACTATTTGAAAGGTGATTTCTTGGATATTCTCAAAATCCAAAAGGAGGACACAGTAGCCATGATTGATTATTATACAACTAAAATAGGTCGCTTGAAGAGGGCGAACTTGATGATATTTGACGACCGATTTGCTGAGAAACGCAGAGACGTTCAAATGTTTCCAATGTCAAGCCTACCTGAAATGCTTCCTGAAGCAGATGTAGTTATCATTCCGCCAACTATGCTGGATAAAATTGACGAAATTAGGAGAATGGCTTCTGGGGCAAGAGATTTCGTAGTGGTTCATCCCACGACTCCTCCTTTGCCTGAATCATTCTTTAAGCGAGGCGTAACCCTAGTGGCTACCATGATGATTCTAGATGCGGATTCGTTGATTCGATACGTGATGGAGGGCGCTGGAACCGCACTGTTTAAGAAATTTTGCGAGAAAATAGCGTTTTCTAGTCGTTGCAAAGACTAAATGTTGTTATTTGTAGCGATTTCAGTTTTTATTTTATCTCCAGATGCTTTTTACGGTTTCAAAATCTTTGATGAGTTGTAACCCCTTCTGGGTTGTCCTATACATTCTTAAATCGTTATTTCTTCGCCTAATCGTGTAGTTTTCCAACAAGCCCTTTCTGTTTAGCAATTCCAAATACTTGTTCAGCTGGTCGTAACTTAGCTTAGCCTTATACATGATGTGCGTTTTTATTTTGCCGTCCATTGCTGTTTTCAGTATCTCCACCACTATGTCGTGGCGGTCCCTTCTTTTATTTTGGCTTCCCCTTCTTTTTATTTCATAATACATTTTACTGAAATCACTTCTATAATTGACTTACATTTCCAGTGGAAACTCTCACGGGAACTAATAAATATTCGTATCAAGCGATTCTTAACAAATTATAAGAATCGTAAGATATTTTTTATATTTACGAATCAATAATTCATAAACATGAAAATGGAAAACATGATTAAGCCTCTATACAGAGTCATATCAGATTTCCGGACAAGGTGGGTTGCAAACATAAAAGACATCGATGGCTTTTCAGTTCTTTTGAGGGGCATGACGCCAAAAATTTTCTCCTTCGAACAGATTGGAGAGATAAAATAGTCTCTTCACTTTTGTTTACGATGCGCCTCAAAAATTCTCTTCAATTCTTTGACGGGGTCTGGATGTTGGTCAACTGTTAGTTTAAGGAGAGAAGTTCCACTTGGCTTTTTATTCGCCACTAACAATGCGGCAGACATCCTTCCACGTTTGTCTCCTCCCGTATCTTGGCCAGCCTCTAAGGCTCTCATCAGCCTTTCTGCTAAATCTCCCTCTGAACCCTCAAAAGTTTGGGCCATGGCTTCAATGACTCTGCTTCCAACGAGCACGTTGCCAGCAACCACGTAGTCTTTGCCGATTATTTGTTCCTTCCAGTCAATTGTTTCTCTTCCCGTAAATGCTGCGGTTCTTCCATCTTTGTCTATGATGATTACTTGCCTTGACTCACGGTCTGAATCCTTTTTCAGCATTGTTTCTAAAGCTGTTTGCGGAGAGAACCCTTTTTTTAACAGTTCTAGTCCGTTTATCCCGTAAAGAATGTTGGTGTTGGCTTGGGTTGCTATGGCGCCAACTCCAGCTTCGACGTGAGGAACACGGCTTCCAACAGCGGCAATAGCACTTGAGACACACACGCCTAATGCAGACGTCTCAGGGCATCTTGCCACCATAGAAAACGTCACGGAGGATTCTCCTTGGTTGAGGGTTCTCTCCAGTCTGGAAGCAGAAAAGATAAGAGAAGTGCTGCAACGGAAAACGCAGTTAGGGGATAGAAAGAAGTCTCTATACCAAACGTGTCAGCGCAGAAACCTACAATAGACTGAGATAAAGAACCCAACCCAAACGATGTAAAAAATAGAACACCGTAAATCATTCCTTTTTTGTCGTTTGGAATTTTTAAGCCTGCGAGTGAGTTTAATGCGGGTTGGTGCCCATAAAAGCCGATTCCGTAGAGATAAATGAAAGCCATAATACCAACGACCGGCACGGGTGTAAACTGCAAAAACACGAGACTGAGCAGAACGCCGACAGAAGTGACTATCAAAACTTTTTTGGAACCGAAATAGTCCGCAGTTTTGCCACCAAGCCACTGACCCACAACTCCTGCGGCCAATACTAATGTCCATGCCATTGCGGCTAACATTTTCGCATAATTTATGTCAAAACCTTGAAACGGCTTCAGCACTAGGTATGTTGGGAAAAAGTATTCAACTCCCTTCATATACAAGCCTATCACACTGTTGAAAAGGAAGATTTTCCACAAACCCGGAAACCTGAAAACATCCCAAATCTTACCTTCCGATACGGTTTGGACGGTTTTGAACGAATACTTCGTTAACAACACCGCAAAAACGATGCACAAGACACCGAAAAACAAGAAGGAAAATCTCCACCCAAAAGTCTTACCCAAGAACACCGCAACCACTGGAGTCAACATTACCCCTAATGTTCCTCCGACGCCATGGAGCCCCATGGCTTCAGCCATTCCCCTTGGAAAAACTTTCGATATTAGCGAGTTGGCGGTCGGGTGGTAGAGGCTCGCCCAAGCAGCGATCAAAAACAGTCCCAGACTGTAAACGACGATCTCTTGTGCAAGAAGAATAGTGAAAGTGAAAGCGCCAGACAACGCCATGCACAATGTGATGACCTTTATTTCGCCAACTCTGTCCGAAAGCGGACCCCCAACAAGCGAACCCACCCCATAAATAAGCGAGCTCAAAGTTCCAGCGACCCCGAGAAGGAATTTGGAGGTTCCGAGGTCAACCATAATCGTCAATAGTAATGGCGGTGCGATCAGGAAAAGCGAATGATTTAATGAATGAGCCGCTCCCAGTAATGTTAACAAACTTTTTTTGCTTTTTTCGCTCAACATCTAGCCTCTTTCGAGGATGTTTTCACGAAGCCTTTGGTTAAGACAAACTGAGTGAGATGTTAAAAGCTTATCGCAAAGAAGTAGACTTGCCTAACACTTCGCATTTGATGGAATTATTAAATGTTAAAAGCTGTTGTCTTTACAATGTTTAACGAACTTGGCATGAAGAAAGAAGAGGCAGTGTGCCGTGGAAAGAAAATTGTCCTGAGGAGAGTTTGATTGAGCAATCCTAAGCTCGCTGTAAGAATTGCCTCAAAAATAAACCAGCTTTACAGATATCTTATTCTTGTTTCCATTGCCGTGGGCGGTTTGTTCCCACAGTTTGGGCCGTTTCTCAAACCTCTTGTACCCTACCTAACAGCCATCATGGTTGCAACTCTAACGATGGCTTGTACCAAAGAGGATTTGTTAAGAACCATTAAGGAGCCGTCAAGCATTGCATTGGGCTTAATCTTGATTTTTGTTTTGACACCGTTTCTTAGTTACTTAATATCTTTCTTCTTCTTGAGACCGTACAGTGAGATTGCTGCTGGACTTATGCTGGTGGCTTCAGCCCCATGCGCTTGGGCTGTAGGAATCTGGGCTGGGTTAGCAGGCGGCGAAGTTATGCTGGCGCTCACCTTGGCAGTAACCTCTGCTGCGCTGAGCTCGGTTCTCATACCTTTTTTGATGGCTCTTTTAGCTGGGGCATACGTAAGCCTAGACGTGTTCGGAATGTTAAAGGATCTTGCGTTGATGGTGATTGTCCCGATGATTTTGGCGGCAATTTTAAAATCTAAAATAGTTAAGGAAACGAAAGAAGCGAACCCCTTATTCTTTGCCACATCATCCGTGATCGCGATGATTCTTGGAGCTACGGTGGCGGCTGTTGTGTTGCCCCTTCTCTGGAGTCAAGGAACTGGAGTCTCGTTAGTCAGCTTAATTGTGGCGACCGCTGTACAGGGCATTTTGAGTTTTGCGCTCGGCTACACCATCCCTTATTTCGTGTTTAAGCGGGACTTGCGCCGTTCGATAACGCTAACCTACGCTACGGGTTCTAGGAATAACGCCCTTGCGATGGCGATTGCTCTAAGGTTCTTTCCAGTCCTCTCTGCGTTGCCGTCTATTATTTACCTCATACTTCAGGTAATAGTTTCAAGTCTGATGTTGCGTAAGTTTGAAAAAATGCATACGTCCGCTAAGTAAATCGCTTAGAAGAGTTCTCTTCCCAGTACGGTCGGGTTCTCAAATACTGAATCTTAGCCTTCAGCAAATCCATGTACAAGTCATCTTCGTTCGGATGCATTTTCCCCAGTATTCTGGAAGCGGTTTCAGGTCCGACGCCCTTGACTTGAAGAGCCGCTAACGCCTTTCTACCATAACTGAGTGCCAAGTCGGCAGTTCGTCTGGCGTAGGTTAACTGTTCCAACTGTTCCTCAGTCAGTTCTTTTCCTCCAAGTCTTTGTTTGAGGCTTTCACGAAGCATGTGCGGGTCTTGATCTAGGCGTAGGCACGCCAACAGACCAGCGCCACATTTCTCACACACCGGCCTTTCGGGTAGTTCACGGATGCGCTTTTCTGCTGTCCAGTTGCCGCATGATAGGCATAGGAGCGTTACTTTTCTCGCCAAGACTGCCATTTTCATTCGTTCAATGTTGCTCAGCAAGACGCGTTCAGGCGCCATCAACTCAGGGATTTCGGTGTATTTTGCTAGAATGCGATAACCAAGAGGAGTTGGCTTTTCTAATCGGTGCAGTGTAATGATTCTGGTTTTTCCCTCTTTTACACTTTTTACGATTTTCTTAACTGTTAGGATGTCTACCTTTTCCAACATTACTTCGCGGATGGTTTCTTCGTAGATTGGTGTCTTTTCGAATCGGCTTGGCAGTTCTGCGAGTCGTTCGGGTCCCATTGTTTTTCCTCGTGGCAATGCACCGAAGCGTTCAGCTACGAACTTCATTTTGTAGGAAAAGGGGAAGCGAGCTTTTAGGTAGTCGTTGAAGGCTTTGTCTACTTCTTCGTTGGTGAGTTTGAAAAGCAAGGTTGGAAGTTTGTCTGTGTCGCGTTGTTCTATCTTGCGGGGTGTTTCTATTAGGATGCGGTAGCCGTTGTTCCACCAACCAGTTATTAGTTCTTGGTCGGAGAGAACGGCGTCGAATATGGCGCCTAGGGTTCGGTTGACAATTTCTCCGTAGCAGGCGTGAACGATCACGTATTTGTCAAAAGCCTCGATAAGGATGAGGTTGTGGGTTGGCACCGGAGCGCCTTCTCTTATCTGTTCATAAATTTCTTGGACTGATTGGAGCAGTGTGGACTTGTCGGTTGAGAGTTTTTCTGCTAGTTTTTCAGCCACTTTTTCTGGGGTCTGTTCTTTTTTCAATTCTTGTGATATTTCTTCTCGTAGTTTGCCGACTTCTTGGGCTAATGTGAACGGCACAGGTAGGATTTCGCCGTCCCAGCCTGGTAATGCTGCGAATGGGTCTTCTGCTGGAACAACGTATACGGTGCCTGTTTCGTCTTCTATTTGGATTATGCGCCACACTTTGCCGCGTATGATTATGTTTAGTCCTATGCGGGCGCGTAAAGCCATGAATTCGTCGCCTACTGTGCCGATTGTGCGGTCTGATAACACGTCAACTATGGGGTAGCGGCGCTCATCTGGAATCATGGATAGGTTTTCGTGGTAGTATTCGCGTGTTCTTCGAGAGGGCTTCAATGTGTCGCCTTCTAACCACACTTCCCTTAAGGTATGTAGATATTTTGCGATGTCTAAAAGCTTCTCTCGTGTGAGATTACGGTATGGGTAGGCTCGTCTTAGGATTTGAAGTGCTTCGTCCACCGTGACTCGTTTCTTGTCCATGAGGATGCCGACGGTTTGGTGTGCGAGTACGTCTAGGGCGCCTTCGTGTATGAGTAATGGCTCTAGTTGTCCTTTGTAGGCTCGTTTTATGGCGGTTATTGCTTCCATTGTGTCATCGGGGAAGGCGGTGATGACGACGCCTTTGGAGACCAAGTCTAGTTTATGTCCGCTTCTTCCCACCCGTTGGATGAGGCTGGTGACTTGGCGAGGCGATAGATACTGGATGACTAAGTCGACGTGTCCTATGTCGATGCCAAGTTCTAATGTGCTGGTGCAGACTAAGGCTTTGAGAGCCTTGGCCTTGAACTCGTCTTCTATGCCTGCTCTTTCTTCTCTGGACAAGGAGCCGTGATGCACGGCTATGTCGTTGCGTTTGAGTTGGGTGAATTTGTGTCCCAGCATTTCGGCGTTGGCTCGGCTGTTGACGAAGATGAGTGTGGACTTGTGCTGTTTCACTAGGTCGAGTATGCGGCGGATTCTGGCTGCAGCTTCGGGCGCTGTGTACAGTTTTGCTGCTAGGTCGTAGTCGGCGTCTTCTGGAAGCGGATGCTCTACACTGTATTGATAGCCTTTAGGTAGCGGAACTTCGATGACTTTGATTGGGCGGTTGGAGCTAGCGATGAATTGAGCAACCTTTTGTGGGTTTCCAACTGTTGCGGACAAGCCGACTCGTTGAAACTCTTGTTTTGTGAGTTCGAGGAGTCTTTCGAGGGCGACTGTCAACTGAACTCCGCGTTTATCTTCAGCTAGTTCGTGTACTTCGTCGATGACCACGTAGCGGACGTGGCTGAGGTGTTGCTGCATTAGGGCGCCGGGAAGGATGGCTTGAAGAGTTTCTGGTGTAGTCACGAGCATGTTCGGTGGTCGAAGTGCTTGTCTGCGCCGTATTTTTATTTCTGTGTCACCGTGTCGAACCTCAACCGAAATGCCCAGCTTCGTGGACCAAAATGATAGGCGCTTCACCATGTCACGGTTAAGCGCACGAAGAGGCGTAACATACAAAATCGAAATTCCACGCTTCTCTGGCTGTTGAAGAAAGTTTGAAAAAATAGGCAACAAAACAGCCTCGGTCTTGCCACTTCCAGTAGGCGCAATCAAAAGGACATTTTCTCCTCTAGAAACAACTGGTATTGCCTCAACCTGCGGGGCGGTAGGTTCCGAAAACCCTAAATCGATTAGGGCGTTGCGCACTGGTTTGGCGAGCAAATCGAAAACATTCTTATAGGCTGGTTCTTCTCCTGTCATTCCCGAAACCCTGTTATTTTATTTAAGTGAATTCTCTTTTGACAATCTTAAAGATAATATACATTATTCAACGACATTCAAAATGAGCTCTGTGCAATATTGGTAAATTCCTTTGGCATTTACTGCAACAGTAATTTTGTGTTTTCCAACCTTCTTTCCCAAGAAACGAAGTGGAATTGTTTCAATTATATCTCTAGGGGCGAAATCCATTTGAAAGCTAATCATATTATGGTCAGGATACTCATATCCTGCAGGCTGCAAAGTTGAGCGTGCTTCTGGAGGTATGGATTTCACTTCTATTTCGGGAGGAACATAAATTATGACAACAAGATTTTCTACATTTTCTTCCTTTGGGCCTGCGCCTATAAGTAGCTCTATTTCTTTTCCCAGCTTGACTTCTTCACTCTTCCTACATGACCCATAACAAACTTCAAACTCAACAGTTCGTGCTGGTCTAAGCGCTGCAATCTCAACTGCCGAGAGTGTCTTGTAGAGATTGAAGAGTGCTAGAGCAAAAGAGAGAATGGAAAAGAAAATGAAAAGAATTACGTATCCCTCAATCCTCTCATAATAAAAGTGTATGCCTATACCTGCCATCAACAAAGCAAAGAGAAGAGAAATAACAGGTTTCCCTACAGCGCCTTTCGCTGTTAAATGTCCAACTCTCAGCTCGAGACTTTCCAATTCAGCCTGATAATTTTCGATTTCTGTCTCAATTTCGGTAAAACGTTCACTGTCTTTCTCCTCTCCCGACAATTCTTTCGTTAAGTTAGCGATTTTTTCCTTAAGTTTTTCAATTCGTTGTTTTCGCTCTTTTTCACTTTCCCCTTTTTCTTGTCGAAGGTAAGT
>CAZUFG010000024.1:0-12600 GCA_964618655.1 uncultured Candidatus Bathyarchaeia archaeon | reverse complement strand
ACGTAGTCTCCGTAACCAAGGGGAAAGGCGTTCAGGGAACCGTGAAACGTTGGGGGGTGAGAATTCTGCAACGTAAGTCCCGAAAGAAGAAGCGAGACATCGCTGTCCTCGGACCTTGGCATCCACCTCACGTTTTGTACAGCGTTCCCAGAGCAGGTCAAATGGGCTACTTCCAAAGGGTCGAATATAACAAGCGCATACTTAAAATCGGCACAGACGGAAACGAAGTCTCTCCAAAAGGGGGATTCATACGATATGGCCCAGTTCGAGGAACATATATCTTGTTACAAGGAAGCTTACCCGGACCTACCAAGCGTCTCATACGTTTCCGATATCCAGCCAGACCCCCAAAAAAAATTGCTGAAGCCCCTCCTAAAATCACTCATATTTCTCTAGAATCACCGCAAGGCAGATAGGCAGGAATAAAAATGGGTAAAGTCACCGCAAAAGTTTTTGACCTAAGAGGAAAGGCAACTGGTAAGGTTACTCTTCCATCCGTCTTCAAAACCTCTATAAGGCCAGATGTCATAAAAAGAGCCGTAGTCGCCATTCAGTCTCATCGTTTTCAGTCTCAAGGTCGAGACATTTTCGCCGGTAAGCGAACAACAGCCGAGTCTAGAGGAGCAGGCTTTGGAGTCTCACGAGTCCCACGATTAAAAAGCGGTCAACAGGCCACGCTTGCCCCCAGCACTGTAGGTGGTCGAGCTGCTCATCCTCCCGTAGTTGAGAAGAAAATTAGGAAGGAAATTCCACGAAGGGAGCTGAAACTGGCCCTGCGTTCTGCCATAGCCGCCACCGCATCTAAAGAAACTGTGGCCTCTCGTGGACACGCTGTAGAAGAAGTCCCCGATTTTCCTCTCGTGGTCTCGGATGACATTCAGCGCCTAAAGAAGACTCAAGAAGTTATGGAGGCTTTCGTGCACTTGGGGATTTGGCCCGACATCTATAGAGTGAAGGAAAGTCAAAAGGTTCGGGCTGGGAAAGGTAAGGGACGTGGCCGAAAGATGAAACACGCTGTGGGTCCATTACTTATAATAAACGAAAACGAGGGCATTGTTGAGGCAACCCGCAACATTCCGGGTGTAGACACGGTCACTATGAACAACTTAAACGTCGAGCTTCTAGCGCCTGGAACTCATCCTGGGAGGTTCACCATTTGGACAAGTTCTGCCATTGAAAAGTTAGACATCTTGGTTGGAGGAAGATAGGCTTGGACCCTTACAAAATTGTATTGTATCCAGTTATGACTGAAGTTACGAGTCGCATACTTGAAGCCGAGAACAAGCTGGTTTTTATGGTTAATGTGATGGCTACGAAAAATGATATCAAACGCGCAGTTGAAGAACTTTACGAAGTAGAAGTCCAGAAAGTCAGCGTGGTAATCACGTCTAAAGGCGAAAAAAAGGCCTTCGTGAAGCTTCATCCAGACTATAGGGCAGTGGACGTAGCCATCAAATTGGGCATTCTATAGGAGGATGCAAAATCTTGGGCAAGCGAATCCGCGTTCAGAGGCGTGGCGCAGGCTCATCAACTTTTAGGGCATCCACCCATAAGAGGGTGGCTCCAGTCCAGTATCCGCCCACGTCAAAAACGGAACGAGAAGGACTTATTCAAAGTCAAGTTGTGGAAATTCTTCACGAGCCTGGAAGGGGCTCCCCATTGGCTTCGATTAGGCTTGAAACTGGCGAAACCTACTATTCGGTTGTTCCAGAAGGAGTTTACAAGGGTCAATCTATGCAGATTGGTGGCAACGCCTCAATAAGCATCGGAAATGTGCTTCCGTTAGGAAAAATCCCCGAAGGCACCATGGTGTGTAACATTGAGCTTTCACCAGGTGATGGAGGCAAAATTGCTCGCTCTTCCGGTTCTTACGTGACGGTGGTGGCGCACACGCCCGAAGGAACTATGGTAAAACTTCCGTCAGGAAAGACCCGATACATAAATGACCTCTGCAGGGCAACTATTGGGATTGTCTCCGGGGCTGGTCGTGTTGAAAAACCATTCTTGAAGGCTGGCGACATGTTTCATTTGATGCGGGCAAGAGGTCGCAAATACCCGCGTACACGTGGCATTGCTATGGTTGCTGCGGCTCATCCGTATGGAAGCAGCAAGCGAAGTGGACGCAAGGTCACAACGGTTGCACGTGGCGCTCCACCTGGCAAGAAAGTGGGCTTAATCGCGGCAAGAGGCCCAAGTCGAAAACGAAAAAGAAGGAAGGAATAAGACATATTGATAAGGTTTAATAAATTGGACAAGCAAAATCATGTGAGGACTAACTGAGATGCCGCGAGAGTTTGCCTATCGTGGTCATTCGCTTGAGGAACTGCAAACCATGTCGATGGATGAGTTTATTCCCTTACTTCCATCTCGGCAACGCAGAAGTCTCCAGCGAGGACTAACAGCAGAACAAAGGAAACTGCTTGAGAATATCCGAAAAATTAAGGAAGCCGGGAAGGAAGGGCAGAAGGCGGTTATTAAGACTCATGCCCGAGACATGGTTATTCTTCCGGAAATGGTAGGCGTTGCCGTGTTGGTTCATAATGGGAAAGAATTTACGGCTGTTGAGATAACGCCTGAAATGATAGGCCACTATATCGGCGAGTTTGCCATAACCAACAGACCGGTCAAGCATGGGTCGCCAGGCATTGGCGCGTCTAGATCCTCAATGTATGTTCCCTTAAAATAGCGTAACTGAAACTTTCGTAGCTGTCTCCGTCAAAAACGCTTTTATCAATCAAGAAATTTCAATTTCATCATCTTATGCCCGATAGGTCGGTTCTGGCGGCTTCCCTTCCTTCACCGGGGGAATTTGGGGAAGAGGAATTGGCGGTGGGATGTTTAATGTTCTGGTAATAAGAATTGATTCTATAAATGCAACGTTAGAGATGGATTGTACAATCATCGGCGGCGGAGGCTTTTTCTCCGTGTAGGCGTCGTGAATCTTTTTAAGTTCATCTTCTGGACCTTTTACATGGGCTTTTCCCTTTACGCTGATCTGGGCTACGGTAGGCGTGTAGTTTATTGTGAAAACAAACGGAACCTCAAGCATGTCTTCGCCTCTCTTATTTATCCCTACAAGGTTGAGATTTGTGGAGATTTGAACGGGAGGCAGAGGCTTGTCAGCTTCCCAAAAACGTTCGGCTGAAAGGTTGTGTATGGAAACATGTACTTGGATCATTCTGTTTGCCTCATTATTACTGAAAGGTATGCATCTCTCAAGATTTAAGCATAAGCTATTGGCTTGTTTCAGTAGGCTTATATCTTGTGTATCCGCAGTGACCGCAAGTGTAGCGGTTGCCATGATCAGCCATGAAGTAGCCAGGACCACACCGTTCACAGAAGGGCAACACCCTCGTCAACTTCTTCTCCTTAATGCTGAAGTAAGAGAAAGCTCCCTTCCGTTTCTTCTTCTTTTTCTCCGTTTTTTTCTCTTCAGGCTTCTCCGGTTTTTCGACTTCTTCTTCGGCCATTTAGCTACTCCTCCTTTTCTTCTTCCTCTTTCTTAGCTTCTTTCTTTTCCTTCAGCTCTTTCGTTTCTTTGGCCTCTTCCATTTTCTCTTCTTTCTTTTCTTCAGGCTTTCCTGGGGGTGCGTTTCTGGCAATGATGTATTCAGGCTCTAAGATTTTGGCTTGGTCGACGGAGTCATAGGCGTTAGCCTCGCCAACAGCGGTCATTGTTCCAGTTTTTGTCTCCAGCCTCTTAACATAAACCGTTTCGTAATCTGTTTTCAGAAGGGCTGCGAGTTCTTTTCTCACCTCAAAGCGGGGAGGAGTTCCCTTCGTTTCTTCATGCCTAACCTCGAACATTATTTCTTTTCTTTTTAATAGCGGATTGTATTGTTGGGAACTTATTTTGACTTTCATGAGCATACATCCGTTGGATTGGTGATTTTGGTGCGCCTCTTTTACTTTAGCTTTTCGTAGGGGGGATTCATTGCCTCAACCACTAGGCGCACCTTCTCCCTTTTCTCTTCAGTAACCTTAACCACGACTATTCCTTCTTCGGGTTGCCCGTAAACCACTAAGGAATTCTGGGGTGCGCATAAGACTGCTACCATAGTGAAAAGGTCTTCTTCTCCGTCCACCAAAATTTTCGTTCGTCGCCTAGTCTTCAATGCTTCACGCATAACAAACCATGCATCTTCAGTTAAGGCTCCTGAAGGGTTTTTCACGTGTAATACTTGTTCTCCCTCTATGAAGAGGGGTGTAACAAATTTACGCATAACTTTATGGTCAACAACCCAGACGTGGGGGTGAATCCCATGTTTAATCATGTTTTCAGAAACGACGTCGCCCACTGAAATTATCCACGGCGGCTTTTCCTTACTGACTAGTCTTTTCAGTTTTTTCATCGTCTCGTCAAATGAGCCACGGATTAGCAGTCCTAGCGGACGCCTCAACTCCTTACGCAATGCAGGTGTGAGACCACGTATTTTAATCACCTAACACGAAGGGCGTAGCGTCCTTCCTCTTTCAGTTTCATTGCCCGAGCTATAGCTGAGCCTTCAGCATCAAAAATGATGACTAAGCCTGCGAAGTCGTCACTGAGGCCTGTTGCCTTGCAGCGTGGGCAAACAGACCCGTGTGATAGTACGCGACATTCTCTGCAGGCTTTTTCACTCAAGGTTGTGGACTCCCAGAAGGTTTAGGAGGCGTCTTCTCCTTCACAGCCTCTGCTTCCTCAGTTTTCTTCAGGCTTTCCTCAATCCATTCAATCTTTCCCAAGAAAGGTTGTCTTGCTGTTACTCCAATTTTTCCTGAGCTTCCGCCACGTCCAAGCGATACGGCGGTTACTCGAACTCGCACGTGATCTCCTGTCGCGAGTTTTCTTCTTGTTTCTTTTCCCATTAGGACTCCTTGTCTTTCATCGTAGGAAATGAAGTCGTCCAAGAGCTGGGATACGTGAAGCAATGCGTCGATGGGTCCAACTCGGACGAAGGCTCCGAAATCTGCTATTTCAACCACCTCGCCCTCGATCACTTCCTGGATTTTTGGGTAGAAAGTTAGGAGGGAAAACGTGACTTTGTGGTAGGTTGCTCCGTCGCTTGGAATAATCTTTCCTACTGGGTTGACTTCGATGTTGGTGACGGCTACGACGTAGCCTAATTCTTCGTCAATCATGCCTTCGTACTTTATTTTTAGTTGTTCATGGCCTACGGTTTCAATGGGTTCGCCGAACTTTTCTGGAGGTATGCGAATGGTGTCCTCAACTGTTACAAGCTTGAACATAAGTGCTCCCTAAGTCTGAATTCTTTAACGCTTATATAGTTTGTGAGATGCGTTTGTCAAGGCATGGGGCCCTCTATCGCTAAACGAGTTTTTTGCCTCAGATAAATCACGGGCACACTTATATCCCTTAACCTTTTCTTGAGCACTCTATCGTTTGTTGCAACTGGGCACCGCCACTCCTTTGCCACTCGAACAATCACGTCGTCAGGCGTTTCCTCTACGCCTTGTTTCCCAGGAAACAATTGGCATTTTTCCGCAAGCCTAATTGCCAACAATGCCTGTTGACGCATCTTGGGAGAGTTAAGCTTTGTCATTCTTCGAAGCTCTTCGTACGTTGAAGAGAGAAGAACTGGAACAAACCGTCGACCCAAAAGGTTCGACAGTCCTTCGAAAATGTCCACCCGAAACTGTGAAGGAACAAAGAGAAAGTTTGAATCTAAAATTACTCTTAACGTTTCCTTTTCCGGTTTTTGAGGCAAAATTCAACTAGTCCTCCAGTCATGGGGGTGGTGGAGGCTGTATTTTTGCGACTCTTTCTATAAGATCATCACGCCGCTTTAAGAGTTTATCGAACTGATCATCAGTGATCTTGCCTTCAATAAAAAGCCTCGTGACTGACCTTGACAAGTTATCGATCTCTTGACGAAACCTCGGAAAATTTGTAGAGTATGAATCGTGTATGTTTACCATGGCTCTGTACAAACGATAATACGTCTTATGTCGACTCCATACCTGCTTGCCTCGAAGTCCTGTGAAGACGAGTACTAACAATGTTGCAAAAGCGACCCATATCGAAGGCTCAAGCACCCAGCGAGCTAAAGCTTCCCAAACAACCTGCCCAAGGGATTTTGTTGGAGGGCCACTTACGACAATAAATGATACTGGGTATTCATCATCCTCACTTATAACAAATTTAGCGGTGTTCTCTTCTGAAAAAGCCAAATTTGAGGGGGTCATACTTTGAATTTCAGTGTTTGGCGGCATGTTGATCTCGATAACTCGTGAAACATTCTCAATCTTCTGACCCCAATAGGCGGAATAAACGTCGAGTGTTAATGTAGACGTGTCTTTATGTTGAGAAAGAACATTTGCTGGGGCTTTGAAGTAGATGTAGTAATAGATTCCCTTTATTGTGGAGTCCATATAATATTTCCAAGCCTTTAAGGTTCCGATAGAAATATTAGACATCAAGTCGAATCCTGTAAGCCAGCCCCCTATGAGTCCTTGCCCACCCACAATGTATTCCGCTAGGTAAGTGATATGGAAGGATACGTATAATCGTGCTGTAGAATTTGTCTCATCAAACCAGTAACTCACCACAGTTCTATTCGATGGAACTCCATACCACTGATAACCAAGCCACCAGCTTGGATTAATGGTTATATTCTTTATGAAATCCGCAAACGATACAAAAGGAGAGGCAAACACAGAGTTCAAAAGCGACCAATTAAAGGATCCGTAGAATGTAACGAAGATATCGTTTGAGTTGATGAAAGTTTGGCGGATGTGAAATTCATACCATGTACCGTTCAATATTCCCTCGAATGTTTCATTGGTCCCTCCTTCCTCTATCCACTCAACCTCGTCTAAGGATGGCCTTACTATATCATAAACACTCCATTCTGGGTCGTTCGTAGATTGGTAGGGTGATGATGCAAACTTAAATTGGTCCTGTGTATAAGCCACATTTGAGATTAAAAGAAAAGTGACTAAGACAAGTAGAGGAAAAATTATTTTTTTCATTTTCAACTTCCTCACCTGACTGAGCTGTTGCCTATCCAGTTTGCTAAAGCTATGATGGATTTTTACTCTTATTTAGCAATTGCTGAAAGACAAGGATAAGACTATCCGATTATTCCGTAGCCGATGAGACGCCATCTTCCAGCGATCTTTCTGCTTATAGCTGCTTTAGAACTTTCCTCAGCGCAAACTGGGCGCCCCAACTGTAGTGTGGCAACATCCTCTTTCGTAGAGACAACATTTCCCACAGTTATTGCGGTTCCAACATCTAGTAGAAGATGTTCGCCCACATGCACCTTTTCAATTTCCAACAATTCCTTAGTTCCGACTGCACGTTCAAAAAAATGAGCCTCCAACGACAGATCGGACCGGGTTGGCGGAAGCGTTTCGGGCTTGCCTGCCAAGTTTCCGATTAGACCATCTGCCTTAGTGAGAGACGGGTCCAGAAGGGTTCCGACGCCTACAAGGCCTCCACATTGAGCCTCCTTAACCTCTCTTCCGCCCGCGTACAGGCTGACAACTTCGCTGAAAAGGGACTCATAAACAGTTTTTCCTTCCTTCTCGACACGTATTCCGGGGCGAATCTCAATTTCGTCTCCGACTTTATGTTTTCCTTGGAGAATGGTGCCGCCAATGACCCCGCCAACCAGCTTTTCTGCGGGGGTTCCTGGCTTGTTTACGTCAAAAGACCGCACAACGTACATTCTGGGAGGTTTTGCAGGATTCCGACTAGGGGTTGGAACCCGCTCTTCTAAGGTTTGGATTAGGGTGTCAATGTTTGCAGAGTGTTGGGCAGAAACTGGAATGATGGGCGCATTCTCAGCCACTGATCCTTTTATAAACCTCGTTATTTCCTGATAACTTTCCAGCGCCCGGTTTTCGTCGACCACATCAATTTTGTTTTGAACAATTACAAGATTTTTTATTCCAACTATTTCGATGGCGGCAAGATGTTCCCGAGTCTGAGGTTGCGGACAAGGCTCATCGGCTGCCATGACTAAGATGGCTCCGTCCATAACGGCTGCTCCAGAAAGCATCGTGGCCATAAGCGCCTCATGGCCGGGCGCATCAACAAAACTGATCGCCCGAAGGAATTCGGTTTGGGAACCACAGTGAGGACATTTAAGCTCAGTAGAATAAGCTTGAGGAGCTTCGCATTTTGGACATTTATAAATGGGGGCGTCCGCATATCCAAGCTTAATGGTGATGCCTCGTCTCAGTTCTTCACTATGCTTGGCTGCCCAAACACCAGTAAGGGCCTCTACTAACGTGGTTTTTCCGTGGTCCACATGGCCGATGGTTCCGATATTGACTTCAGGCTGTTTGGGCAGTTTCTTCAGTCGGTTCACTTTCTCCTTTCTTCTTCCCTTCTGCTAACGCTTTCCTTTTTATCACTTTCTTCTCTTTTTCCGCCTCTACCTTTTCTTCTTTTTCAGCCTTTTTTGGCTTTTCAACAATTTTCATGTTTATTTGGACAATCTCTTCAGTGATAACGTTTCCTCGAAGAGTTTTTCTCTGCCTTTCCCCCTTTTGAGAAGGCTGGAAACCTACGCCCTCGCTGAGGATGACGTTGGCTCGAACTCCTCCATGAATGTTGGGTCTCATTGGAAAACCGTCTTTGTCGGATCCGCCAGTTATCTGAACTTTAACGCCAGGCGTCCCAACCACAGACCCATCAATCACTTCGCCAAGTTTTTTTCCAATTAAAGGAACAGCGCGAGTTCCTTCTGCCTCGACAACGCGGGACTTCCCTACTTCGGGATCAGAAACTATTATTTTGAATTTTGCCATGTGTTTATGTTTACTCTCCTTTTCCGTTGGCTATCTCATGTAACGTTAAGTGAAGGGAACTATCCATTTATTAAGGATTGCTGGTCATGTAATAAAACAAGCCAAGTTTCATCGAGGTGTAAGAATTGAGGAATCTGAGGTCATTAATCACCAAACGTGTCAAAGATCGCGAGCAGGAACTAACAAAACTGTGTTGTAAGCTCGTTCAAGCTGGAGGCGAGAACCCGCCAGGCAACGTTTCTGAAGTGGCCAATGTAGTTGAGCATTTTCTCGAAGATGAGGGAGTGCTACATGAAAGATTTGAACCAGTTAAGGGACATGCAAATGTTCTCGCCACGGTTGGGAAAGGAACGCGGACACTGATTTTATGTGGGCACATCGACGTTGTTCCGGCAGGCAACCCTGAACAATGGATTGCTCATCCCTATAGCGGAGAAATACGTGAAGGAAAGATTCTTGGCCGTGGGGCAACCGACATGAAAGGCGGCATAGCAGCCATGTTAATGGCTGCTGCCATTCTAAAAGATTTTGAGAATGATTTTTCTGGAAAAGTGGTCTTTGCAGGTGTTTGCGACGAAGAAGCCATGGGACTAGCTGGTGCGCCTTGGCTTCTAGAAAACCGAAAATTGTTTGGAGACGCTTGCTTAATCACGGAACCGACTGGCTACCTTAAAGGTGGTTACACGATTGTTGCTGGGGAGCGTGGAGTTTGCTGGTTGAAAATCACTGCGTTTGGGAAGCCTTCTCATGGGAGCACTCCGATGCTGGGCGAGAACGCGATTCTAAGGCTAACGGATTTTCTGCCTAAATTAAGGATGCTGGAAGAATCTGCAGTAAAGGTTCCAGACGACACTAAGACGCTGATTCGAGACGGAAAAGCCATGCTGGCAGGAGTTGCTAAAGAACATGGAATCTCTGGTAAAAGCCTCACCAGAACACTTGACCATTATACAGTTAATTTGGGGATGCTGACTGGCGGGACTAAGGTTAATGTTGTGCCGGAGAAATGTAAAGCCGAGTTTGATATACGGGTTCCTGTAGGCGGCAACCCAGATAGTGTTGAAGAATTTGTTCGGGCTCTTCTTCCCGAAAGCTTTGAATGCCAAGTCGTAAACCGCGAGATGCCCTCATACACGCCGGCTAATGATCCGTTAATTAAGACTATACAAGAGGAGGGTCGAGAAGTGTTCGGCTATAGAGTGCCTGCTACTTTTATGGCTGCAACCAGCGACGCCCACAGGTTTAGAGAAATGTTGGGTGTCCCGACAGTTGCGTTTGGTCCTGGCTATACTGAGGTAGCTCATGCCTACAACGAATTTGTTTACATCAATGATGTTGTAAAGATGACGGAAGTTTATGCAAAGGTGATTGTTGACTACCTAAATCTACGGGCTGGCTGACCCGTTTCAGCCTCTTTTTTTGCGCTTTCCAAGCGACAACTCCCAAAATGATGACCGTGGCTGTCAGCGTTGCAATAAAAATCCATGGAAGCTGTTCGTTCCAGAAATCTTCTGTAGGGGTTTCTTGAGTTATTTCATCTTCCTCATAAATGTAGAGATTATTGCTTTTCACGAATTCTCTTTGTTTCCGTGCTGAGGCCACATAGTCGGTTTGGCTAACGTTCATCCATTGAATCGTCTTCCGCATAACCACTGCAGATGTTTTTATTGCGTTGAGAGGGTTGCCTTTTCCTCCAATCGCATAGGTGAGGTCGAAGGGAAGCCAACCCCACGGCGGCACGTAAACTATTGCCCAGCCATGCCAACCAATCCTCTTCGAGACGACTGTTGCATGACCATCCCAAAGCGTTTCCGTGAAGCTTCCCAGTTCTGGCATGTACATGCAACCCGTCTGAAGATATGAAGGAATCCCATAAATGCGGCAAAGCGTGATCAGTAGAACCGCTTGATCGTCGCAGTCTCCTTCTTTATACTTGAAAGTTTCATTTGGGTAAAGGGGAACTTCATGCAAAACTGGCGTGTGTGGAGCCTGAATGTTTTGCCAAATCCACACGACAAATTTATTGACAGCCGCAAGAACGTTCGTTTCGTTCTGTGCCACATTTTGAGTCAAGTTTCGAAGCTCTGTATCACTAAGTAGCCAAGGACCTTCTTCTTGACAATATTCTTCAGTCAAGTTTTGCGGTATTTCATTTAGGGTTTCTGACAGCACCTCACTTATGCTTGGAATTAAGCGGGGCTTCCAAATAGCACGACATGATATGGTATAGCTGATGTTTTCGCCTGGTTGAAGTTCTGACTTTGGAAACTGCAAAACGGCGATTGGGTTTCCATCTCCGTCACTTTTATTTGTTTCTAGAGGGTATGAATGGTTTATCAGCATGACTGTTTGCCATGTGTTGTTCATGAAAAGGTTAAATGTTCGGTCCTCTTCAATGAGGTCCCATGTTTTTGTTCCATTGTTAGAGAGAGTGCCACTCATCTGGATTATGAAGCTTATGTCATCTTTGTCGCCTTCTACTGTGGGATTACTTTGAAGCATCGCCGCAAGTAAAATGATGAAAATGAAGACAGCCACGAACACTTTTTTCATGGCTTTTGTTCCTCCTTAACGTGACTCCGTCTACTTGAGAATTCTAGACTTAGCTTTAACTCTAACGGAGTTGAGACCTTTGAAGTTTAGCTTGGCCTCCTACTTTGCGCAGTCGTAATAAAGAGGAGTATGTGGAAGTTACTTATTCCACATGCTCCCTGAACAGGTCTATGTCTACCCTCATTTCAGCGGTGCATTCGAGGAAGTCTCTAACTGAACGCCTCACGTCTTTGGATTGAGTTATGTATCTTCCGACTACGATGATGTCTGCGCCTTTCGCTAGGGCTTCGGGCGTTGTTTCAGGAGTCATTCCGCCAGCAACCGCAACTAAGAACCTCTTATCTTTAAAGACTTGTCGCATTTCCTTTATTAGTTCCCAGTGGGTTTTCCCAGTCAGTTCCTCGTCGATGCCTCGATGCAAGATCACGATGTCAGGAAACTCTTCAAGTGACTTAAGTTTTCCAATAGGGTCAGCCACGTTCATTAAGTCAACTGTTGCATAAATTCCCAGTCTCTGTGCCTCGTAAATGAATTTGTCGAGGGTATCTTTAACCGCCAGTCCTGAGACTACCACTGCGTCGGCTGTCTCGTCAAACGCGAGGTCAACTTCTACTTTTCCGACATCCAAAGTTTTGAGATCCGCCACAATGAATACGTCGCGGGCTAGTTCTCTGAAACTGCGAATCACTGTGGTTCCGTATTTCTTAAGCAGGGGCGTGCCAACTTCTAGGATGATTCTGTCGCTTTCAGGTATCTCAGCTACGACTCTCTTTGTGGCTTCTATGCTTGGGATGTCAAACGCTATTTGCAGGTATGGTGGTCTCCACAGTCTTGGCACCCTGAATCCCATCACTGGATGTTTCGCCCTGTCTTTGTCAAACATGATTTTCTTCAATGGCGGATACTTGAGTAACGCCCGCTTTAACGCTAGTTTCATGGCTCCGTAATTGTAGTGGTAGATTTTTCTAAAGTCCTTCGACTCCGGGTGCACAAAAGCACTGCAGATGATCACCCAGTCGTCAAGTTTATCCTCTGGTATAAGTCCCTCCTCAACGGAGTCAGCGACTGCCTTTGCCACGGCTGCCTGAGCTGGACCAAAAATCTTTCCGGCATCCTCAAGATTTTGAATCGTAACCTTTGGAACTAGCAGTGTATGCGGCTTAGGGGGAAGGTTTGGTCGAATGACTGCGAGAACAGGAGTGTGTCCCGCCGACAAATTCGACAAACCATTGGCAAAGGCTTCTCCTACAGGCCCTCTCTTGTCGCCAATTATCAAGTCAATGTGTG
>CAZUFG010000023.1:0-12914 GCA_964618655.1 uncultured Candidatus Bathyarchaeia archaeon | reverse complement strand
TTGCCAGCCTGTTAGGCGTGTCTCTAGAAACCGTGTTAGACCGTGTCCACGCCTTGCTACGCCGAGACGAAGTTGGCAGAACTGGAGTCTTCATAGAAAGGGAACTGACACCCGACGAAACATTTGAAATGACTCTGAAAAAACTCGCAGACCAGAATCCAGCAGTTCGCAGACGCCTCAAACTCTACGGGAAGTGATTGGCCAATCAACCCAACGAGAAACGTAGAAGGGCGGCGATGCCGCCGAGTGCGAGAAGTTTGGCTCCCGCCTCATGTTCTGTGCTGATTATGATGACTTCTCCGCCCTTCTGTTCAACTTCCTTCATCACCCTTTCCAAGACGAGCCTCTTTTCGTCTGGTGCCTCCCTCAGCGTGGAGTCAGCCAAGAGAAGTTTTTCAACAGCGCCATATCCGCTGGCTTTTCCCACTTCAGCGAACCCGTAGGTTACGTCTAGTCTTCCCTTGCCAAGCCTTTCAAGCGTCTCTTCCACCGCCGTTGCTTCTTCTGCCACTCGCACATGCTTTAACGCTCGAGTAAAAACACCTGAACGTAATGCTTCATAAATTCCCGAAGCTCCTGCACTGTTGACGCCTTTCACGTCGACAACAGCCTCCGCAACGTCTGAAGCCGAGTCCTTCACGAAGTTTGCGAACTCATTCTTCACGAATCCTGGACCAATCACAACTATGGGACTGTGGGTTGCTGTCCATTCCTCTTTCAAGAATTTTAGAGCAGTCTTAAAGAATTCCTTAAACGCTTGCGTCCTCTTTTCTGGTTCCAGTTTTCCAGGAAGCCTCGTTTTTTGTTCTACTTTGATGTCTACGCCGTACTGTCTCAAAACAGCCACGCAGTATTGTTCATCATCAATGGATAGCACGATTAGGGGCGCGGCTTTCATCCTGCTGGCTCTTTCCAGCCGATCAACATCATGCTTCAACCATTCAGACTTCACGACTGTTATGGGTTTGTTCACGGTTAGGTTGATTGTGTGATGTGACCCTGTCACGTTTATGTCTTCAGGCGCCTTACACACTATCCCATGTATCCTCAGTCGATTCAGTGTCCTATCCCAGAGCACTTTCTCAACCCTTAAGCCCAGAAACACGGAGACTCTTCTGCCCCGTTTTGGACGGGCGTAAAACTCGTCAACCCTTACCTCTCGGGTGGTTTGCGCGTATACTTCGTTATCCTCGCGGATGACATTGTATAAATGCCAAAGATCGTCTAGGCTTTGGGGCAAAACCTTCACGATGCCCTTTTTAAGGTTCATCTCCAAGATTTTCAACGAGTCTGCTTCCGTTCAGGCTGTATTCACACAACAAAGAGTCATTACCGAAAACCGTTAAAAACGTATTGGCACCTTATTTTTTTGGGAGGCATCGAGGACGAAGAAAACCTTCTGGGTTTTAGACGTTAACTACGAAGTTAAAGACCATCATCCAGAGATGTGGATTTGGGGCATAGACAACGAAGGAAAACGCGTGCTCATCATCGACAGAAACTTTTTGCCCTACTTTTACCTCGTGGTAGAAGAAACAGAGACTCCTCAAACCGTAATGAAGAGGATTCAGTCCAGTAAGGCTGATTTTCCCCTCATCGTTAAACTAGAGCTCGTAGACAGAAAATATTTCGGGAAGCCAGTGAAGGCAGTTAAGGTGTTTTGTCAAGACCCCGACCTCATACAGAAGTGTGCCAAGGGTCTCGAGAAAATTGAGGGCGTGAAGAAGAGCCTCGAAGACGACATTCGTTACTCAATGCGTTATCTCATAGACAACAACGTAACTCCCTGCGGATGGCATGAGGCAGAAATCGAAGAAACAGAAAACAAGCTCAAAATTCAAGTTGACAAAGTATACTTAGCAAAGTCATTTCCCAGAACTGTTGAAAGAACTGAAATCCCCAAACTGAGAATCTTAGGCTTCTCCACAGTTTGCTACAGTCAAAAAGGCGCGCCAAAGCCAGACAAAAACCCTGTTGCAGTCATCTCAGTAGCCACAAATGCTGGAGATGAAAAACAGTTCTTAGCCAAAAACTCCGACGACAAACCAATCCTCGAATCGTTCATAAAATACGTCAAAGACTTTGACCCAGACCTCATCGTTGGCTACGGAACGAACAGGCAGGACTGGCCATACCTATTGGCTCGCTCCAAAAAACTAGGCATCAACCTCTTCGCGGACCGCGCAAACACAGAACCCCACACGAGCGTGTTTGGCCACGTATCCATCACTGGCCGAGCAAACATCGACTTTTTCGACTTCGCCGACGAACTCCCCGAGGTGAAGATAAAGACCCTAGAAAACGTAGCCGACTTCTTGGAAGTTATGAAGCTTGAAAAACGAACGCTCATCGAAGACGTGGACATACCAGCCTACTGGGAAAACCCACAAAAGCGCCCCGTATTGCTGAAGTTTTCCAAAGAAAACACTCAAAGCGTAATGGGCGTAGCCGAAGCCATGCTTGACTTCGCCATGCAGTTATCTAACCTTGTCGGCCTACCCATAGACCATGTTGGAACTGCCGCAGTAGGCTTTAGAGTCGAGTGGTTCCTGATTCGAGAGGCTTACAGAATCGGCGAACTCGTTCCGAAAAGGGTTGAACGTCCCTATATCCCATACGTTGGAGCCGTAGTTCTTGAACCAAAGCCCGGAGTTCACGAAAACATCGCTGTCTTAGACTTCAAGGCTATGTACCCGAACATCATGATTACTCAAAACCTTTCACCAGACACCTACGTTCCGCCAACAGAACCTGAACCATCATGCGGAGTGAACGTGGCTCCAGAAGTGAAGCACAAGTTTCGCAAGGAGCCGCCCGGCTTCTACAAGGAGGTGCTTTCACGACTCATAACCGTCCGAGACGAGATTCGACTTAAACTGAAGAAACTTGGCCCAAAAAGCGCAGAATACCGAGTTCTCGACGCCCGCCAAAAGGCTGTGAAAGTAATTACAAATGCTTCTTACGGCTATACAGGCTGGATAGGCGCACGCTGGTACATTAAGCCAGTTGCGGAGGCGGCAACTGCTTGGGGAAGACACGTCATCATGAACACCATAGAACTAGCCAAAAAAGTCAGATTAGAAGTTGTATATGGCGACACAGACAGCATCTTCATAAAACATGACCCAGAAAAAACCGAGAAAGTCTCCAAAGAAATCAGCGAGATACTGGGGCTGGAAATAAAGCCAGACAAAATATACGTTCGCATCTTATTCACTGAAGCCAAAAAACGGTACTGCGGGCTCCTACCCGACGGACGACTAGACATTGTCGGCTTAGAAGTAGTACGAGGAGACTGGGCACCCGTAGCCAAAAATGTTCAGGAAAGAGTGTTAGAAATAATTCTGAAGGAGAAGGCGCCAAAGAAGGCGGCGGAGTTCATACGCCAATGTGTTTCTGATTTGCGACAGAAGAAGGTGCCATACCGAGACCTCATCATCTGGAAAACCCTAACCAAACCAGCCGAAGAATATGAGGTTAAGGCTCCGCATGTTGAAGCGGCCAAAATACTGATGAAGGAGGGCTGGGAACTCTCGCTGGGTGACAAAATCGGTTATGTAATTGTCACTGGTTCTGGTCGACTCTACGAGAAGGCGAAGCCCTACGTCCTCGCTTCCTACGATGAAATAGATACTGAGTATTACGTGACGAACCAAGTTGTGCCAGCAGCTTCACGGATTTTAGCCGTTTTCAACATTGGCGAAGAAGAACTGTTACTCTCTAAAGCGCCGAAAACTCTCTCCGAATTTATGAAAGGCTAGCTCTGAATCTCTGCGAATGTTAATAACCGTGTGCGTAGAGGTGGCTTGACTACATCTGAGATGCGGGCAGCCACAAGGTATTTGATGTTTTTTTCGCCTGCAATGTCTACTAGTCTCTGGGTTATGACTCCGTCAAAGACCACGGTGTCCACGTCTTTTTCTTCTTGAAGTTTTTCTGCGAGTTCGCTTACGGGCATTCGTTCGATTTGTTTCATTTTTTCGTTGAGTAAGACAGCCTCTAGAGTCCCCTCCAATTCTTTTGCGGTCTCGATGATTTTTTTCGGAACGAGGATTTTGCGTCTTTCTTTTTTGGCTTTTAGTTCTTCGATGGGAACCTTCTGTTGAAGGGCAGTCGTTATTTGTTGTGGCGTTAGTTCTTCGACTTCTTTGCCTGGCGGGGCTCTGGCTATGTATTTTACGTTGGTCACTTGCAGAATTTCTTTCAGTAAGAGGTCTCCTCCGCGGTCTCCGTCGAGAAATGCTGTAGCATCTTTTTCTTTAGACAGTTTTATGATGGTTTCTGGAACTTTGGCGCCTTCGAGGGCGATGACGTTTTGTATCCCGCATCGTAGTAGGTTTATGACGTCTGCTCTGCCTTCAACGATTATTAGTTCTTTTGCGGTGTCGACGTCTGGTCCGGCTGTTAGCTCTTCTGGTCCGTATTTTTCGGCTCTTGCTAGTCTTAGTGTTTCTGAGACTTCTTTGAAGATTTCTTCTGTTCCTGGGATGGCTTCGATTGTCCAGTCGTGTAGTACTGCTTTTGCTCTTTCTATTATGGCTCTACGTCTTGCGTCTCTTATGTCTTCGATTTTTTCTAGTGTGACTACTGATGCGCATGGTCCTACGCGGTTTATGCTTTCTATGCTGGCGGCGAGTATGGCTGTTGACACTCTGTCTAGGCTTGTGGGGATGATTATTGTGCCTGTTGTTTTGTCTTGTTTGGATTCGAGGTCTATTTCGATTCTGCCGATTCTTCCTGATTTTTGGAGTTCTCGGAGGTCGAGTTCTGGTCCGAATAATCCTTCTGTTTGTCCGAAGACGGCTCCGATTACGTCGGATTTTTCAACCACGCCCTCTATTTGGAATTTGGCTCGTATAACATACTTTACCGTAACTGCTTGTGATGAACCCATTAACTATCACCTCAATCAAGATTTTATTCCTCGTTAACTCATCACAAATGAGATTGTTTAAGGGTTATTTGCGGGGTTTCTCTTATACTTTACTACTCTATCCTCCACATTTTCTTCTTAACGTTTCTACGTAGGATGCTAAGCCTTCAACATCTTTAACGTCTCGTCCGACCAGACCCAGCAAGTTGTTCCAGAACACGAGATTCGGCTTTATCCTTGACCTCTCAAGACTCTCAGCTAAGCGTTTGGTCCATTCTTTTCCATACCTGTCAAAATCCATTAGAAGAATAACCTCCCTCTTTCCTCGACTTTCTACTTGGCTGACTACGTCTGGAAAAACCATTCCGGAGTTTTTGACAGCAATAACCTCTCCTTTAACATCAAGTTCCCGCAGAGCGTCGACATCGTTTTGACCTTCGACAACAATAGGCGTGCCCTTAGCCGACTCTGTCGCAAGTCTTTCCAGAAGCCGAGAAATTTTCTCGACTTTCCTCTTTAGGCTTTCTGACAACGCCCTTTACCTTGTAATTTCGATCTGCATCATTCTTTCTAGGGGTTTGGGATGCCTACGAAAGTGCTCTCTGACTGGGCCCAGAATTTCTGCGAGGGTTTCGGCGACACCGTGCTTCAAATCTAAAGGATGAAGCCTCCCCGTAACATACGCCTTCTTCAACTCTTCGAGGCTCTCGAAGGTTTCTGGTCCTCCGTACTTGGATGGACGAGGAATGGTTAGGCGTTCTTTCTCCGCAAACACAATATACTGAGCTAATTCAAATACTGGGTTTCCTTCCGTCTGTTCAGGCGGACAAAAAGCCGCTTTTATTTTCGCCTCAATATCCTTCGGCGAGTCATGCACAAATATGCAGCTTCCAGGCATGCTCTTCGACATTTTCGAAATAATCTGAAGGTTTATGTCCACGTTCTCGTCAAACTGCCCCTCAATCTTTTCTGGTCCCTGCAACCCCATCAACAGATGCGTGTGGACGCATACGGGTTTTCGCCATCCAAGTTTTTCTGCGGAGTCTCTGGCCAGCATGTGAGCTTTTCTCTGGTCCATTCCAGCGCAGGCTACGTCAACTTCCATGTGGAAAATGTCCGCCGCCTGCATGCATGGGTAGTAGACCCAAGCGGTTTCCATGTCCTTAACATTCATTTCTCGTCCCATGATGGGTAGAGCCCGCCAAATTCTCTGAAGCGAAGAGCCCTTCGCAATTCTCACAACCTTCTCCCAGTAGCCTATGTCTCCAGCCAGGTCGGAAGCCCAAACATACTCAACACGGTCTGGCGGAACCCCTAACCCAGTGAAGCAGTGCTTAAAATATTCGCCACAGACGTGAATGTTTTCCATGTCTCCGCCAAGCTTGTTGTTTATCCAAGAGTGCCAGTCAGCGAGAAAGAGGATGAACTCGAAACCAGCGTTTATCATGCCCTTAATCTTAGAACCGCAGACTAAACCCATGCCCACGTGCATGAGACCGCTAGACTCAAAACCCCAGTAGGCTTTCGGCATGGTCTTAGTCTCTAGTAAAGAACGCAGTTCCGCTGGAGTCACGATTTCTTCTGCATTCCTCGTGACTAGACGCATCCTTTCTTCAAGGTCCAAACCCGAAAGCCTCTTCCAGATTTCCCATTCATGTCAAGTACTTAAAATTTCTTGTCGCGGGCGTTGTTTCCCGCGTAACTAACACTCAACCTCACAGTCTAGAGCCTTACGCTCCTCTCGGTTGGGCTCTCTCTGACGCGGGATTTCTGAATGGCGCCCGCGCCCACCGTGTCTCATGCCTGGGTAAACCCTCTGTCATAGGTAGGTGAAGCACCTGCCTCTCTTGGGTCCGTCTGCATGAGCCCTGCCAAGGGATTCGGTGGGATTCCAGCCTACAGCTCATATCATCGCTACTAGAAGATAAGAAGACGATGGAGATAAATTTTCCTAGAACGGTTAAGCCTCACTTCAACATTTCTTCGAGGTCAATTTCGAAGGCGCCAGTTGGATTTTCCAACTCAAAATTGTTCAAGACCGCGGGATGGATTTCTCCTAGGACGCCGATTTTCTTTCCTTTTACCTCGACTGTTGCCACTCTTCCCTCTAAGAAGCTAGGATGCCTCGTCGCCTTGATTTTCCAGTTTTTCAAGTTAAGGTTAGCAAGTAAGGCTTCCACGACGGATTTTGTTTCTGTGAAGTTGGCGTTTGGGTGGGCCGTTACGCCTGCCACGTGAAGTCTTCTTTCAGTGCGTGTTTCCGCCCTCTCGTTGACCAGTATCATGTCAGAAACCTCAAAGATTCGTTGCGGGTAGCTTTCGTGCTTGTTGTCTGCCAGATTTTTCATTAGACTAGGCAATAAGTTCTCCCGAGCAATTGAGTACTCGACGGAGACGGGGTTCGCAAGCCGAACCATCTTGCCTGCATTCCTTCTCATGTTCTTGTAATGAATCACCTCGTTCGTGAGTATGAAGTTCATCGCTTCGGTGAAGCTCATCCCAATCATGGCTTGTCGGACAAAGTTGGCTATCTCGTTTGCACGGTGTTGCATGCCCGTAGTTATGGTCGCGGGCTTAGTGGGCTTCAGCCTAAAATAGCCGTAACCAATCGCCACCTCCTCTACCAAGTCAACCTCGTGCAGTATGTCAATTCGATAGGCAGAAACCAGAACCTCCAAAGCCCCTTTGCCTATCTGTTTCGCATCTAATCTACACTTCCTAAGAGTTCGTATAACTTCGACGTCTGATAGTTTCAGTCCTAATAACTCGTTGGCGTAGTCGGTTCTGAGCCTTATCCGTTGAGGCGTCAAGTCTGGAGAAACAACTGTGCGGTCTCTACGCCTAACAGTCACGCTTTCGACGGTGCCGCCCATGTCTGCTAAGGCTGTAACCAGTACGTTTAGGCTTCTTGTAACCGCGTTGAGGTCGGTTCCAGTCACGTCGATGAAGAGGTTACGTGTCTGACTATCTACTCGTGTGAGTTCGCCGTTAATTATTGGTGGCATAGACAACACGCTTTCATTCTTGTCAATTATCAGCGGATACTTTGGAGCCCAGTCTACGAGATGCCTGTACGCGACGCCCTTCTCGTGCCTCTCCAAAACGTCTTGAAGGCTCATTTCTTCTGTTTTATCCAGTGGAACAAACTTGACGGTTTCTGGGTCGCTAGCCTTGTACGTGAACCGCGGTTGCACCGCATCCAAGTTGTGCACCCCGATAGACGCCTTTTTTCGGTCTCTGCCCACGCCCCAGTGGAGGTCTTCCTGCATCTCCATGAGTTCTCGCACTGACTCTTCGCTAAGGTTTAGGTTGCGTACAACAGCGGCTAAAACGAATGGTCTAACATCGTACACGCTTGGGTCCACGTTTAGAACGATTTTTCCTTTAACTACATCGTAGTGGGGTAAGCCTGTCTTCCATTCCATGAGACCGCAGAAAGCCCGTGCAACACCAGCATAACTACAGAGGTCCACTCGGTTGGGGTTAAACTCGATCTTCACGTAGTCTGGTCCCGTTTCTTCTATGTCTACCCCAAGCCAAGGAAGCCACTTCGCCATCTCCTCGACAGTGAGGGCTTTGCCAACAAACGAGCAGAACCGTTCTCGGTCGAGCGTGATTACTGGCATATTGGCGTCCTCCTAATCCAGCCTAAATCGTTCTTGTACAGATACCGTATGTCGTCTACGCCGAGTTTCAACATGATTAGGCGTTCGAGGCCTCCTCCCCACGCCAAAACTGGATACTTGATGCCTTGCGGAGCCAACACTTCCGGGCGGAACATGCCCATTCCGCAGAGTTCCATCCATACCTTGAATTCTGGAACGTAAACCGTGGACTGGGCTGAGGGCTCGGTGTAGGGGAAGTAGCTTGGCCAAAACTCCACCTTCTTCAAGCCGAGTTTGAGGTAGAACTCCTTCAACGTTCCGATTAGGTCTCGTAGGGTCACGTGTTTGTCCATTATTATGCCCTCGATCTGGTGAAGCTCTGCCAGATGCTTGTAATCTACTTTCTCGTTTCGGTAGATGCGGTCTACCGAGAAGACTTTGACTGGCGGCTCCTTGTGTTCAGCCAAGTAACGAATCGTCACTGAAGTTGTGTGTGTTCGCAGTATGAGTCTCCTCGCCTCTTCTGGGCTCCAAACGTATTGCCAGCCTCTCGACCCAGTTGTCCAACCGTTCTCATGCGTCTTCGCTACCGCGTTCACAACTTTTTTGTTGGGCAACTTCCCTCGTCTCGGCTGCGCCAGATAGAAGGTGTCCATCATCTCTCTGGCTGGATGATCCTGAGGCTGGAACAAGGCGTCGAAGTTCCAGAAGGCAGTTTCAACGATTGGTCCTCGAATCTCTGTGAAGCCCATCTCGAGGAAGATTTCCCTAACTCTCTGGATGATTTGTTGCATGGGATGGATTTTTCCAGGGTAGAAGACTGGACCCGGCGCCGTTACGTCAAATTTCCTGATTTTTGTCTTTCGCCATTGTCCAGTTCGGATTAGGTCGGGGGTTAGTTGGCTAACTTCTTCAACGATTTCGATTCCTCGTTTAACCAGTTCCCAGCCAGTTTCGGTTAGTTCCAGTTCTCTGAACGTTTTTTCGTCTAGTTCTATGAGTTTTCGTCCCTTCAAAACCGACACAGCGTTTCGCAGTTCTTTGCTAAAGTCCTCCACAACTAATGCTCCTTTTTCATCCAGTAAAGACAGAAGTTTCTCGTCCGCTCCAGCCGGAGGCTCTTTCACCAATTTCAGCATGCGTTTCTCTAGGGTTGCCCAGCCCTTACGATGAAGCCACCCTAAAGCTATGGTTAAAAACTTCTCTTCTAAGCCAGCCTCGCGGACAACATTTTCTACGGAGGCTTCTCCGCCAAGCTTGGCTAAGGCATGGATTAAGCGTCGTTCTGGAAGTCCTTTCCCAGCGTGGTGTTTTCCTTCTTGGTTCAGTTTGATTATTGTTTGGGTTTTTTCATGAACTCGTGTAAATTTCTTCGCTGTAAGAGTTAAGGCGGCGCGCATGACTGCTGCATGGGCCAAGCCGCTAACATCGACAATCTGTTCTATGCGCCCCTTTCCGCCCAACTTTTGTAGGGTAAGCAGGGTTTTTTGCTCGTGCTCTCGAAGCTCAGCCACTACTGTTCCCTTCGAAATCTCTCCGATTCATTAGAGAGTGTAAGATTAATAAAGTAAATTAGTTCTTTGATAAAAATCCTTCAAGGTTACTTCGAGACCTGCAGTATTTCTCTTGCCTTGCCGATGTATTGGCGTCGTTTGCGCTGGTGATCTTTCACAAAGTTTAATATGATTTCGGTTGCTTGGTCTTTGTGTTCTCCGCATAGGAGTTTGCCGCTTTTGCAGTCATGGTAAACCTTGATCATGTCTGAGTCGTTTTCTACGAACTGGAACATGCAAATCTCGTAGATGCAGCAAGCTTCTGGGATTCCGCCGAGTTTCCTCTGCTCCGCTATGGTGGGTCTTCCACCAGTAAAGGCGTTAGAAATCTTCTTCGCGATGGTTTCTGGTCTCTCAGTCAGGGTGAAGTAGCTCATGGGCTCGCGTTTGCTCATCTTCGGCGAGCCGTCCAGTCCCCTCATAATCTTGTGATACGTCGAGGAAGGCGGGACAAAACCGTATTTTCTTCGAAACTTGCCCGCTAAGTCTCTCGTAAACCGTAGGTGGGCGTCTTGGTCTACGCCTACGGGCACGACTGTTGGTTTGGGACCGCCAAAGTCTTGAAGTTGCGGCATGAGGATGTCTCCAGCCTGTATCAGCGCGGACATGTAAAGCCCAATGTTGCGTTCGCCGTAGATGGCTTTCATCGTAGCCAACGTAGCGCCTCTACCAAAAATTATGGATAAGTCGCGTACTCGCTGTTCTGTGTACTGCCTGTAAACACAGCCTCGTTTTGGGTCAGGGTCAAACCCTAAAGCCAACAAGTCCGCAACGTTGCCAACAGCAATTTTTTCGCTTCTTTCGAATGGAATCTTGTTGTCCTCGTAGGCTTCGACATCAGCGATACAGTAAAAGGCAGTGGCGCCCTGCCGCTGGAAATAGATTATCTCGCGGGCGGTCATCAACGTGCCCAGATGAAACTCGCCAGTGGGTTTGATGCCGCTCATCACTGCGAAGGGCTCTTTTCGTTTCATGGCGCCTAACACGCGTTCGAAGTCTCGGTGCCCAAAGATTACTCCACGTCTCATGACCAAGTTTGGGTTGGGCATTTTTGGCAGTAAAGGCTTGAAGGGCTGGATTCCGAACTCTTCGTAGAGGCGGTCGTAGTCTTCGATTACAGTTGTTCCCCATGGATCGAGCATTGTCTTCTTTCCGCTAGCCTCTGACAACTTCCTAAACGCCTCCAGTATGCGGGTTGGTTTGACTGAACTCAAGCGGTTCTAGGTGATAAAACTTGCTAATCAACAATACAAAAACGTTCGATGGCGACGGGGTTAATGCCAGTCCAAGGCGTTCACCTTGCCAAAACTAGTGCGACCGATGTAATTAAGGTTTCCCAGAAAACAAAATATACTAAGCGTGATAGTAACAGACTGCTCTGAGCTCGAATCTTTACAACCATTAAGAGGAGGAATAGAATTGGAAACTAAAAAAGTTGAAGTTGATTTATCCTCAGCCTACAGGCTTCTGCACCCCCAACTCACAGTGTTGGTTAGTTGCGTAGACCGTGCTGGCAAGGCAAACATCATAACTTTGGCTTGGGCTATGCCAGTGTCAGCCAGTCCTCCATTGCTTGTCGTAAGCATCGCGCTGAGAAGGCATTCTCATAGGCTGATCATGGAAACAAAAGAGTTTGTGGTCAACATTCCGACCATGGAATTTGTTAAGGAGACTCTGTTTTGCGGCAGAAGAAGCGGAAGAAAATACGACAAGTTCAAGGAAATGGGATTCACGCCTTCACCAGCCAAAATGGTTAGAGCGCCCATAATCAAAGAGTGCGTGGCACATCTGGAATGCAAAGTGCATCGCCGAATAACCGCGGGAGACCATTCACTCTTCGTTGGAGAAATCCTAACCGCCTACGCAAACGAAGGAAGTTTCAAGCGGAAAAAATATGACATCAAAACAGTCAAGCCCGTCTATCACTTGGGCGCAAACTACTTCGCCACACTCGCTCCTAAAGTGGTTAGACCCCGTTTGCCAAGTCAGAACCGATAGGCTTCGCTCGTTTTTCTAAACGTTTTTAACCTTAAGCCCATTTAAAAGAGTCTGCGTGTTATGAGATGAGCATACCTGAAGAGGTTTTCGAAAAGTATAGGCTGGCTGGAAAAATAGCGGCTGATGTTAGAAAAGAAACTGAAAAGATTGTTCGTGAGGGAATGCGCATCCTCGACCTCTGCGAGAAGATAGAAGCCCTAATCCGAAAGAAGGGAGGGAAGCCCGCATTTCCCTGCAATGTATCCATCAACGAAGTCGCCGCACACTACACTTCTCCTCCGCAAGACGGTCGAACAATTCCAAATAATTCCATAGTTAAGGTGGACATCGGGGTTCATGTTGACGGATACATCACCGATACTGCGGTGACTGTGTGTTTCAATTCAGAACACGAAAACCTCGTGCAAACCGCAGAGGAAGCCCTAGAAAAGGCTGTGGAAATTATTCGTCCTGGACTGTCCGTGTCGCAGTTTGGGTCGGCAATTGAGAAGGTGATTAAGGCTCATGGGCTAAAGCCAGTCTCAAACCTAACAGGGCATCAGATTGGCAGATATTTGATACATACGGGAAAGGCATTGCCCAACGTGTCTAATTTCTCCATGTCTAAAATGAGTGTGGGAGAGGTTTACGCAACCGAGCCCTTCGTAACAGTTGCAGACGCCGCAGGAAAGGTTGAAGACGCGCCAGAAGCCTACATCTTCAGGTTCTTGAAGCGAAAATCTTTGAGGGATTCTTACGCCAAACAGCTTCTAAGTTACATTGAAGATAATTTTCACACTTTGCCTTTTACTGAGCGGTGGCTTCAGGAGTGCGTGCCCCAGAACCGTTACAGGGCTGCGTTCTCAGAGTTGCTAACTTCAAAAAGCGTAATGTTTTATCCCGTTT
>CAZUFG010000022.1:0-12962 GCA_964618655.1 uncultured Candidatus Bathyarchaeia archaeon | reverse complement strand
CGCCTTTCCATGAGTCTGCGTGGATTGAGTAGAAGCCTCCTTCGAAGGAGTGCCAAACAACTACGCCTTCAACAGTTATGGGGAGGTTTTCTGGCGGTCTTGGCAGGTCGTTTTGCCTAATCTCAACTGGGACTGCTAGGCCGTCGGGCGCTTGTAACCAGAAATCCTCATGCATGATGAAGCTGATATAGAATTTCACGGTTCCGTTTGTTCTAATGGCTACGCCTTCAAACTCTTGAATGTGCTTTATCAAGTAGGATAAGTCTACGTCTAGATAGTCGGCTTTGACAGTGGATGTTTGGCATATGATTGTTAGTATGCCTGCCAGAAACAGCAGTGTGATGAGTTTTGTTTTCGTTTCTCCTCGCTCTCCTCTAATCTTGAAAAGAGGTGCGTACAAGTATTTAGAAGTTATTTCTAACTACGACAACATTTACTCCGTGGTGGAACGATTCAAATATGCTGCTAATTGGGCGTTGTTGTTAATCAATAGTTTAAAAAAAAGGAGGGTTTATTACCATTTTTGGCCGAAGTGACCTGCTAGTATTATACAGTCTAGGATGTTGACTGTTCCGTCGCAGTTGATGTTGCTGTTCATGCAATTTTTCCATTCTTTCGTGTTTGGCGTGTGACCGTTTCCGTTCGTGTGGCCAAAATGATTGGCTAAGATTATACAGTCTAGGATGTTGACTGTTTTGTCACCGTTGATGTCGCCTGGAATTGTGACGAAAATCCAGCCGTCTGTAGAGTTGTTGTCAAGAGGGTCTGTTTCACCTGGAAGTATGTCGGCGCTGGCACTTACGGTGTAGTTTCCCCTGGAGAGGGGTTCGCTTACTGGACTGTACTCTAGAAGAGTGATTTTGCCTCTTTGGGCAGCCACGATATAGCGATCTTCTATTCTAACATCTTGTACGGGTTCTGTGCCTAGGCTGATTTCACCGTAATCTGGGCCTTTTTCTCTTGTGAAACAGAGTTGTCCATAATTAGTGCCTGCAACGTGTAGCCCACTGTCGTAATCCGCAACCGTGGCCCAAATTTCCCCATCCGGTAGAGGATATCTATGATGTAGTAGAAGGTTCCCGTTGAAGTCGTAAAGGTTTACGAAATTTCGTGAGCCTACGAACAGTGTGCTGTTTCCTATTTCAATGGATTCTACGGCTGGGTAAAGAGAATCATATTGCACCCTGCCACTGAAAACTGTTGTAATCGTGTCGCCTGTCCTTCTGAGCAGCAAATATTCTCCAGCGTCGCTTCCAAAGGCGAAGTATGAGCCGTCAGGTGTAGAATCAAGGTCGTTAATGGGTCCAGCCATGGTTCCTTCAGCGAGATTTTGATAGGAGTTGCCGAGATTTTTGAGGATGAAATATTTGTATGGCTCAGTTTGTGTGCCGCCTATAATATAGTTTAAGTTGTCGTCTCCGTCGCATGCAAATTGCCCACCACCTGCATCATAACTCCATAATACGCCTCCCGTTGCTGCATTTATCGCGTTCATTTTTGTTCCGCTTGGTGCCACGGCGTAAGTCTTGTTTTCGGAAAGTCTCACTTCTTTCGTTGTTCCAATTAGAGTTGTTCCTGCTGTCCGTTGCAGTGTTACGCCGTCGAATGTATAAAATTCTACGCCGGTTCCGTTTGTTATGGCGATGTACATCATGTCTTGAGTTGCGTCGAGCCAGTATGTTTCTGGCGTTCCGAGTAATGTGTGGCTCGTGATAGTTGTTCCGTTACGAACGATTCCTATTGTATCGTTTGAAAGAAAGGCAACGTATGTTCCGTCTCGGCTTACATCAACTGAGCGTAATTCAGCTATTGACGTTCTCCAGCGTTCTTCAAAGACAAATGTCTCTGGGACAACGAGTAAAGCAAATTTTTCTGTGGCTCCAGGTTGAAGATTCCATATTGTTTTTGATTTGACAACAGTTGAATTAAATTTGACATTTACCATGAATGATACTGTGTAATTGCCCTTGTTTTGGACGGTTACAGCTACGTCTGTGGGATATCCTTGGCCTAATATAGTTTTAGAGACTGTCACGTCTATTACAGCTATGTTGCATATTAAGGGTGTAAATGGCTTGCCACACTCCCATCCGAACATGGACTCGACAGCTAGAACATCGCGCATATCGATAACATTGTCTCGATTAACATCAGCACGATAGTTATACGCTCGATGCCCCAAATATGAGCCATAGGCACCGCCAACCAATATTAAATCAAGGTAGTTGACTCTGCAGTCTAGGTTCAGGTCTTCGGGTATGGTTACCCAGAAGTTGAGAGTGGCATTTATCCATTGGCAGACCCATGGGTTGGGTACCAGTTCATAGTGTGCCGGTATCTGGGGGTCGGCAAGGAATTCAGCTAACGTCCATGTGTATACCCATATCATTGGTGGACCCTTTACGTGGACTGCCACTTTGATGTCGAATTGGCCACACGGCCAAGATGTCATCTTGTTGTATGGATACGGCAGATCTGCCAAGCTTATTTCTTCTTTGTCTTCGTAGGCGACTTCGATCATTATAGGTAGACCGCCATCTGCTGGTACTGGGTTGACTGTTTCTACGTGGTACCATCCTGTTTTTGCTGGATTCGTGAGACATTCTAAGAAGAGTTTGTCGCATGGGCTAAGTATCTTGTCGCAGTTGTCTTCCCAGCCTATGACATGGAATAGCTCTGTCTGTGGCGGGCAACCATAAGTCTGCTCCCATATAGAGGATATTGGATTAGTCATATCGACATGAGTAACGTTCCTTAAGAACGCGTTTCTGCCTGGTAGATGAATGTTTTTCGGATAGCCTGGTAGGAGGTATTCTCCTGTTTTGTTGCTGAAGTAGACGTACTTGTCTATCCAGAGTTCGCTTCCGCGGCACTGGTTCCAGTACATGTTCTGGATCTGTACAGTGAACTTGAGCTGGTCAGCTGGCGTGCTTGGCGGGAATACTTGCATACCCTTGTACAGTTCTGGGGCATCTATCTGAGGGTCGACGTCGATTGGGCAGTAATGGAAGAACTGCGTGTTCTTCACAAGCTTGATCCAGCTGGGTGGGTTATACCAGTCAGCCGCGGGATCGCGCTTGAATGGGCCTGTGCCTACCAGGTTGGGGTCAGGTAGGTTCGGCGGTAGGGCTCCTGTTGGGTCGCCTGTATCAACAATTGGTTTCCATATGTGCCTTGGCAGGATTGGGACGGCTATTCCAGCCCATACTTTCGCCCAAGCGGGAGCTAGAGCATCGTAGAGTATGACAACATTGCAGGGGTCAACCTCGTAGACGCTTTTGGCTGTTGGCCACACGTAGGAGCTCCACCATGGCTCTGGGAAGCCACGTTCCTTCAATTTTCTCGGAAGCTCCATGAACGTGAACACCACATCGTGTGCTTGGAGTGGATGCCCGTCTGACCACTTGACGCTTGGTCTAAGCGTCACCCACACACCTGTTTTGGTTTCGCCGTCTTCGGGGTCAACCCATTCAAAGGTTTCCAGCTTCTTTGCCAGCCATGGTATGAAATCGCCAAGTGTGTTGGGGTCTCGCATCAACAAAGTGTCGTAGATCAAGCCTAGAATTTGCATGTCCCAGTAATAGCTTGAGTATATGATGTTCAGCTTTCTCAAGCTGCTGACCTTGAACCCGTATCTTAGGGTCATGTTTTGGCAGTCGCCCGTCTCGTAGCCTGCTGGGTGAGCGTTGAGTTTTGTCCAGTAGCTGTTGCTTCCGAATTTAAGTTCATTGACTATGTCCTTCCACATGAGGCCCCTATACTTGTCTTCTCCGTCACCGATTGGGACGCCGCCGTTGCCTCCGGTGTAGGCTCTAGCAAAAGCTTTTGGAGATGCGGTTGAGATCAGTGGCACGGCGCATATGCAGCATGGTGTTGCCCACTCTTCTTGGGCTCTTAGGCAAGCCTCTCTGATTTCTGGCATCGTTCTGGCTCCTGGAAACTTGACTATACTTGACCAGTAGTTGAATTCTGTGCAGTTGTAGCAGCCGTAGTTCGGCGGGTCACCTGGGTGCCAGTACATCGCGCCGTTGTATAGGTCGTATAGGTAGTCTGGTTCAGGACCCATGAAGATCCAGCCGCCAGTGTACATGTGGAAGTTTTTTTCTACCATAACTTTTTGCCAGCATGTGCTAGCGTCCGCCAGTATTAGGTTGACATCAACCTTTATTGGATCGCCCTCTAATATTGTACTAAGCTTTACTGCGATGTTGTTTCGCCACGCATCAGACCTTCCATAGAATGTCAGCTGGAACTCTTCGCCGGCTTGATAGTGTCCGTCTCTGGGCTGTCCGCTTCCAGGCTTACCGTCCCAGAATCTCCAAGGATACTCGGCTGGGATGTATAAGAAGTCGTCCGCTGTCATTAGTTCTGCTGCCATTGTCAGGTTGAACGGATGCGTCAAATCTTCTAACAGCCCACCAGGCCTTATCTCGGGATGTTTCCAATAAGTCATGCACGGCAGGATCAGAGTGTACATCGGAACTGAAAGCCCCTCAGTAATATTAACTACGTAATCTGCTCGGTCGACGCAGTGGGCGAGTGCGTGCCTGAAACTGGACACGCTGGTAGGGGCAGGATACGCTGGATTCGGAGTGCCATCCATAAGCGTTGGATTTGGGTTGCAGTTCTCGTCGAGGACGTAGTAGCCCCTCTCGACGCCCGGGGGTGGAAGCGGAATAATTTTGATAGTTTCGTTGTATGGTGGTGCGCTCCACCTGTCCAAGAAGTATCGGGTTATTGACCAGTCTATCATGTCAAACTGGCCATTCTCGAAAGCGATGAAAGCAATAGCTTCAGTGGAATACATCCTAATTATGACCCGATCAACTCTCGGTCCCCATCTCTCAAACTTAAGGTCTTCAGTGCAATCAGGATAAACCCATGCAAATGATGGAACAAAAGCAGAGAAAACATTCATGAGGGCCAATAAGGTTAACAACAAGACAGCCAATAGCCAACAACGCAAACCCTTAATCTTTTCCCTATACATTTTCCTCATATTTCTTCTCCTTTCTCCACTTTTACATTTTGTCTTGATCTGGAAGAGAGAAATAAATACAATCATCGTTACCATCGAACGAAGCCCATCAAAGAAACCTTCAGCACCCAACTCTTCCAAAACAAAATGTTGCCTACATTTCTGAATATAAATTTTATGAAACAATGTTTCAAGCAACCAACAAATCAACCATTGTCCCTCAAGAATCGCGCGGCGCGACTAAGAGCGAATAGTGCCCTCAAAAATGATTGAGAAATAAAAAGGGGAGTCAGGTCCAGCTTTGAACGAAGTGGCCTGCCAATAATAACGCAGTCTAGGATGTTAACTTTTGAGCCCATGCTTATGTCACAATTCATGCAATCTTTCCATTCTAAAATCACAGAGACGGAGCAACTCCAAACCAGAATACCAGAGTCCCTCGTAGACCTAGCTATACCCGTCTCTGTCTCTACCTCCCCCTCTATACTAGACCTCTCACACACGCACACAAGTCAAAGCATTTACATACACCCACCACACACAACCCACAAAATTACCAAACAAACCATACACGATAATTATTATTCCAGGGACACTATTACTATTAAACCCTTGAAGAAAGCCTAGAAGGAAAACATTAATGGCGAAGAATAAACAAGCAACCGTAGCCATCGTCCAAAACAGAGACATTAGGCAAGCGGTTCATGAATCCCTAAAATTGATAGGCGGAATCAAAAAGTTAGTTCCTCCAAAACTTGGAAGAGCACCAACATTTTTGATTAAGCCCAACGCATGCAGACCAGCCGAACCAAACTCTGGAGTGGTCACAAACCCTCACGTAGTCGAAGCAGTCATCGAAGAGGTGAGGGCGTCAGGCGGCATCCCTATAGTCGGAGAGAGTTGCATAGGTAGTTCACCACAGAAAACAGAGAAAGCGTTAAAGGATTCGGGCATTTGGGAAGCAACCGAACGACTAGGCGCAAAAATTGTAAACTTCGACCTTGACAAAGAAGTCAAGACAAACATTCCAAAGGGCAAGGCACTCAAAAAAATCGGCATAGCAAAAACCGCACTCAAATCCGATGTAAGAATAAGTGTCCCAGTCTTAAAATATCACCCAACCGCCACAGTTACGTTAGGCCTAAAAAACATGAAGGGCTGCCTGCCCGGACAAAACAAAGGCGAAACACACGCATGTGGGCTACATCAGGCAATAGCCGACTACAACACAATCTTGAAACCAGACTTAGTAGTCATAGACGGCACGATGGCCGGAGCTTGGGGAAAACTTCCAGAGCCAGTTAGATTAAACGCCATCATCGCTGGCTTTGATCCCGTGGCTACGGATGTGGTTGGCAGCCTAATTCTCGGCGTAGACCCAAACATAGTGGAGCATCTACGTCGTGCGGCAGAACTCGGGCTTGGCATCATGGACACTGATAATATTAAAATTGTGGGGACTCAGCCAGAACGTGTTTCATTGAAACGACTTTATTCAGACTAGCGGACTCGCCTCTTTCAGAGAAGATTGTTTTGCTTAAGTATTTGGGCTGCTTGCTGTCCGCTGGTTGTTATGAATGAGATTGCCTCAGAAATGCGTCGAGTCGCCTCTGCGTAGTCGTCTACAAGAATTTTTTCTTTGACACCAACTACTTTCATTCTTGCCTCCTCGAAATTTCGTAGTCCCATAACGTTGTTAGCTATATTGATCTCGCTCAGCAACGCATCCATGAACGAGGCTATTAGTTTCTTGGCGCCAGAAAGTTCATCGCCTTTTAACTCGCCGATTTCCATCAAAAGCCTAGACGCAATAATCAACTCAGACTTAATTCTCTCCACGTACTGGAAACAAATGACTGCCTTTCTAACCTCAAATGAAGATTCTTCTTTGAACATTTTAGCCCTCTTAGATAGTTGGGTTTATTGGAATAAATAAGCTTGGATGTCTTTGTCACAAGGAAACTAAAGAGGGGAGAAGGAAGGATGTTAGAAGGATTATCCCTTCACAACCGCTATCGGAACCAAACGGGCTACACTAGTCGCTATTCCAACTTTATCGCTTACATCCGCTACCCTATCCACGTTTTTGTAGGCTGGATCAGCCTCTTCAGCTAAAACAACCGCGCTCTCAGATCGAACAAAAATTCCACGCTCTTCTAAGGCTTTTTTAATGTCCCCGCCCCAGAATCTCCTTTTGGCTGCGGCTCGACTCATCATTCGTCCCGCGCCATGAGCGGTAGAACCAAACGAAACATCCATGGCTTTAGGCGTGCCAACCATCAGCCAAGAACTTGTTCCCATACTCCCAGGAATGATTACTGGTTGTCCGAGGGCTCGATAATCGGCTGGAACATCGGCGTGTCCAGGACCAAACGAGCGAGTTGCGCCCTTTCTGTGAACCCAAACCTTCTTTCGCTCTCCGTTGATTTTGTGTTCTTCGATTTTGGCGATGTTGTGGGCAACGTCATAGACTAGTCCTAAACCAAACTGATCCGCTTTCTTCTTGAACACTTGCTCGAAGCTTTGGCGCACCCAGTGCATGATGGATTGGCGGTTGGCAAAGGCGTAGTTGACGGCGCAAGCCATGGCTTGGTAATAGTCCTCAGCCTCGTTGCTTGTACCAGGTGCGCAGGCTAGTTCCCTGTCTGGCAAAGCAATCTTGTACTTATAGACGGCATGCTCCATGATGCGCAGATAGTCTGAGCAGACCTGATGCCCATATCCACGAGAACCGCAGTGAATCATGACTGTGACTTGACCTTCGTGGCTGACGCCGAAAGCCTTAGCCACCTGCGGATTGTAAATTTTGTCAACCTTTTGAATTTCGAGGAAATGGTTTCCTGAACCCAACGTCCCCACTTGAGGCAAGCCTCTCTTTTTTGCGTTTGCCGAAACCTTGTCTGGGTTGGCCGCTTCCATGCATCCTCTTTCCTCGCAGTGTTCAATGTCTTCGGACCAGCCTAAGCCCTTGTCTACAACCCACTGTACGCCCTCTGCGGCTAGTCGGTCGAGTTCGTGGAAGCTCAGCTGAAAGTCCTTCCTGCGACTGCCGAGTCCACATGGAACATTACTGAAGATAGTATTCGTCAGTTCGGCCAATTTGGGGCGAATGTCGTCTTCGGAAAGGTTAGTTGTCAAAAGGCGAACGCCACAGTTGATGTCATACCCGACCCCGCCGGGACTAACCACGCCCTCTTCATAGTCTGTGGCTGCGACGCCTCCAATTGGGAAACCGTAGCCCTCGTGACCGTCAGGCAGAGTAATGGCGTGCTTGTAAATGCCAGGTAAGTACGTGACGTTGGCGCACTGCTCTAGGGTTCGGTCAGTCTTCATCTTTTCGAGCAAGTCTTCATCTGCCAAGACGAGGCCGGGCACACGCATGCCCGACTTATACTTTTGGGGTATGCGCCAACTGTATCGATCAATTCTTTCGAGCGGAACTTTTGGTGGGGGCCCGCGATATTCTCTTTCTTCGCCCATTTATGAGTCACCTTCAAGAAGAGAACTCAGGGGCTGGATATATAAACAATTTTGGTGTTTACACCAAGATTTGGATGTGCGTCTGTTAATAACGAGATACAACCTATGTGTCATGTGGTCTGGATGAATGTGACGCTTATGACGACAGCCCATACAGACGCTGCAAGTGCCCCAATCATTTCAGGAATAGCCACACCTTCATGCGGGACCGTCAAAGCAGTCACTGAACCAACGATGACAGTCAATATTGTGAACAGCCCCAAGTATCGTTGGGATGATTCTCGTATCAACGCAACTCCGATAAGAAAGACCGAAATTCCCAACAACACGAAGAAAGCTAAAGAAACATAAAAATGAATTCGACCCGCCGATTCTGGAAAAACACCGACGGCGCAGAGGCTGATTGAAGACAAAACCAGAGTGAACGCTCCTACGAAACCTAGGACTTGCTTCCTTAAAACCTGCATGAGACCAACCGCAAATACTACAGCCAAAATTCCTCCAATAATTAGACCATTGTTGAAAATGAATGCGGCTTCGTGAACGCCGAGGTCACTGAGAGCCCATGTAAACCAGTTAAACTGAGGAGTGTAGGCTATGGCAACTGTAATGAACGAGAGAGAAATGATAGGAGTTATCACACCACATAACAGAGCAAATTTTAGAAATGCCACTCGTTTCGACTTCGACAAGACTCAAACCACCTTTCCTCATAAACGCAATACAGTGAACTTTATACGGAAGGTTAATGTAAATAACGATGGCTCTTTCTATCTGCGATGTCAGAAACGCAAAAGCTGTTAGAGTATCCTACAGTTCATGAGGCTCTGCTCTACGAGAAACTTCCAGACGACAAGGTTAGATGCAGCCTCTGCGAGCGGAGATGCCTAATTCTTCCAAGCCAGAAAGGCTTCTGCAAGACCAGAACAAACATTGATGGGAGGCTGTACACTCTTGTCTACGGAGACCTCAGCGCCCTAGAGAGCAGACCCATCGAAATCAAGCCGTTCTTCCACTACTGGCCTGGCTCCACGGCGCTAACGTTTTCCACTTGGGCTTGCAACTTCGACTGCGTCTGGTGCCAAAACCACAACCTTTCGAAAACCGAACCAGACCCCAGGAAGGCTAACTTTTGCTCTCCCGAAAAGATTGTTGAGTTGGCTCTCTGTGGAAAGGACGAGGGCTTATGCGTTAGTTTTCAGGAACCCACCATTCTAACAGACTGGAATGTGCAGGTTTTTGCGCTTGGTCATAGTAAAGGGTTGTACTGCTGTTACGTGTCAAATGGGTATATGACGTTAGAAGCCTTAAGGCTGTTAAGAGACGCTGGCATGGATGGACTCAAAATTGACGTCAAAGGCGACGCAGAAACTTATCAAAAATACTGTGGCGGAGCTGACGTGGAAAAGGTTTGGAGAAATGTTCGCGAAGCGAAGAAAATGGGCTTTCACGTAGAAATCGTGAACCTAGTGGTTACGAATGTAAACGATGACGAAGAATGCTTGAGAGAAGTGATAGAGAAACATCTGAAGGCGGCAGGACCCAACACACCATTGCACTTCACTCGATATTATCCAGCCTACGAATTTTACAACCCACCAACCAAAGTTGAAACATTAGAAAAAGCCTATGAGATGGCCAAGAAAGAGGGGGTTCTGTACCCATATCTTGGAAACGTTCTAGGACATAGTTATGAGAATACATACTGCCCAAACTGTAAAGAACAACTTATAGAGCGGTTTGGCTACACAATAGTTCGGTACAGGGTTGCTGAAGACAAAACATGTTCAAAATGCAGTCAACCTATCCCTATCACGGGCAAACATGTCAGAAAATTAGGAAAAGCTTCTTTCATATTTGGATCCTAATTGGATCATGTATGGGATGGTCTAGAGGCGTGTACGCACGCTTGAAACGCTACAAACAGCTTGATGGCTCAGTGATGCCTCAAAGCTGTTTACCGTGCCCTTCGCCGGTATAGCCGAGATGCATACTGCCCATACGCAACCGCTGCAATTGCAGATATCCAAGCCGCAAGATTTTGGCAGATGAGGTACTTCGATGTGAGGTCAAGTTTAACCAACGAACCCGATATGGCGACTCCTAAACCCTCGATGGTGCTTCTGAATCCCGGCGCAAAAGCACGCAAGGCGTCGTTAATGGCTGAGGCGATTCCTCCTATTGGAGACACTATTGTGTTGGCTACCTCAATCGTTTTTAACACGAATCCGTGGAATGATGGGTTTCCCTTGTAGAACCCGACGACCGCGTCTTGAAAAAGGCTCGGATACGCCATTAAATAAATCGCAAGGACGACCACTATGAACACTGAGATTACGGCTACAGTGCTTTTGATGGCGGCTCTTGCGAAGGCTAGTCTTTGCACCATGTATGAGACGCCCCGAATTCTGAGAAAAGCCGCCTTAACTCGACGTGAAAAGCCTTTAAGAGCTCGACTTACGCCCTGAAACTTTTTGCCTATCGTTTTCGAGAAACGCCTAATCCATTTAAAGCGTTCCTTCCTCATTTTTAGGTGTCGCTCCCTTCGCATTTCTAACTCCTTCTTCGCATGTTCCGTTTTGCGTGGCACCACAGCCACATGCCTAATGAGGTAAGTCCAGCTTGAAACAAGAACCGCAACTACGCCGATTGGTATCAGATGAAAAAGTGGACTCACACTCAGAGTAAAGTATAGGCTGGTTCCAGGAAACTGAAAAGTTTGCGCCACGGCGGATTCGTCAATTAGACCATAGGACATGAAGAAGCGAACCAGTAAATACTCGATAAAGAGAGCAAACGCTAGAAACAGTATTATAGCGGTTACTCCTTTCCGTGCGGTCCACCTGAAGATTAGGCGCTTCCAAGGCTTTTCTGAAGCCACCATGATTCACCAGTTTGATGTGTTAGAGCTGTTTTTATCCGTTTTTAGCCATGTTTCAGTTACTAACTGTCAAGTTCGAGCATATCAACCTTCTGTTGATGAGTTCTGTGGTAGAGGCCAGACTGCTATCAAAATTTCGTTCTTCTTCCAACAAACGCTTGTGATCAAGTTCGACCATATTTTCCGTAGAGGCTTGAGTAGGCTTCTCCGTATGGAGCTGGCAAAGGAAATTCGTTTCCGCATTTGGGGCATTTTGCCATGCCACACTGGACAAGGGATGGACATCCTCCGCATGCGAAGGTTCTGCCGTAGGTTATGTCAAAGGTAAAGCCACATTTGGGGCATTTGATTATTCGCTTTGTTTGGGGCATGGCAACCCACTAAGTGTTTATCTTCTTGAGAGAAAACCGCTTATGGCATTATTAAAGTATTATGGGTTTCAAACCATGTAGTCTCCAAACAGATGCTTAGTAAGCATGTATTAACATGGGCTTGAGCGCAAAAAATAAAAAGGGATTTATGTGTTGAGGCTTCATATTACGTCTCTGTGTGGGCGAAGGGCACATGTCTGAGGCTTCAAAAACCCAGCGAGTTGAGGCTTACAAGGATCATCGTGTTCAGTTGCTTCTCAGCAAGTTCATAAGCGGCGAGCTTAGCACACTAACCCCAGTTTATGACCCCAACTATGGGTATAGGTACCCCGTTGTTGAAGCCATTGTAGGCGAGCCCCGCGCCACAGATGAGTTTTTGAAAAAACTCTTTGAGACTGGTATCCTAAGAAGGGAGCTTTACGACAAAATTGTTTATTGCCCGAAATGTAACTCAGCCAACGTCTCTACTCACTATTGTTGTCCACACTGTAAATCATTTGACGTGAGGAAAAGTTCATTAATCGAACATGTTCAGTGTGGATACATCGACACCGAAGAACATTTTCGAGTAGGACAAAAGCTTGTGTGCCCAAGATGCCGTAAAGAAATGATTAAACCAGACGTGGACTATAGAAAAGCGGGAGTCTGGTGCACCTGCAACGAGTGTGGAAAAAGCTTCGACATTCCAGTGACTGCCCACTTCTGTCGTGACTGCCATCAGAACTTCATCTTTGAGGAATCGCTTTACAAAGACGCATACTCCTACAAGATGAGTGACAACGTTATGCAGGAGGCAGCGCTAGGCTGGATTATGATTGCCCCCATAAAAGAGTTTCTGGAAAACCGCGGGTACGAGGTTGAAACCCCTGGGTTTTTGAAAGGAAAGTCTGGCGCTGGTCACATGTTTGACATCAGGGCTTCTCAAGCTGGAATCTCTCGAAACGTGACCGTGATCGACCTCGCAACCGCAACCAATGAGGAAGTTTCGGAGCAGCCGGTCATCGCCATGTTTGCCAAGGTTTATGACACCGCCCCAGATAAGGCATGTCTGGTTGCAATTCCGAGGATGGGTAAAAACGGGAAGAAGTTAGCAGCTCTTTACAAGATTGAGCTTGTCGAGGCGAAGGATCAAAAGGGAGTTCTCAAGGGTTTACAGGCTTCAATAGGCTAAAACAGGGCTACTTTAACTTCCAGAAAAAATGGCTATGTTTCCACGCTCTGTCACAACTTTCACTGTATACTGCCCCACAGG
>CAZUFG010000021.1:0-13426 GCA_964618655.1 uncultured Candidatus Bathyarchaeia archaeon | reverse complement strand
ATGATGTGCAGAATGCTGACATAATACCAAAGTGTATTGCTTCTGAATGGTTTATGTTCTGCATCAAGAGGTAACTGCCCCCTACCTATCATTTTTGAATTCTAGATTGGAAATCTAGCATAAATTACATAAAGTGCCTTTTACATGAATTTAGTGTGGAATTGCAGTTCGGGAAAACATGATACAACGGGTTGTTACATGGCACAAAAATATTTTCTAAGGTCTATTAATTTGTCGCTATCGTCAGCATGTGACGCAAATTGTATTTTTTGCCCCGAAAACAGGGGAAGAAGATTGAAGACGAAAATGATGGATCCCGAAATTGTAGAAAACATAGTTCGTGAAGTTTCAACAAATCCGAACCTCCGATCAGTAACTCATTTTGAGTGTGGCGAAAACGGAAACGCTTTTTTAAACCCAAAGGTTCTAGAATGCCTAAGAATCATAAGAAGAGGCCTGCCACGGTGTACCATAAGTGTATTCACAAATTTTAGGAACTTAACAAAAGACAAAATCATTCCGATTTTACAGGAAAATCTCATAGATATGATCTATTGCAATATTGACGGTCACAATGAATACTATTACAGCATTGTTAAAGGCGTAGATCTTAAGAGAACCAAACAAAACCTATTAGATTTCCTGCAAATCCGAAAAACTCTGCATGCTAATGTCCCGCTTGTAATTTATGCTATCACATATAGAAAATATGTTAACACTGTCAAAAATAACTTTGGTTTCATTCCACACAAGTTACATGGAAAGGAGCTAAAGGACATAAAAGATGATTATGCCTTAATTAAGGCTACATGGAGATCATTAATCGACAAAGAAAAGGATCGTATTGTTCCAGCTCATGCAGTCTTCTGTTGGGCAGAAAGACCTAAAATTGATACTGCTTCATTGGCATACAATAAGTATCGTTGCCCGAACTTGGAAAGGGTAAAGCATGAGGCTTTCATTGCACCTGATGGAACTTGGTACGCATGCTGTCTTGATGAAAATAACGAACTGGTAATAGGCAATTTAAAAAAAGACTCTCTTGTTAACTTAATGAAAAGCCCCGAAAGGAGAAAACTAATTTGGATGTTAGAAGAAAGAAAATTTCGAGAAATCGGAGGACCATGCAAGACAGTAAACTGTTGTCAACAGCTACATGAATCTAAGGTCTTGAACATTGTATTGGCATATGCGCAAGCGCATCCACGAATTTTCGGAATATTGCGCACCGTGAAGTCACTTATAGCTTAAATTGATCATAAAAAGATATTTGTATGACACTCGAGACGTGACTAAAAGTCAGTGGCAAAATTTTGAATAACAGAATTCATCCTATGAATTTCATCCGATTTCGGTGAATTTTTTATTAACGGAAAGTGAAGAAAACTTATTAATGGACACAGAAGAATTCTTATCAACGAGCGATGAAGAAAATTTTCATCGATGTGAAGGAACTTATGATGAATGCTTTCCATCTCAAGGAAAAATCGAAGGAAAAACTGTATAGTCCTTTCAAGGCAAGTGCTAAAAAACTATATGCGATGCTAGAAAGATTGAAGAAAAGCAAAAGAAAACTAAGAATAGTAGACAATCGAATTTGCGTTCTTATTAGCTTCTCCATCATAACGGTTATAGGTCTTGTAATTTTTCGTAACTTCATCTTTACAGACAAGTGGCCTGGAGGAGGAGACGTTCTTGGAGTGATTTCTAGATCATATCTATATGCAAAAGATTTTAGGTGGCTACAAGTATGGCGAATGTACTCCTTTGGTTTCGCTGAAGGAGTAAACTTCTTCGACTTCTTTCTTCTTTTGATATACTCTGTGTTCAGGGACCCCTCAACAACAACAAAAGTTTCCTTGTTTCTGTTTTTCTTAGCTGCAGGTTTTTCAATGTATGCTTTTGCTTATCGCTATACTCGTAAACATATAGCAGCCTTTTCTGCCGCCCTCATATACATTTTAAATCCATGGTTTTTTTCTCAGTTTACTGAGGCGCATGGTGATTTCATATTTAGTTATGCCCTAGCTCCGTTGCTTTTCTTGTTGTTGGACAAGGCGTTAGAAACAGGAAAGTTTAGGGACATCTTGGCTTTATCGTTGATGTTTGCAGTATTTGTGACTAGCTTCCATCCTGAAAGTATCGTAATATATGGAGTGTTTCTCGCGGTATTCATTCTCATCTATGTTTTGAAACCAACAAAATCTAATAACTTTCGCATGCGCATCAAACGTCTTTTTAAAGTATTAGTGCCTGTTGGCATTGTCTCTTTTCTTTTAGCCGCTCCCGTGATTCTGCCCCTTCTCTCAAATCTAGCTCCCCCCTACTACTCACCAACGTATCAATATTATGTAGAGGAAACCTATACTGGTAGTTACCAAAATATAACAGACGCATTTACGTTGAGAGCCCTCGAACAATGGGGATACGCCTTCAAAGTGAACATCACAACGAGCATGGGTTTACCCGACTTTCCAACCTACGCCTTCCTAATATGCCTCTTTCTTGTCGCCTACTGCACTATTTTCTTTCGCAGAGACAGATACACTTACTTCTTCGTTATTTCTGCCATCATTTCCCTAATAATAGCCATGGGACCAAACTCCCCATTCGGAAACATCTTTGTTTGGGCATGGTTCAACGTTCCGCACTTCGCGGTTTTTAGAGCCGCAAGCAGATGGATAATGATGGCTGCTTTCTCGCACTCCTTCTTTGTTTCCATCTTAGTCAGCATGATGGCAAACTACCTCCAAAAAAAGAAACATGTAATAGTAACTGAGGATTTTCATGTACGTGCTAAAGTTTCTAAGGAACTTCATGAATACCTTGCCCCTCTATTCAGTCTTTACAAGAATGTACATAGGCTTTTATATTATCTCGGCATAATATTGCTAGCCGTTATCCTTCTCACAGGTTTCTTCTCAAGCTTCTTCTTTTTCAACCAAGGCTTACAAGTCTATACACCTCCCCAAAACTACATGGAACCATATGAATGGATAGCCGAGCAACCCGGAGACTATAAAATAGTAACAGTAAATATAAGTCCAAGCGAGTGGTTCGGAACCCCGGGTGCCACAACAGACTTTGGTTTTTCCGGAATGTTGACCAATCTAGGGTGGGGACATGACATAGGTTATGACAGCTCCTTTATCCATGACAAACCCGTGCTTCAGGATGGTGGGTGGAGCCCCTTGTCTAGAGCTTTCGTGAGTTTTCTTAGATTTCGACTGGCAAGCAATTATATGACAGATGACCTCTTAAAAATGCTCGGAACATTTGATTACAAATACATAGTTTTGCCATCTTACGACAGCGCAAATATTCGAAACTTCTTTTTAAAACAACAAGGGGCTAACATTATTTACAATCAAAGTGGTTCAATCATCATCGATAACTATTACTATACCCCGCACATCTTCGCAAGTGCTCAACACGCAGTAATCGTGGGAGGCCTAGAAACTTTTTCCTCTTTATGCAAAATAGATTCCTTCAATCTGGATCAAAACCCCCTCATATTTGCGCATCAAATCAGCAATTCTCCTCTGTTCACTGATAATGCAGTAAATAGCTCTGAGGCACTGATTTTCGTCGATACTGATATTTTAGACATGGTTATGTTGTCCTTAGCAGGCGACTCACACGCGTGCCTAATTCACGCTGCGGATTATGGCGTTCCTAGTTTAAACCATACGAAATACTGGACACGAGTATCTTATTGGGGTGATCTTGGAGCACTCGTACTGGGCGGAAATACGCTTACAACCAATGGAGCGAACAGTGTTGACATCCCCTTCAGCGTGGACTCAGATGGCTCATATAACCTTTGGATGAGAGTCGGGTTCTCGGCAGGCAGAGGAAAATTAAGCATTTCAATAGACCATACAATCGTAGGAGAGATTCGCCCCGAATGGAGCGACTGGTTCGGACTGATGTGGGTGAATGCTACTCATTTTGACATCAAGAAAGGCAATCACGTGATGACTCTAACTAATGATGGTTCAGGTTTCAACGACATAGATACTATTGCAATCGTCAAGCCTTCTTTGCTCCAGTCTAGAACTGATGAGCTTCTTGATGCTTTACAAGCATTTCCTGGTAGACTTATACAGGTAATAGAAGCTGAAAACATACGCGCAAGCAGCTGGTATCAAACTTATGCGCCATATAATGGCCTTGCACTTCATTCCGAAGGGCGTGGTCGCATCGTATCATATGAAGGAAGCGCGTCTGCGAGCTCTGTGGAGCAGGAAGGAGTGGAAGCGCAGAGAGCTATCGATGGAAACCCTTACTCTAGGTGGGCATCGTCACAACCATGCAACATCTCAAATCCACAATGGTTAGAGATTGATTGGGCGACCCCACAAGAGTTAAGAGGAGTGAATGTAGTTTTTCAAGAAGCACTCGCCAAAGACTATAAAATACAGACTTGGAATGATACAGCTTGGGTAGATCAAATCAGTGTGGAAGGCAATACTCTTCTTGAGCGACGTCACGATTTTCTACAACCCGTAAACACCACAAAGTTACGCATTTACGTAACCACTGCCACAACCTTCAATATGGTAAGCATATGGGAATTCGAAGCCTACTCCATAGAAACAGTTTCAGCGTCAATCAAATTTTTCGTTCCTCGAAAAGGAGAATACATGTTTGCCGCGCGATTGGCTTCAGGTTCAGACTACGGAACCTTTCACTTAAAAATAAACAACAACGATTTCATGATTCCTTGCACAAGTTCTGAAACGGAATTCGAGTGGCGTGAATTTGGGCCTGTTCTTCTTGACGCTGGCGAACAGACAATGGACATTTACGCTTTTGGTAAGGTAGATCTTGATGCAATAATTGTTTATTCGCTTAAAAATGGAGAAACCACACTATCTTTAAATGAGTTATTTAAGCCTGATGTCACTCCCACATCGATAGCATACGAAAAAATTGACCCTTGCAGATATATAGCTCACGTGAACAGTAGCAAACCTTTCCTCCTCACATTCTCTGAGTCATATCACCCGTTATGGAAAGCTTACGTAAACGACGTTGCAACATCTCCTATCATCGTCTACTCCATTGTTAACGGCTTTTTCATCAACAAGACTGGCGCATTTGACATAATATTATATTTTACGGCACAAACCTACGCGGATATTGGATTAAAAATATCTCTTGCAACACTGATCTTAGTTATAATCGCCATTGCCGCTCCATCTGGCGTAGCTAAACGAATCAAAAAATACATTAAACGTAAACCCACGAGCGCATACGCGCTTGTGCGAAGAATCATGAAGATCATTAGACGAAAAATTAAGAGAAATTTGCGCGCGCATGGTGAATGATGTAGTATGGGTAAGAAACGAGTACTGTTTCTTTTCAATTTGCCAAATCGAGGCGAGGTTGTGTCGAAAAAACTTTTGATTTTCCTTTTTTTCTGTCTACTTATAAATTCATTATGTTTTTTGCCAATAAATTCAGTTCAGGCTGAAGGCTCTACCCAAATTTTCAATCTAGGCTTAATCATTAACGATTTAAACGCTACTGAAAGAGAGTGGTGTATGAACTGGATTAGCCAATTCGACCCTTTTGCAAAATGGAATTTCATTTTGTGGCGGCCATACAAAAATTTGGATGACGCAACCTTTGTAAATTTTCTTAAAATGAGGGGTTCACTGATGGGTGTTGATGGGTATGCGCAGATTTATACGTTAAGTCAGAGAGAAAGCGACATAGATTCAATGGTTAACACTTTTAATGCTCACAACATAACTCTAAAGGGTTTTTTTATGTTTCAGCCGGACACATACACTATGAATTATGCTTACTCTCGGTATAATTTTGAATATCTTGTGGGGTACTGTTTCGACCAATACATGATAGATTACATGACAATGAAAGGGAGTTGGCAATTGCCATATTATCACAATTCAGAACACGCTTTAAAACCAGCAGAGGATAATAAAGGATTAGTTGTTTTTCCACATGCTATCTGGGATTGGGTAAGCAGCCTAACATATAATCATCGTTTGAACACGCATGTTCTAAACGTGTATCCACACATTTATTCTAATTCCTCTCAAGCTATAAATTACTGTCTTAAACTAATCAATGAAAGCCTTTCATGTTCTGAGCCTTTTGGTTATGCTTCCACGATGTTTGAATGGACATGGATAAATCGTCAAGACCTCAATGAAACAGCTACAAACTATTATCAACAAATCATCAATCAACACCATTCAATTTGCCAATTGTACAATGAAACAACTTCATGGTTTAAATCGCTTTACTCAAAAACTCCGACTTATCGAGTAACATTTACTTCTCCCTATGAGAATCAACAAGTCGAATGGTATTTAGACCTTAATTGTCGCATTGCACGTGTAGGAAGTTATGTTAAAAGCTATGTTATTTTTAAAAATCAAACAGAATATTGGTTAGACCATATTTGTTATGTAGATTTTGGTAAATCAGCAAGTGGAACCAATTGCATTGATAATAGCCTAAAATTTGAAATTGATGATTTGGGAGGTGGATATGATCGAGATACAGCGAAAGGGGGTTCTATGTACTATACAGGGAATTTAGTTGATTTTCCTTCTCTTTACAATACCTTAGTTCCAACTCTCCTCGTTAACACCTTTAAAAACGACGCTCCAACAGCTTCTAACATAACATTATTCGATGAAAATGGAATGACAATTGATATTATTAATGGCGTTTCCTCTTACGAACGGCGTTTGGTTCTTGGAACATACTATATTCAAGCGTCAATTTTTTACAATCTATATATGTATGCATCTGGACAAGTTCGAGTCGATTTAACGGAATGCACAGAACTTGCAATAAATTTTCTATTTGGAAATCTCACTGTTTCATGTGTTGATGTTGAAAACCGTCCCTTAACCAATTGCGCTGTAATATTTATGAGGCAAGATGAAGAACGCATGGGATACACTGACAATTTCGGATTAACTACTTTAGAGGCTTACTATGGTAACTGGACGGTTAAGGCTTATAGGATGGGTGTTCTAGTAGGAGAAGCAAACATCCCCTTGAATCAATCAAAGATGGACTTAAACGTTCAATGCAATGTACGAGACTTAACCGTAATTGTAGTTGACCAATATGGACAACCTACTGAAGCTAACGTATCTTTAAGAAATGACGAGTATGACTTGTCCTTTTCAGGTTGTATCCATAAACCAATGGAGAATATTACATTCGCTCAGATACCACTAATGAACTACACCTTAACGATTGAGGCTGACTCCACAACACAAACTTATACTGTGAATACGAGTCAAATAGGGCAGGTACACATGATACGGACGCTCGTTAGGGAAGTTGGAATAACTTGGTTTGAAATAATCATCTGCATCTTGATAGGAACAATCGTGGGATCAGTAGCAACATGGGCACGCATTAGAAAGAGAAGTCGCGCGCTTAGCGCAAGAACCTTAAAGGTTCAATAAATAAGTTAACATATTATTTTTTTGCCGATATCGCGCGACCATTTGACGCTGCAACACATACTTGTTACGACTTGTAGCTGTCACGCCTACTTGTCCAAGATAAAATTTGTTACAGTCGTCACGGCTGTTACACCTATAACAGTGTCACCATCCTGTCGACAATTTGTCGCCACTATCATCCATGTCAGACAAATGTTAGGCACATGCACGCGCATCAGCTGTAGTTTTCTTTGGCTATGCCTGTAGTATATGCATGCATGTCGTTCAACGGGATTTGACTTGTGTTTCATCCTACGGGGGTGGGAGGGGGGTATAGAGAGATAGTATATATACTAAGTCCGTTGAAGCCATCTTAGGAGTTAGAGCACACGCTCATAGTATATATACTAAATTTGTTTAGTCAGATCGAGCGCCGATTCTCTTAAGTCTTTTGACCTAAGTGACTAAATAGTGCTCCTCTTGCGTAATGCTTCTTTGTAGATAATCCATTTTGGGCATAATGCATAGAAAAATGGGTCAGGATTGATAACGAGTTTCCTACTCCGTTTGGGTTCTCCCATAACAAAATGCTTGTTTAATCCGAGAACTCGTGGTCTCTTCATGACCACACATTACAAACAGTTCCATCGAAATGCTCACAGTCCCCTTCCTTCCGAAACGTAGAATAACCTTTGACGGATTATATGACGGAAGAGTGAGTTCGAATGAATGGAGAAGAACCGTTTATAATGTTTATTCATAGAGGCTTTGTAACATGCCCCAATTGTGGAGTAGGGATTGGTTTTGGAGTAGATATAGTCGGGAAGGAGAACATTACTTGTCCTAGTTGTAAACATGTTTTCAGTTATAATGACGGTTTTATAGAAAATATAACAGACTTGGTAGAAAGAAGCGGTTCCAGTATACTGTTCTCATTACCTATTTGTGCTGGTGTCATTGAAATTGATTCAGTTGAAGTCAAAATCGGAAAAATCAAAGAAGTCCTCTTTAAGACTCATTTCTTCAAGGTTTATGATGCCCTACTGACCATAGGTGAGAGTCAAAAGCGTCATACTATCATCGACAACAGGTTGATTCTGAACGATTCAATGTTTGTTCCCATTAGAGTAACAGAAAAAGGGTTCTATGTTTTTAGTTCAGCACTAAATGAAACCGATTTGCTCAAGGAGACTCGGATCAAATATGTCGCAATAGGTAGAGATAGCAGAGTGGAAAAGATTCCGATCTGGCATAAGTTTCTTCAAAACGTAATAGACCTTATTCGTAAGAAGGAATATGGGATGGCAATCGTCCAAACTATTGCCACATTTGACGCATTCTTCGATGATTTTCTGGCAAAGCAACTAAAGATTAGAAGAAATTACGATTTAGACACAATCCAAAACATTCTGGAAAAAAGAAGTAGGCGGGAAAAACTTTTCTACTATCTACATTACGTAACTGGACAAACGTTTGAAGATAGTCCATATAACAAAGAGTTGAAAGACATAGTGGATTTGAGAGATAAAATAGTGCATCCTAAAGAATACAGGTTCAACGAAGCAGACCTCACAGAGGAAAAAGCTCTGAAATCTTTGGAAACTATAATAAAAAGCATAAAATGGGTCAATGACACGAAAAATAGGAAGATTACCGTACTGAGTGCATCGGTGGGTCAAAAGACTTAACAATATCGTCTGCTCTAACGTAAACTTTCGGGCATGTTTCGCACCCTCCCAGCAGAGGTTCACCAGACTCTATTCTTATTATGAGTTTTCGAACTTCTCGTTGAAAACTTGGTTGCGCTGCAAGGGCCTCCTCTTCAACCTTCTGAATCTGATATACAGCCGCTATATTGGATTCATCTATTATTTCACGCTCAAGAAACTTCTTAACTTTCACCTTGAAAAGGTGGTTCCCTCTGGCAATCAAGCTACCCTCAAGCCAAATCCTACCATTTTCATCAGTCTCAAGAGATAGCGGGCGATTGTCTGATATTAACGAGCGAATCATTAGGGGTATATTGCTCGTTACAAAACTCCTAGGCCTGATTTTTCTGCTGGACTTGACCACTCTGTTTTTGAATTCACTCTCCAACTTATCCATCAAACGAGTGTTGAATTTTTCTTTTGCCTGTTCAGCCTTTTCCCTAATACTGCTAAGACTCTCGAAAAGTACCCAAATATCTCGGTACGCCCTCAGATGGTCCTCTGCACATTTGTCAAGTATTATTATGTCTTCTTGGCTTTCACTTTCATTAGACCCGTGAGAGTAGCGAGGCATATAAATGCTAGCTATTCGCCTCAAAGCTGGTACTAGCCTAATAGAGTGGTTAAGCTTGACATGATAGTCTTCTTGCCCTCTATACTCATTAGTATAAATATACCAGCAATATTTATCTTGGCGTGTCTCTACCAGCCCCAGATCTTGAAGTTTCTTCAAGCATCTCTCACACTTCTTCCTCAGAGATTCAAGAGATTTTTGAGAGGAAGTAGTAGAGTCTCCTTTGAGGATATCCATTAGCTCTTTCTTGCTACGAGGTTTGACCTTCAAAGCATCGATTACTTTTTTCATCTGTCTCCGCCCTCGTGGACGTTTTTCGTCCGTCTTGCGATAAATTGTTAAGTACTCGGACAATATAAGCCTATCTCGAGACATTGCATATGGTTTCCATAGACGCCATGAAAACGAAGGTAGCGTGACAAGTTGAAGAAATGGCTCTCTTTAAGCTGCCCCGTTTGCGGATTCAGATATCCATTGAAGAAGTTTAATCCCACGATGAAGCCCATAATCTATCCTGTCCAAGTTGTGACTGGCGGCGGGCGATCTAAGGGATTCAGAGTGGCTGAATATCTGCCATGGTCGTCGCTTCCAGCACTTAAACAAACAAACGCGTGGAACAGCCTACTATGCCTTTACGAGAGACTTGGAGCTGCCTATGACAACTTCTACCAAGTGCTCGGCTTTCTAAGCCCAGAGATCAGGAAAATTTTACAAGAACTGCAAAAATCCTACGCACACGCCTATCAAGCCAACCCGCCCTCAGACTACGCTCGAGCATACGCTTCAACACAAACGTTGCCAGACCTTTCTGAACTATACATTGAAGATGATTACTCAGGAGCCTATGCACATCTCTTAAACCAAATTGGAGGAGTATAAATGAGTAACTCCGAAAAACACTCGGAACATATCTATACAATGAAAGGCATTCCAGTTAACGCCTACCTAAGCGAAACTGGAGAATTCCGTTGGATACCAGCATCTCCCGCTTGTAGCGACAAAATCAAGGCTAAAGAAATTCTCGAAGTACTCAAGAAAATGCCAGACGATAGACGTACCGTTTGGGCTTCGAGACTAGACCCAGACCAAATTGAGACAACATGTCCCATAATCCGCAAGGAGGCCGACCTATGCAAGGAGTTCGACGAATTCTGCGCCGCCTATAACAGACCAAAACAGAAAAGCACTGACCAAAATAATGGAGGTGAACACGCAAATGAATGAACATAGTCGAGCATATGCGAAAACAGACAGGAGCATGTATAAGCTCACAGCAGGTTGGGCCACTTGGCGATGGCTGTCGGGAGTTTCGAGCAAGGAGAAGCAATGGTTCCTCGGAACGCTTAGGGGCCGTGGTGGCTATCAGTCATGGATGGTTCACCTAGCAAGAGGCTTACAAGACCCGGACTTTCTATTGAAGTTTGAGAGAACATCGGACCCGTGGGAACGCTCGAAACTTGTAGGTCAGAAAATCGGTGATCTCCGCAAGTCCTATGGAATTATGGGTGATGAACAACGGGCCGAGCTGGCAAAGCAGGCTGAGATCGAGCTAAAGACTGGCCTAGAATTGATGGGCAAGGACAAGAAGACAATTCAAGACCTAATCGCTTTAGTTGATCCACCAACAACTAGGTAAACTACGAGCGCGCATTGGTCAAACCCCAAACTTCCCCTTTTTTTGAGGTGAAGGCTTTCCCACAAAGTCCTCAAAGAAAGAAGAAGAGTAGGGCTGCTTACTCGAAAGGCGAGATTAATAAGCTTATTGATACTATGCTTCATCCATATTTTAATCGTCACCCAACATTAGTGATAGTCGATGCTGCCCTTCACGGCTTCGTAGAGCAGAATCCTTCAGAGACAGTCCTCAAATTCATTCGCTACAATCTGCCCAAGATCATCGACGAAATCACCGCCAGCCATCGCATTTGAAATGCATGGGACTTACATTGAATAGCGTATCTTCATTTGCATGGAAAACCTTTGCCCAAACAATGCGCGTGCGTATAGAACTTTCTGCTACGTTACACGAAGACGGTTTAACATATATAGAGGATGGAATATTGAAAGCCTAGGAGTAGTGAAGATGCGCGTTCTATTTATTTACCCAGATATATGCGCTGCCTCAGGCAGATTTCAGCAAGGAATTGGGTATTTATCAAGTGTTCTAAAAAAGGATGGGCATAAGACTTTTTTGCTACATGTCAAAAAGGAAGTTTCAAAAGAGAAGCTATGCGGGGAAGTCCATAGACTAAATCCAGACATAATTGGATTTTCAACCACGACAAATCAGTATCCATATGTTAGACTCTACTCCAGTTGGATAAAAGGAAACTTCGATATCCCAATAGTATGCGGGGGCATAGAGCCAACTCTCTCTCCGGACAAGGTCATTTCAGATAAGAACATAGACGTTGTATGCGTAGGAGAAGGAGAATACCCCCTGCTTGAACTCGTAAATAGACTTGAGGATGGCAAAGATATAACTGATATTAAGAATTTGTGGATTAAAGTAGGAGAAAAGTTATACAGAAACCTCGTAAGACCTCTCATCGAGAATCTTGATGAAATGCCATTTCCTGACAGGGATTTATTCCATTATGATAAGATTCTAAAAAGGTTCAGATACACAGCAGAACTCATAACCGGCAGAGGATGTCCCTTCAACTGCACCTATTGTTGTAACCACGCCTTAAGAAAATTATATCAAGGCAAGGGAATTTACGTGAGACGTAGAAGTGTAGAAAATGTTCTGAATGAGATCGAATATATCGTAGAGAAGCATAATGTCAAAAAGTTGCTTTTTGATGATGATACATTTACTCTTCATCCTAATTGGATAGAGGAATTTTGCGGAAAGTACGCTAAAGAATTTAATATTCCATTTTCATGTAACGCATTTCCAACCACTTTAAACGAAACTATTGTTCATGAATTGAAGAAAGCTGGTTGCGATGAAATTTCGATTGGGATTGAGTCAGGAAACGAATGGCTAAGAAAAACTGTACTGAAAAGAGAAGTAACTAACGAGCAGATAGTAAAGGCATTTAGATTAGCTCATGAAGCTGGCATTAAAACGTGCTCATTTAATATGGTTGGTCTACCTTATGAAACCCCCGAAATGATCGAAGATACTATTAAGTTAAATTGTCTAATTAATCCTAATAATATACAAGTCTCTGTTTTTTATCCGTATCCAGGAACCCGACTGTATGAGGTATGTAAGGAGAACGGGTGGATCACATGTTCTAGAAAACTTAGCTATTTCGAGGAAGGAACTACGCTTAACTTGCCAACTTTTACTAGTGAGCAGATTACATATTATTATCGTAGGATGTACCAACTTTCAATTGATAGAATTGTTAGCTCGCGTTACCCATTCATACATCCATTCTACAATACTATAAAACTTTTATTAGGCGAATCTTTGGCATACAATGTTTCCATTATAGCAAGAAAGATTCTGTTTCAATACTAGTCGACGTAAAGCGCCGAACCCCGCTCAGAAGGTCTAAACTACAACGCCAAGGCCCATTTGACTAACTAAAGTGTGGTCGTCAATCGAAATATTATTTTAGCTCAGTTTCGGAAAATCGCAATTTTTAAAAACAAATGAATCTAACATCTGCGCGCGCAGGCTTATGCGCGCATTAACTACTCTGTTGAAATTATGATTAGAAATTCTGATTTTGTCGTCAAAAAAC
>CAZUFG010000020.1:0-13608 GCA_964618655.1 uncultured Candidatus Bathyarchaeia archaeon | reverse complement strand
AAAGCGACATTTACATAATGCCTAAACTTGACAGAGCCTTCAAGAATCCTTTTTCAAAGGTGCCTACGCTAAACATTTTATGTGAATATCTGGATGAAAACGGAAAATCACTCGATGTTGCTCCACAAAGCGTTCTGGCGAGAGCGGAAGAAAGACTGCTTTCTTCAAGTAACATTGATTTAAAGGCTCTAGCTGAACTCGAGTTTTACATAATTTCTGAACAGAAAACTGAAATGCCTTTTCCAGGCTCACCAGACAAAAACTATCACGAATCTGCTCCGTTCACGAACTTTGAAGATTTGAGGAATGAAGTTTTAGTAACGCTGGCTAGTGTTGGCATTTCCACAAAGTATGGACATAGCGAAGTTGGTCGAATACTAGGCAAAGACGACACGTTGATGGAACAGCAAGAAGTGGAGTTTACACCGCAGAATTTAGCGGAGATGGCTGAAACAGTCGCAATTGCAAAATGGGTTGTTCGAAACACTTGCGCAAGACATGGCGTATCCGTCTCCTTCTCACCAAAAATAGCTCTGGAACACGTTGGAAACGGAATGCACATACACCTTTGCGGGTTAAAAAACAAGAAAAACATAATCGCAAATCCAGATGGAACCTTGAGTGTTGAAGCCCTAAAAATGATTGGCGGAATATTAAAGTTTGCTCCAAGCCTCTCTGCTTTTGGAAACACAAGACCAGTATCCTACCTACGCTTTATTTCGCCCAAGGAGTCTCCGATGCATGTTTGTTGGAGTGCCAGAAACCGTTTAGCCTTGATACGCATACCATTATGGTGGAACTTTAGAAAAACAGGCGGAGAAATAGACAGTTGTAGAGAAACCTTTGAGTATCGCGCCCCAGATGCGTTAGCAAACGCTTACTTGCTCTTCGCAGGAATGACCGTAGCCGTAAATTATGGGTTAAAAAATCCTGAAGAAGCGTTGGAAATCGCCGAAAACTTGCATATTGAAGAAATTGATAATGAAAGAAAACTGCTAAGAATGTTGCCACGTTCCTGTAGCGAATCTGCTGAAAACCTTGAAAGAGATAGAGACTTTTATGAGGCAGACGGAGTTTTTCCGAAGAAGTTAATTGACAAGACCATAGAAGTGTTGAAGTCCTATAAAGATAGGAAATTATGGAAGGAATTAACTGACAAACCAGACGAAATTGAGAACGTGCTAAGGCGGTACTTACATTACGGCTAGTTAAGAAACGATTTCTCTTACAGCCTTAACTATGCTCTTCTCGTTTGGGATGACAAACTGCTCCAAAGGCGGACTAAACGGAATCGGCGTGTCAGGCTCAGCCACACGCCTAATCGGAGCATCCAAATAATCTAACGCCTCTTCAGCCACAATTGCCGCAATTTCCGCGCTTACGCCAGCCGTCTTGCAGTCCTCAGTAACAATGACTAGACGCCCAGTTTTCTTCACCGAGTTTATGATGGCTTGCTTGTCTAAGGGAACCAACGTTCGCGGGTCAATCACTTCAGCACTTATTCCCTGCTTAGCGAGTTCTTCGGCGGCGGCTAAAGCCTTATGAACCATGTAGAGGGTAGCAACAATTGATACGTCTTCGCCTTCCCTCTTCACGTCTGCCACACCAAATGGAACCGTAAACTCCTCTTCTGGAACCTCTCCCTTAACAGGATAAAGAAGTTTATGCTCAAAAAACATGACAGGATTGTCGCCTCGTATGGCAGTTTTCAACAACCCCTTCGCATCATACGGGGTAGAAGCCACCGCCACCCACAAGCCAGGCGCATGCATGAACCAAGCCTCAAGACTCTGGGAATGATGCGCCGCAATGTTAACCCCAGCCCCAAAAGGCATACGAATTACCAGAGGCACCTTAGCCTGACCGCCAAACATGTACCGCAGTTTGGCAGCCTGATTCGCGATCTGGTCCATTGCCAAGGCAGAAAGGTCTCCAAACATGATTTCGGCTACTGGACGCATGCCTGTGATAGCCGCGCCCGTGGCAACTCCGATGATGGCGGATTCAGAAATAGGCGTGTCTCGAACCCGTTCGTCTCCAAACTCTTCGGCTAAGCCTTTCGTAACCCCGAAGGCTCCATGCCAATAGCGGCCAACGTCCTCGCCTAATATGAAAACAGTCTTGTCTTTAAGCATCTCTTCTCGTAGGGCTTCGCGAAGCGCGTCACGAATGGTTATCTGCCTCATTTCGAAACCTCTCTATGCATAAACGTCTTCCAGGGCTTCTTCTGGCGCAGGATACGGACTTTCAAGGGCAAATTTGACAGCGTATTCCACAGCGGCGACGGCGTCCTTCTCAATCTTGTTAGCCTCTGCCTCGGTCAAGACTTTCTGCTCAAGAAGTTTTGTCCTAAATCGTGGAATTGGGTCCTTCTTTAGCCATTCTTCAACCTCTTCTTTAGGTCGGTAAGTGGCGGGATCAACTCGTGAGTGCCCCTTATGCCTATACGTCTTGCATTCTATCAGCGTAGGTCCTTTGCCCTCCCTCGCCCTTCTCACCGCCTCACGTGCAGCCTCATAAACGGCAAGCACGTCGTTTCCGTCCACGACTATGCCAAGAATACCATAAGCAACTGCCCGGTCTGCAACATTCTCTATAGTCATAACTCTAGATTGACGAGTGCCCATAGCGTACAGGTTGTTTTCACAAACAAATACTACTGGAAGCTTCCAAATCGACGCCATGTTGATTCCTTCATGGAACGTTCCCTGATTTGAGGCGCCTTCCCCAAAGAAACAAGCCACAACTTGGGTGGTTCCCCTCAGTTTGATGGACAGGCCAGCGCCTGCAGCGATTGGAATTCCGGCGCCCACAACTGCCGTAGCGCCGAGCATCCCCAAACTAAAGTCAGCGATGTGCATAGAGCCGCCTTTTCCCTTGCAATAGCCGGCTTTCTTGCCTAGAATCTCAGCCATAATCTTGCCAAGTTCGGCGCCCTTAGCGATGGTGTGCCCGTGTCCACGATGGGTACTCGTTATGTAGTCGTCTCTTCTGAGGTTGGCGCAAACGCCAACTGCCACTGCCTCCTGCCAAGCATATAAGTGAATTGTTCCTGGAACGAGGTTTTGCCCGTATAACTCGAAGACTTTCTCTTCAAAATATCGGATCTCCAGCATTTTCTGGTACATTTCAGCCATTTTCGCTTTTTCCAACATTGTAATTGAGCCCCTTTCAAACCTTTAGATGTAGAGACATTCGTTCTCGTTAGTTGCCATAAAATGGCCCTTCACCTTTTAACGTTATTGATAAAAAGGTCAAGGCTTCGCGGGTCTATTCAGACAAAATCCTTAAGCACCTCAAAAACAAGCATAAACTACTCAAACGGAGAAAACCCTCTTGAATAAGAAAAAAGTTGAACAGAGCACTTTTTTTTGGCAGGGAAACGAAGCCTGTGCAGAGGCTGCCATAGCAGCTGGATGTCGCTTCTTTGCTGGGTATCCCATTACTCCAGCTAGTGAAATCGCGGAGCATCTAGCTGAGAGACTACCACAAGTCGGCGGCATAGCCATCCAGATGGAAGACGAAATCGCCTCGATGGGCGCAATAGTCGGAGCCAGTTGGGCTGGAGCCAAAGCCATGACGGCCACGTCTGGACCAGGCTTCAGCCTCATGCAGGAGAATATAGGCTATGCGTTCATGACAGAGACCCCATGCGTAATCGTGGATGTTCAGCGGGCTGGCCCAAGCACGGGTCAGGCCACAAAATGTGGTCAGGGAGACGTCATGCAGGCGCGTTGGGGAACTCACGGAGACTACGCGTCCATAGTTTTGTCGCCAAACTCAGTGCAGGAAATGTTTGACCTCACCATTCAAGCGTTTAACCTAGCTGAAACCTATCGAGCACCCGTCATACTGTTGGCTGACGAAGTTGTAGCCCACATGCGAGAAAGAATTGTTGTGCCAGCCAAAATAGAAATCCTTAACCGAAGAAAGCCAAAACCAACTGAGAAAGCATTTTTTGGTGTTGAAGAGATTCCGCCCATGCCTTCGGTAGGCGCAGGTTTCAACGTGACCGTGACAGGATCAACACATGACGAGTATGGAATACGCTCAACGGCTGATCCCAAAGTGCATCAAAAACTGGTGGAGAGGCTGGTTGGAAAAATAAGGGGCAATGCAGACAGGCTCGCAGATGTTGAAGAACACAACGTTAAAAATTGCGATGTCGGCATCGTTTCTTATGGATGCACCTCCCGCGCGGTTTATGAAACTGTCGACCTAGCAAGAGAGAGAGGAATCAAGGTCGGGTTCATTCGTTTGAAGACTGTTTGGCCTTTCCCCGACAAAATCGTTCAGGTTATGGCAAAAAATGCTAAGGCAATAATCGTGCCAGAAATGAACCTGCAACAAATCTTCTACGAGGTAAAGAGAGCCGTGGGCAATGCGGTTTCAGTTTTTCCTCTAAACAAGATTGGGGGCGGAGAAATGATCACGCCCGAGGAACTATTCACAGAAATCATAGAGGGAGCGTGGAAAAAATGACTGAAGTCTTCTCGATCCGCACGTATTTGAGAGACATACCGCTCCCATTTTGTCCAGGCTGCGGCAACATAACTGTGATGGACTACTTCCTACGAGCGGTCCATGAGCTAGGCCACAAGGACCTCCGCAAGTTTGTTTTCCTCAGCGGAATCGGATGTACCGCATGGATTCCATCCCCACATTTTGAGGCTGACAGCATTCACACCACGCATGGGAGAAGCATCCCAGCAGCGACAGGCATGAAGCTCGTCCGCCCAGAACTGAACGTTGTAGTTTTCGGCGGGGACGGGGACCTCGTAGGAATCGGCCTAAGCCACTTGATCCATGCAGCGCGAAGAAACATGGACATTAAAGTCATCTTGGTGAACAACATGATATACGGAATGACGGGCGGCCAAGTTGCGCCCACGACTCCGTTTAAGGCTAAAACAACTACTACCCCGTACGGAAGTTTTGAGCATCCTCTGGATGCAACTCGTCTAGTGGTTGCGGCTGGAGCCTCGTATGCCGCCCGCTGGACCACTATCCACGGCGTGCAGTTGAAGGAAGCCATGAAAAAGATGCTTACGACCGAGGGCTTCGCCTTCGTTGAGGCTGTGAGTCAGTGTCCCACAGCGTTTGGCAGGAGGGTTGGATTGAAAACGGTCGCAGACATGCTGAGATGGTTTAAGGAGAACTCTGTGCCGCTGGAAGAAGCAGAAAAGATGACAGAGAAAGAAATTGAAGGAAAAATTGTTGTTGGAGAACATGTTTCTCGTAGACTTCCGACACTCACCGAAACCATTCATGAAACGATAGAGGAGGCGAGGAAACATGCCTAGGCGTGTTGAGGTACGAATTAGTGGACTTGGTGGTCAAGGCGTGGTTTTGGCTGGAGAAATTCTTGGGAGGGCAGCTGTTTATGACGGGAAATGGGCAGTTCAGACTCAAAGTTACGGAGCCGAAGCCAGAGGAAGCGTCGCAAAAAGCGAGGTCATAATCTCCGACGAGAAAATTGGGTTTCCAAAAGTTAGAAAATGCGACGTTCTAGTGACGATGAGTCAAAGCGCTCTGGATAAGCATCTGAAAGACCTGAAGGAGAACGGCATCCTTTTAGTAGACGAAAGCATAGTCGAAAAAGTGCCAGAAGTAAACGCCAAAGTCTTCAAAGTTCCAGCCACGAAAGTTGCTGAGACCGAGCTAAAATCGAGAATTTATGCAAACGTGGTCATGTTAGGCGCGCTAACAAAAATAGCAGGTGTGGTAAGTGAGAAGTCAGTCGAGAAAGCGATCATCGATAGTGTTCCAAAGGATGCAATAGAAAACAACATTGAAGGCTTCAAAAAGGGTACTCAAATTCTTGGTGAGAAAGCCAAACGAAAACGAGAGCATGATTGGGCTGAGGCTTGAAGCTTCCTCTTTTTAACGCTCCTAGGGCTGGGCATTGCACGTGCCTTCCAAAATACAACATCAACACCTACCTTGGGAGATGCGCCCACGAGTGCATCTACTGCTACGCAGTCAAGTTTCCAAGCTTTGTGGGTCCCGTCCGACCACGCCACAAAATATTAGACCAAATAGAAGGGATGGCTAGAAACACCAGAATGAAGCATCCAGTAATGATGAGCGACTGCACAGATCCGTACCAGCCGTTAGAAATTGAGCATAGAATCACACGAAAGTGTGCCGAAGTTCTGGCGAGACACAGCTTTCCTCTTCTCATAGTTACCAAATCAGACCATGTGACGAGGGACCTCGACGTTTTCAAACAAACCCCAACAGTAGTGTCTGTAACCATAACTACACCGAGCGAAGACATCGCAGCGCTAATCGAGCCACATGCTCCACCGCCAGACCGAAGAATTTCAGCGCTACAGAAAGTTGTTGAAGAAGACATAGTTGGCGTGGCTAGAATAGACCCAATTTTACCGACAATAAACGACGACGAGAAAGACTTTGAAAAACTCGTTTCAACGTTAGCAGACGTAGGCGTAAAACAAGTCACGGTGGCGACTATGAAACCCGTGAGAGGCTTCTTCTCAGATTTAAAAGAAGCAAATCCGAAAATTTACGAAAAACTAGCCAGAATATACGCTGAGGGCAAGTGGGTTGTTGGCTACAAATATTTGCACGAGGAAAGGCGGCGTATACTCTTAGAAAGGCTGCGACCCATCGTGCTAAAATATGGGCTGGAATTTGCATCTTGTCGAGAAGGATTCTCCCGGCTAAACACCACATTGTGTGATGGCACAGCCTATGCGCGCGTGCATAAGCTGATGATGCAGTAGCTAAAATGGCAAGCTTTGAACCTGCGCGTGCGGTTTATATGTAACGTGGCAACTGTTAGCGTAGGGAGACTGGGGCAAGTTTGGCGAAAAGCAACCTAGCTGCTATATTTGTTGTTTTGATTTTCATGGCGCCTGCGGTTGCTTGGTTTGATCATTCACTTTATATTAATGGTTTTGACGATTTCAAGTTTGAGATGCTCGGGCCTAGGATTGATGAGATTCAGATCAAGATATATCCCGACCAGAACCAGGAGTTTCTTGCATTCAAAAATAAGCAGATCGACATTATGAATGAGCCTTTGACGCTGGCTCAGAGAGAAGAGCTTGAGAGTCTGGATCCCAACATGAGTAATTATTCTCGAGCTTTGATGATTGAAACTGAAATGTTTGAGATTGATTTTAACAATCAGCGTTTTCCGACTAACGATGTTTGGTTTCGCAGGGCAGTTTCGCATTTGCTTGATAGGGAAGCTTATATTGCTTCGCAGAGTTCGTGGTGGTACGGTATGGGCGAAGCCGTCCCCGCTTATTCTCCCCTCTCACATCTGGAAAATGCAAATCACACAGGTTGGTACAATCCCTACTGCACAAACATATATCCGTTCAATCCTACAACCGCCGCCCAGATTCTTGACAGTCATGGGTATCTGGATGTTAATGAAGATGGGTGGCGAGAAGGACCCAGCGGGGAAAATGTCACACTCATTTTTTATGTGCGGGGAGACGATCCCAACCGAATTGCCTTGGGCGATCAGTTGACTTACAATCTTCAAATAGTTTTGTCGCAGCAGCCTCCAAGCTTTGCTGGAATTCGTGTTGATGAGCGGATAAGACGGCGTTTTGAGGATCAGATCTTTGTACCAGTAATGCAACATCATGAGTATCATATGTATACGGGACACTGGTGGTTTACGTCGGGCAACTATTTGCCTACAAGACGGGACCCGGCGAGTCTGGTTTCCTTCACTTCCAAGTATTCGTACATGTGGTTTTTGCCTAGCAATCTTACGATGAACTATCTGCTTTACAGAAACCCTTGGTTTGATGAGGAAGTGCACCTTATGATGGAGGCACAATCAATCAGTGGTGAAGCATCGACTCCGCCTTGGCCTGAAGCTTCAGCCAAACATCATTGTTGGGAAGCACAAAGGATAATCATGGATGACGCGGCGTTGATTCCTGTTGTTAACAGAGGGGGCCATAAATCCTATCTATCAGAGTGGAAACACATTATCAACCAGATCAATCAGGGCGTTAATAGTCGTTGGTCGTTTCTTAACATGTATAAAGGCAACACTTCATGGGGTGGCACGGTAAAATATGGCTTCATGAAAGACGTAGAGAGCCTTAATCCTGTTACTGCGCAAAGTCCTGAGATAGGAGGATATGGCACAGCTTGGAACTGGGATGTATTGAGCGAGATATATGAGACGCTGATAACGTGGAACCCTTATGACAGTTCCATCGATTTGCCCAATCTTTGCAAAAGCTGGACGGTTGGTAACTGGACATATGAACAAAGGCAATGTTCTGTGGTCACGTTCAGACTGAGAGAGGATATCTACTGGCAGGATGTTCCGCCCAAGTCAAACAGAAAATACAGCATACTACCAAACGGCAGAGTTGCCAAGCTTCTTACAGCCGAAGATGTGAAGTTCACCATCGAATACATTCTTAACTGTTCTGCGGCGGTTAACCAGCCTCTTCTTGTCAATTGGTCTACAATTGCATCTCGCAATTATGGATTCATGAACGTAGTAAACGTTGAGACGCCCGACCCATTTACTGTGAGGGTCTACTATGATGAGTACGCGCCTTGGAGTGCACTACATCTAGTTGGAGCTTTACCTATTCTACCGAAAGACATCTGGGAAAATGTACCCATTAGCGAGATTGCAACTTATGACCCGTGGGTTGAAGATACGCTCTACGGCACAGGTCAATTCATTCTTGTCGAACGAATTCCAGGCGTATCTATGACTCTAAAAGCTTGGCGCAAAGGCTTAAATTACAAGGATATTACTGCCTCAACGGAATTCTACAACGATCATCTGGTCTTAGCTTACGTAGAGCGACTTCCACGGTTTAAAGAAGACTTGATTGAAAGCGGAAAACTAGTCAATTTCAGCGTAGTTCTTAAGAATTTGGCCGAGTTTCCAGTTACAGTTCAGTATAGGGTTGACTATGATAACAGCACGATCCACTCTGGATCTGTATTTCTGGCTAATGCCTCGCAAAACGGTAATTATTTCAACTTTACATTCTCTCAGGTCCTATCATTTGGTTCGAGATTGGATTTTCCGCCAAAGCCCGATGGTGGCGAAGGCACGCCTTGGCAGGCCGATTTATTTAGGCCTCTACATTTCATACGGGTTGCATGGAATGTTTCTGACCCGCTTCCAGTCACCGGCTATGAATCCACTTGGTCGAATACCGTCTACGAGTATTTGTATGTGCGCATCCCAGGCGATGTCAATGGAGACAAAATTGTCAACATCTTGGACTGTATAGTCTTAGCCAATCATTTCCGCCACGTTAAAGGAGATGGACACACACCAGACACAAAAGAATGGACAGACTGCATGAACTGCGACATAAACAGCGACGGAACAGTCAACATCTTAGACTGCATAATACTAGCAGGCAACTTCGGACAAAGCTGGATCTAAACTTACCCCATTTACTTTTAACAACTCTCTTTTCTATAATCTCTTATATAGAAAGCTAAATTCAACAAAAAAACAGTATCGTAAACACGGATAAAACAACAAGCTATCCAATGGATTGACATATTTCCGAAAGCGAAAATAACATTGCAAAATTAACCTATAAAACGAAATAATAAGTCATAAATCGAATATAGGCTAAATCTTTAAAGATGGCGCGCGCATATTTTAGAGGGCTACTCGTCAGTTATTTTACATAACTGTTTAGGCTTCGTCGATGAATTTGTCCGCCGTAGGTATTTCCGGCGCCAATCCACGTCTCTCGCGTATCTGTTTTATGACCTCAGCCGCGATGCTTTCAGGCACCTTCTCCCAGTGGTCAAACGTGCACTGCCAAAAGGCATGTCCGGAAGTTGTGGACCTCATGTCGGCGGCTAGCCCGAAGGTTTCCGAAACTGGGATAAATCCTTCAATCATGGTTATCGAACCCTTTTGCTGTGAAGAAATGATTCTGCCACGTTTGCGGGTGATCATAGTGCTCACATCTCCAACCCACTGTTGAGGCACAGAAACGCCAATTTTGTATATGGGTTCTAGAAGGACGGGTTTCCCTGTGAGAAAAGACCCAAGCAACGCTCTTCTTGTGGCTGGCATCACCTGTGCTGGTCCACGATGCACCGGGTCTTCATGCAACGAAACGTCCATAAGCTTCACTCTCACACCTCGAATTGGCTCCTCACAGAGCGGCCCGTTCTGGCAAGCCCACCTAAAGCCAGATATAATCATGTCTTTGGCTTCTCGGAGGAACTGAATACCTTTCGTTAGGTCAAGCAAAATGTTCTTGTGTTCCTCGAGTGCCCAAACGTTTTTCGCTTCATCAGTTGGCCACTTAGCTTCTGAACGCAAGACGGCGTCGATTCTTTTTCGACTCATCTCCTCTGCAATTTCGCCTTTATCGATGAGTTCTATGACCCGATCGTCAAGCGGTTCTACTTGTATCCAGAATTTGTTGTGTTTGTTGGGGCTTTTTCCCATGGCTACAACGCCTTGTCCGGCCATGCTTTCTCGGTAAACCACGATTGGTTGAGACGTGACGATTTCTAATCCTCCACTGTAGTCTCGGAGGAATTTGCAGGCGATTTCCAGATGAAGCTCGCCCATTCCGCTGAGCAAGTATTCACCAGTTTCTTTGTTTATCGTGGTCACGAGGTTTGGGTCCTCGATAGATAGGCGGTGCATCACGTCTACGAGGCGGGGCAAGTCCTTCGCTTGTTTAGGCTCTATGGCAATGGTTACAACTGGTTCAGAAACGTACTTGATCCGTTCGAAGGGCGTCATCGTATCTTTATGCCCCAAGTCGATGATGGTTTCACCGGCTCTGGCTAGATCCAAGCCAAGCAGTGCCGCAATGTTTCCGGCGTCGATGCGACCAACAACTTCTCTAAAGGCGCCCATGTACATGGAGACTTGCTGAACCCTGTAGTCTTTCTTGGCGCCGACTAGGTAGATTTGGTCGCCCTCTTTCACCTCCCCAGAAAACAGTCGCCCTGTGGCGACGATTCCTGCGTGTGGGTCCATCTGCGCTCCTGTAACGCACATGACTGTCGGACCTGAGGGGTCGCAGGTGAGCATTGCTTTTCCTATGTCTGAGTCTATGTCTCCTTTCCAGACTTGGGGAACCCTGTATTTTTGGGCTTCAATTGGGTTTGGGAGGTTTTTGACAGCCATGTCCAACAACGCGTTGTGGAGCGGTAGAGTCTCTGGGAGTTCTTTCCAACGGTCTTGTTGGTAGGCGTCTACGATGTCGCTGAATTTTATTCCCTTTTCTTGAGCGATGTCCATGGTGAAGCCCCATCGGTGAAGAGAAGCACCGAAGGCAACCTGCGCTTTTGTGGGGTCTACTTTCCATTTTTCCTTAAACCCTGTTTCTCCATAAATTTCGATCAAGTTGTTAAAGTCGCGAATTATTCTGACGAGTTTTTTCTGAATCTCGTCTGGTGTGAGTTTAATCTCCCTAATGAGACGGTCAATCTTGTTAATGTATAAAACTGGTCTCACCCTTTCCGCCAGCGCCTGTCTTGTCACGGTTTCAGTTTGAACCATGACTTCCTCAACGGCATCTATGACAACGATGGCGCCGTCAATTGCCCTCAACGCACGTGTGACCTTGCCAGTAAAATCCACGTGTCCAGGCGTGTCGATTAGGTTGACAAGGTAGGATTTGTCCTTGACTTCGTGTAGTAGAGAGATGTTCGCCGTCTTGATGGTCATTCCACGCTTTTGTTCTTCCTCAAGGTAATCGAGGACTAGGGCTTCGCCTGCCAGTTTTGGAGAGAGCAGTCCAGCGCCCGAAAGCAGAGAGTCTGTTGTGGTTGTTTTGCCGTGGTCGATGTGGGCGATTATGCCTATGTCTCGAATGTCCTCTTTTTTGGTCATCATTTTGAGGATGTCGCTTGTCTGTCTGAATTTTGGCATTGGTGTGTGCCTCCGTTAACGAGCAACCATGATAGTAAAAGCCTCGCCTATTAACTTTACGAGACTTGTCCTCTATGGTTTCAACTTTCACAAAACATGTTTAGGGCTACTTGTATCTTTCTCGTCTGCGTTTCCTCTGTCGCTGCTGCCTGCGCGCCCGTTTCTTCTTCCACTTGGCTCGGATGGTAATCGACCCCTTTGTAGCCTCCGCATTTCACGGAATCTAGGCGAGTGTAACGTTTAAGGTTTACTCGATCGTGGCGTGAAGTCGCTTCAGTTCATTCTCGGTTTTTCCAAGCCTGTGCATAAGTTCCACGATGAGACCGTCGAGAAAGATCATGCAGTTGTTCTCAAAAATGCTTCCGAGCGGGCTTAGGGGTTCACGTTCACCAAGAATCTGTCGAGATAAGTAGTCTTCTTCGCGTGGCCAGCCCATCTTTGTTCGTCCGCCTAGAATCACGATGTGGTCAGCTATTTCTGCGAGCGTAGATTCAGAAAATGACGTAACAGCTACAACCTTTGCCCCAATTTCTTTTGCGGCTGTGCTAGCGGTCAAAACCATCTTTGTCGTGCCTGTGCCAGAAATCGCGATGATTAGGTCTTCTTTTCCTGCGGCAGGAGTGATTGTTTCGCCTAGAAAATAGACGTTGAACCCTAGGTTCATGAGACGCAAGGCGAAGGCTCGCCCAACGAACCCGCTTCTTCCCATGCCAAGCACGAAAATCTTCTTTTTCTTGGCTTCCAAAATCATCTTGATCATTTTTTCTACTTGGTCCTGATTTAACTCGCCGATTGCTTTTTCGGCACCCGCAATGATTTCTTCTGCCGCCATCTTCAGCCATTTCACGGCTTGTCGTCTCCGTGGCATTTTCTACCCTTACAGCCTAAAAATTTTTGTGGTCACGTTTATGTTTTGTCGAGGCGGAGCTGTTTAGGCGCAATCTTGGCTGGACGGTAGGGCGTGTCTAACGTTTCTGCCACTTTCTCAGCCTTTACCCTTCCAATGCCATCGACTTGACAAAGCTCGGCTACAGAGGCGCTGAAAACCCTGCGAACGGTTTCGAATCGTTTGAGTGCACGGTCAGCCAGTTTTGGACCGATGCCTGGAAGGTTGGAAACTAGCAGCAACTGGGCTTTTTCTAGGCTTATAGCCTTACGGATTTTTCGGATGAAGGGTCCTTTCGGGCGGGCGAAGCCTCTGTGCGTGGTTAGGGTGTAGATGAGGTCTGCAGTCTGTTGGGTGTCTGCGGTAAAGAATACTTGTAAGCCGTATTGAAAGGTTAGCGTTGTTAACGCGCCCCAGAACACTCTTGGCTTCGCCATCTCTTTCACGGATGTAGGCATTTCGCCTTCAACTATCAAAATTGGGCGACGGTACGTTTCGCATAAACGATGAGCCTGGTCGAATAGTCTGCCAGAGTACAGGGATTTAAGAAAATCTCGTTCTGCTTTTCGCTCAACTGCGCATTCTGGCGAGACTATGTAGTCGCTCACGTCCAGCATCCGATATTCAACTTGTAAACCAAAATTTTTTAGGATGTCGGGAACTCTAGACATTCTTTCACGTTCATCAACAACAACACGAAACTTCGTTGACATGAGGTCTCACTTCTATCCGCTGAAACTATTAACGTGGATGCTCAAAAATGTTAAACGCAGTGTTTTATATTCAACTAGTTAAAATTGTCATGTCGTGTCCCATCTGCCAATACTATTCT
>CAZUFG010000019.1:0-14670 GCA_964618655.1 uncultured Candidatus Bathyarchaeia archaeon | reverse complement strand
AGTACAAAGCGAGGCACTTTCCCAGTTTTAGACAATTTCTGAGGTTATTTCTTTTAACGCCTTCACCGTAAACTCTATAACTTGTGAAGTGTTAAGTTGTGAAAGGGCGATTCTTACTGTTAGGTGCCCCACAATGCCTGCTAGGAAAATGCGAGTCGAGGTCTTCGACGGAACTGGAAACCGTTATGCCGTGACGTTTGAGGGAAACGTGACCAGGGACAAGGCTTTGCGTTTGCTAGACCTCATCGAGTTGCTGGGTGGAATGCCAGGCGTAGAGCAGGAATGGAAACAAACTACCTCAGAGCTTTCGAAACTTGATAAGGTCCGCTTTGTGGTGGAGAAAACCTTCCCCCTCGTATGGTTCTCGTCTAAGGATGTCCTCTCTGCGTACGAGCAGGAGTTTAAACAGCCCATCAGCCTGAGCACAGTCTCCACGTATCTTTCCCGGATGACTGACCGAGGGATCCTCACGAAGGGGGAAATGTCAAATCGTCGACGCTACAAAATAATGAGCAAAGCGGCGCAGAGCGTAGCAGATTTTGTAAAAAGTAATAAGTGACCGCCATCCTTTAAACAGATGATTAGGAACACTGCAAGTTCCAACTTGAATTTCAAACTGTCCACGGAAGGGAATGAAAAATGAGTGAAAGAATTTGGGAAGACTTAGCAGAAATGAAAAAGAAACTGATTGAATACGTGGACAAAGGACGGATAGTGGGCCATCACGAAGTGAGGGAGGAACCAGTAATAAGAGAAAAACCCGACAAATCCAAAATAAAACCTTTGAAAAAGGTAACGGAATGCGACGTACATTTTAAGGCAGTAGACTGCTCAACACGAACACTAATGAGGGCGAACAACTGGGGGATCTACCTGTTTCGTGCAGCGCACGCCTCCGTGAAGGGGCACCATGTGGATTGGGGGTACGAAGAAAGCATGCGCACAGTGGTTGGAGATGCGTATGTACGTCGCAGAATGCTACAGGAGGCTAGGCTCAATCTGGAAAGCGAAATGGCTTTGCGTCTACTTCACGAAACAAAAGAGGGTGAATATCTTCTTTTAGACGGGGCCAGCTACTTCGGCGGAGAAAGAAAGTTTTGGGCATCTCTTTATGAGGAGAGTGAAAAGAGAGGCGTCACGCTTCTAACAGTGAGCAAGCAGTCTCCAATGTTGCAGGATGAAAAAGGTCGAGATCTAATGGCAGCGACGTACATACTCTCCCCGTACCCCATTTGGGTTTACTATCCCACTGAAAGGAGGGCCAACATACATGAACATCAGTACGGCGACGTATCTATGATAAAGCTTTGTTCAGAAAGTCCACGCGTTTTCCGTTGCGACATAATGGAATACTTGGCTCACCGCGACGTACATGAACTGCTCTCACCCTTGACCTTCATTTCAGAAGATCCAAGGTGTCTCGGATATCCCGTCACTCTTTTCCTCGCGCATGATTTCTCTGCTCCATCTGATCCACAACTCCTTTATTATCATGATCAAGTTGAGGAGACGCTGGCTAAGGCTGGACTACTGGATGTACTTCGCAGAGAGGCGCTTTCCGCCAGTTTCGCGGATGAGCTTCACGGGGTAAGATACCCGTTTGAGTGGGAGCGTATTGAGCATGTCTGAAAAGGAGGCAGGATTCGTCCGTGAAGTCCGTGGGGACCAAGCTTCGTTCTTCCTTAGGAAGGGCACTAGTCTTTCTTTTGGACAAATTGTTAGAATAGAATCGGGTAGCAAAAGTTTCTATGCCCGTGTCGTGGATGCGCGAAGTGCCTCAACCCTTAAAACAGACGAGCAACTCCGTGAGGCAGAAGGAAAGGAGTCCTTCGGTCCATATTCCAGTTATAGACACGTAGACGCCGTTCTTTTCTTGGAGAGAGACGCCAAAAAAGTCCGCACTCCAACCTTCAACCCTGACTATAGGGACAAGGTTTACGTAGCCAGTCCAGACGACTGCTCAGTCTTGAAGCTTGCAGGAGAGTTAGAGATAGGGCATCTGCGCTCAGGAGAACAAGTGCTAGGGTCTGTGGGTATTGATGTGGAAACCATACCCCGTATGATGGGAATGTTCGGAATGACTGGTTCAGGGAAAACAAACACTGAATTAATCCTCAACGCTCGCGTAATTGACAACAGCCCCAAAACGGTCGGCTTGATTTTTGATTTTGCAGGACAACTTCTTGAAGGGAAAGAGATAAAGCCGCAGAGGGGTCTTCGCGACCATCCATTGTTCCACAGCAAGGTCCGTTACTACTCGGCTAGAGAGGGAAAAATGCTCGTTGGCTTGCGCACACTCCATCCCGAAAAACTTCTCACGATCTTTCCTGAAATAGGGCCTCCGCAATACAAGCTCGCGAAGAAGCTCTACGAGAAACTGGGTAAAGTCTGGATAGAGGAGTCACGGGAAGCGTATGGGGTTGAAGGCTATGCAGGCGTTGGAAAAATTGCAGGCTACAAAAACAAGACCGTGATAGAAGCGTTGATGCTCAAACTTACGCATCTTTCGCCCGCCCTTTTCCCGCCAAATGACTACTGCTTCATCGAGGAGGTAACCCAAAACGTGAGTAAGGGGATAACTTGCCTAATTGACATCTCTGGAATCAGCTTCGAAGAACAACACGACATCACATGTCTTACAGCTTCTAGCGTTGCCCTTCACTACAAGCGAATGTGGGAAGGAAACTACGAAGAATGGCAGAAGCTTCCAACGCTTCTCATAACGCTTGAGGAGGCCCACGAGTTCCTCGACCCCAACAGACCAAAGAACATATTTTCTGACATCGCTTTGACCTACCGAAAATACAGAGTCGGGTTGAACGCGGTGACGCCGCGTCCTTCAAGAATAAACCCAGACGTGTTCGCTGAACTCTGGACAAAGGTCATCATGAAGACCGAACTGAAGCGAGACAGGGCGTATCTTACAGAAAACACGCCCTACCTTGAATACAGTGACACCGAGATCAAGATGCTCGACGTGGGGGAAGCCCTGATTGTTTCTGAGCCGAAGATTCGGTTTGCTGTTCCAATTAAAGTTGTTCACTACCCCGAACATTTGGACGAAAGAGAAAAAGTTGATTATAAGCTTCCACAATCGAGGGCGCTTTCTGAGATGGATGAAAAGCTTAGGAGACTTCGCCAAGCAGGAGAGGGTCTTGACAGAGAGTAGGCTACGCCGCCTCCTCTGCCTTCTTTAGAATTTTCAGCATCTCTTTCTTAACTCGATACGCGTAAGGCATCTTCTCTGTGTCTCGCTCTAGATAGCCTTCCTCATAGAGCTTCTTCATCAAACGAGCCGTGTGCTCCCTAGTCAGCTTTATTCTCTCCCTAATCTCTAAGGCGGTTTTTGCACCCTCAGACGCGAGAATCTCAAGCACGCCTAATTCGGTCCGCGTCAGGAGAGCCAACGCCCGCTCTCTCTTAATCGGAATGGCAGCCTCGATTTTTGATTCTGGCACGCCTAAGACTTCGGGTCCTAGGCTTTCAAATTCCGCAATCTTCTGCGCCATCTTCCCCTGAGTTGTAATCACGTCGTCTATTCTCTTGTTAATGGAGTCAGTATGAGCCGTAATTCTTTGCTCAATCTCTGAAACAGCTCCTCCCTCAGGAAGCTTCGCCAACAATCCATCGTGTTCCTCTACCTTCTTCATGGTTTTCTCGATGTTGGATGAAAGCCTTTGGGTTTCGTGGGCGACAACGCCGAGTCTGTCTTCTTCTCTCTGCAACTGTTTATTGAAGCTTATCACAACATCACTGACAACATCCTTTGCCTTCACGTACTCCTCACGAAGTTTCCTCATCCGCCCATAGAACAACAGAGACGCAACAAACGTCGCAAACAACAGAATGATAGCAACTAACAAGACTAGGTCAAACACTCCAAACCCTCCAGATTAAAACGTGTGATTTCAATTTCACGTCTGTGATGTGCACAGGATATCACAAATCACAATATCCCACATGTTGTGACTTAAAGATTATGGTGAACAAAAACCATCACCCACGGGCTTACTGTGATGTCACATGTCACAACCATCTAGAGACACATCAGCACTGCTAGGTAGAAGACAAGGCAATGCATAAGACACTAAAAGGCTGCCGCATCTCATGTTGAAAAACGTCACTTGCATGCGAATATATGAACATAAACGTCAATAATAACTCTTTCCAGAAAGCCTCCCTACATGTTTTGAAATAAAAGACTAAGTTTCCGCGGTAATGCTGATAGTTGCAAGTGTGATTTGTGATATCACAGTTTTGTCGACGATGTCCATGGTCTAGATAATCGTTCTAGGCCAGCTTCCAGTTCGTCATGGAGCACTTTTATGATCCTTAAATGTTCTTCTGTCAGTTTCTGTCCTCCCGTGATGTCTCTGTAGGCTTTCATGTATGTTTGTAATTTGTTTGCGACCTCCAAGTATGCGTCTAGTTGGGTGTTCTCGAAAACTCCCAAATATCCGAGGAGAAGAACTGTGTAAATCGCCTCGATGACGTTTTTCTTTGCTTGTCTTAGGGTTCTGATGAAGGCGCCGCGACTTACGCCGTCCCTTAATAGGCGTAATTTGGCTTTTTCATCGTATTTTAACTCTTTTTCGGCTATATTTTCTGCCAGAATGTCAATTAAGAGCGTTTCAAGCTGTGTTTTTGTAAGATTGCTATTTTTTGTCAGTATTTTTACGATTGGGTCTTCAATTGAGGTTTTTATCCATTTTTGAGCTGTTTCTTTAAATTTCAATCTCTTCACCTGCGAGGCGTTGTCTAGGGATACAGTTTTGTATACGAGGCTGAAGAAAAGATTTGCGCTCGTTCTCCGCGCGGAGTTAATTTGAAATATGTGTTGTATAAATATGACGAATGTAAACATTTGATGATGAGCGGTCCTGAATAGTCCTGGAGGAAACACTATGAGGCGCTATGAAACTGCAGAACGATTAAAAGGGATTAAGCCTTCCGGTATTCGCCGCCTATTTGCGTTGGCGCAGGGAGTCCCAGACGTCATCAGTTTGGGGGTAGGTGAGCCAGATTTCACCCCGCCGCCCCATGTTCTGGGAGCCGTCAAGCAGGCTTTAGATGAGGGTAAAACACATTACACACCAACGATGGGGGTTCCAGAACTTTTGGAGGCTTTGGCGAAAAAGGCGAAGCGTGAGTATGATCTGTCGTATGATCCACAGTCTGAGGTCTTGATTACGGCTGGAGGAAGTGAGGCGATTTTTCTGGCTTTGATGGCGGTACTAAGTCCTGGCGATGAGGTTCTTGTTCCAGACCCGGGGTTTGTGTGTTATGAGCCTGACGCTTTGATGGCTGGTGGGGTTCCTGTTTCGATGCCTCTTCTTGCGAGGAACGAGTTTAGGCTTGACGCCAACGCTGTGATGTCTCTCGTCACAGACAAATCACGCGTGATGATCTTGAACTCTCCTAATAATCCGACCGGCTCTGTCTTGTCGCATGATGATTTGGCAGGGTTAGCTAAACTTGCGGTTGAGCGTGATCTGACTGTGATTTCTGACGAGGTTTATGAAAAGATAACGTATGACAATGCAAAACATTACTGCGTGGCTACCTTTCCGAGGATGCGGGAACGCACAGTAGTGGTGAACTCTTTTTCCAAAACGTATGCTATGACGGGCTTTCGTATAGGCTACGCGTATGGCCCAAAAGAGCTAATTGCCCCAATGATGCTTGTTCATCAATACGCAACTGCCTGTGTGAATGGGCCAGCTCAATATGGTGCGATTGCTGCTTTAGAGGGTCCGCAGGGCTTTGTTAAGAACATGGTTCGGGAGTTTGATAGGCGGCGGCGTCTTCTCCATTCACGTCTCAACAAGATTGAAGGTTTTCGCTCTCTTCTTCCCAAGGGAGCGTTTTACGCGTTTCCAGACATTAAACATTTTAAAACGCCGTCGGAAGAGTTTACTGAGCGTCTCTTTAATGAAGCCAAAGTGGTGACAGTGGCTGGCTCTGCGTTTGGCAAACTTGGCGAAGGGTATCTACGTTTCTCATACGCTACTGCGTATGACCAACTGAACGAGGCTCTGGATCGAATAGAGAAAGTTACGAAGACTTTCAAGTAGAGGCTTTCTCGAGAAGGTCTCGTAGCACCTCTTCAATGTTATCAGCGCTTCTTGATGTTTCAATCAGTTGATGTGCAGCGTAGCCTTCCCTTCGTGACTCTGCCGTTAACGTTTTCATTTTGAGTTCTTGGGCTCGGATGTTTGGATGTGTTTTTACCGTGGTGTATGCACGTAGGATGTTTGCTATTGTGGCTTCTTGAAAAATTATGGCTGTTCCTTTCTTCAGTTTTATGTAGACACATACGTGTTTGTGGCCTCTCGGTGTTCCTATCATTACATGTTTTATGTCTTTGTTTTGAATTACGTGGGTTTTTCTTACGCTCATGCGTATGCCTCATAGGTTTTTAGCCTGTTCCTTTAGAGAGTCGAAAAATTCTGGTCGTAGGTCGCGGAGGGCTGGAACAAAAGTTTCAGTCCGTTCTAGGTCGGCATAATCAACTGTTCCTATGACTAGGTCTTCTTCGTCGTATTTGGCTTGTGATATCACGTGTCCGTTTGGCGCTATTAGTCTGCTTCCTCCCCAAAACTGTAGTCCGTTTTCTATGCCGACGAGGTTTATGTAAGCTAAGAAAGCCGTATTCTCGAGGGCTCTGGCGGTGGTGAGTACCTCGAAGAATGTACGTCGCACCGATGGTGAGGCTGAAATACAAATTAGAAGTTGAGAGCCCTGTAGTCGTAGTAGGCGGGCAAGTTCTGGGAAAAAGACGTCATAGCAGATCATAAGCCCGATTTTTCCGATGTTTGTTTCGAAGATGGGTGCCTCGTATCCTTGTCGGAAGTAGCGTTTTTCCTCGAAGACGCTGTGGGTTGGCAAGTGCATCTTTCTGTACTTGCCAATGAATCCTTGTGGTCCAAGCAGAACTGCCGTATTGTAGATAACAGCGCTTGCTTTTTCGCTTCGTTCAAGCATCCCAAAGACCACATGCACCTTTTCTTTTTTCGCTATTTCTTCCATGTAACGGGTCGATGGTCCTGGAATGGTTTCAGCCAACTCATACGTGAGGTCTCGACTCACATAGCCAGTCAAGGAAAGTTCAGGGAAGACAATAAGGCTTGCGCCCTTCCCCTTTGCTTCTTTAACGATTTTCTTCATTGCGTCTATGTTGTGTTTCTTGTCGCCAACTTTACAGCTCATTTGGGCGAGGGCTACAACAACTTGTTTTTGCATGTGCCTTTCTCTCCCGAGTTCTAATTATATCTGTGCGGTTTATAGAAAAGGCTTAGTATGGCATTTGGGGAAGTCTGAAATCGGCGCCAACCGTCCTGTATCCGATTTTTGCTGTTAGGGGCGTTCGCCGCTTGTGTTCGGTGGCTAACCACCGCCTCTTAACGTCGTCTACCAGTTTTATGTCCAAGTTTAGTTGCTGGGCGATTTCTTCGGTTGTCATGAAGTGTTCTAGTCCGTGCAGAATTAAGTCCAGTATTTCGTATTTGATGCCTAGTTCTTCTTCAGCCAAGTGGCCAGGCCAAAGCGCTGGTGTCGAGGGCTTAGTGGCTATTTCTTTTGGCACGCCTATGTGCAGAGCCAGTTGCCTGACCTGAGTCTTGTAAAGATCCATTAGGGGTGAAATGTCTGCGGCGGCGTCTCCCCACTTCGTGAAGTATCCCATCATGGTTTCTGACTTGTCCGAACTCCCACACACTAATCGTTTGAGCTTATTTGCGTAATAGTACAAGTAAATCATTCTAGTTCTGGCTTTCAAGTTTCCCTTGCTAACTTTGTCCACTTCACCATAAATTGGGATGGATTGAAAAAACGCCTTCAAGGTTGAAGAGATGTCAATGGTCTCGGTGGCGAAGCCGAACTTTTCTGCCACAAGTTTTGCGTGTTGAACATCCATAGGGTTGTGTGTTTCTTCTTCTGGCAACACGAGGCCCAGCACCTTGCGACCGCCTAAGGATAGGGAAGCGATGGCAGCTGTGGTGCAACTGTCGACTCCTCCTGAAACTCCTAAAACTATGCCGCTTGCTCCACATTTTTCCACATAATCACGGATAAAACGTTTGATTCTGTCCTCTACTGATGGTAGGTCAAGTTTTAAGATGTCGCTGGTTAGTTTCAACGCGACCACCGCATATCCTAATCTTGTGTTTTCTTCCTTTTATACTGGTTTTGTCTTTGTCTAGCCTTCTGTCTTGGCGTGAGGACAAATATTTAAGCAGTGATCGAAATGTTAGATGTGTGAACAGAAGGACTGAGCATGGGTAGAAGACGAAGAAAGGTTGTTCGTATTCCCAAGAAGCAGTTGCCGAAGGTCTTCATATGCCCAAAATGTGGGAAAGAGTCGTTGAGGGTTCAGTTAGCCAGACAGCAAGAACGTGCTGTTGTAAAGTGTGGGAGTTGTGGTCTGACGGAGGAGTTGTCTGTTAAACCCGCGCTTCGAGAGATCGACGTTTACTGCCAATTCACAGACAAATTCTATTCGAGAGTGGCGGCATAGTGGGGACTCGCATGGTTGGACGAGTGGAGAAGTACTTACTAGACAAAATTCGCGTTGACGGCGCCATCCACGTTACGTTAATTGATCCCGAAAAGGTGACTACTCACTCTGCTTCTCGAATCGCCAGAGAAGCTGAATCTTGCCAAACCTCAGCCATCATGATAGGCGGATCCACAGTTGCCTCAACTCCTCATCTGGACAGTGTTGTAAAAGCCATAAAAGAAGCGGTGAAAATTCCCACAATTCTCTTCCCTAACAACGTGACTGGAATTAGCAAGTACGCTGACGCCGTATGGTTTATGTCTTTACTCAACTCGTCCGACCCATACTTCATCACTGGCGCACAAATCTTGGGCGCGCCTCTCATCAAAAAATTTGGTTTAGAAACCATTCCGCTCGGCTACATAATCGTTGGAGAAGGCGGAGCAGTTGGAGTTATCGGAAGAGCCTGCCCAATACCGTACGATAAGCCTGAACTCGCCGCCGCCCACGCGTTAGCAGCCCAGTATTTTGGGATGCGCTTCGTTTATTTGGAGGCTGGTTCAGGAGCCAAACAACCCGTGCCGACGGAGATGATAAAACTAGTAAAGAACGTAGTTGATGTTTCCATAATTGTTGGCGGAGGCATAAAAACAGGCGATCAAGTGAAAGAAATCGTAAACGCTGGAGCGAACGTGATTGTTACAGGCACGATCATGGAAGAGTCTAAGGTAAAGGGCAAGATTAAGGAACTCGTAGAACACGTGAAGCGCAGCAAAAAAAGCGTTTGATCTTCTAATTTATTTGTTTGTGTTAGAAAAGTTCATTTCTGCCCTTATGAAACCCTTACTGAAAGGAGAAAAGTTTTGGACATTACCATGAGTAAGGAGTACCAGCAATACGCATCCATGCTAGAAGAGAAGCTTGAAAACATATATGAAGTTGCTAAGAAAGCGAGGGAAAAGGGACTCGATCCCGCTTTAGGTCCCGAATCTCAAGTAGCGAAGGACTTAGCTGGGCTCGTTGAGGGACTGGCTGGTCCCTCGGGCGTGGCTGAAAGCATAAGAGAGCTAAGTAAAAAACTGCCGCGAGAGGAACTTGCCTTCAAAATAGCCGAGGAGATTATTTACGGAAAGTTTGGACATATGGATGCGCGAGAAGCGGCTGAACAGGCTATACGAACCGCTCTAGCCATATTGACCGAAGGCATTACCGCCGCGCCTCTTCAAGGCGTGGCACGAGTTGCCATCAAATACAATCCCGACCGAACCAGATATCTGGCGATTTATTTTGCGGGACCAATACGGTCCGCTGGCGGAACAGAACAAGCCTTAACCTTGGTGGTTGGAGATTTTGTGCGGCGTCTGCTTGGTTTAGATCGGTACAAGCCCGCCGAGGAGGAAATTGGGCGCTTTGTCGAAGAGGTGCGGTTGTTTGAGCGTTCAGTTGGACGCTTTCAGTACCGCGTCTCGGATGAAGAACTGAGAAAGGCGCTTCAATCCGTTCCCGTAGAGGTGACTGGCACAGAATCTGACCCAGTCGAAGTTTCAGTTTATCGCAACCTTCCCCGTGTCGAGACTAACCGTGTGCGTGGCGGAGCCCTACGTGTTGTAAACGACGGGGTTGTGGGACGCTCCGCCAAAGTGTTCACGATAGTGGAAAAGTTGGGAATCGAAGGGTGGGACTGGCTGAAACGAATCAGGGAAATCGAAGAGAAAAAAACCGCCGGGTTTATGGAAGATGTCATCGCTGGTCGCCCAATCTTTTCTTTTCCCTCGAGACATGGCGGGTTTAGACTCCGATATGGTCGTGCAAGAAACACAGGTTTAGCGGCGGTAGGCGTCCACCCAGCGACCATGACTGTTCTTCAAAACTTCATTGCAGCGGGCACTCAATTGCGCATTGAGGGACCTGGCAAGGCGGGAGTTGTTATGCCCGTGGATGCGGTTGAGCCTCCAGTCGTGCGCCTAAGGGACGGTTCTGTTGTTCGTGTTTCGCCTCAGAACGTTGAGCAGATAAATGGCATGATTGATAGGGTTCTGTTTCTGGGCGACATTCTCGTCGGGTTTGGCGACTTCTTGTACAATAACAAGCCTCTTCAGAAGTCTGGCTTTACTGAAGAATGGTGGTGCATGGAACTCCGTAGGGCTATTCAACAAAAATTCAATGGAAGCGTAGAAGAAGCGGCTTCAGCCGCTAAGGTTTCTGTCTCACGCATAAATGAAATCCTAAACAACCCGTTTGGTAACAGACCGACAGCCCAAGAATCCATAGCGTTGGCGTCAACGCTCGGAGTTCCGCTTCATCCATTTTTCACGTTTTTCTGGTCAAGTATTTCTTCTGATGAGTTCCAAACGCTTAGACACTGGCTTTTAGAGTCTCAGACCGCGGCTGAAAACAATGTTGTTACTGTAATTACTGGCGTTATGAGTGAGTCTGTGAAGGGGCTGCTTGAAAAGACATGTGTGCCCCACAAAATCATTGAAAATCACATAAAGATAGAAGGCGAAGAAGCCCATGTATTCGCTCTTTGTCTTGGGTTACAGGCTCCTAAGGCCAAAGTGATTCGTGCTAAGCCTGTCCTCGAAATCGTTCAGGAACTGAGTGGCATCACTGTTCGAGAAAAGGCGCCCTCGCTGGTTGGTGCCAGAATGGGGCGTCCAGAAAAGGCGAAGAGGCGAGAAATGAAGCCTCTTGTTCATGTCTTATTTCCTGTTGGGTTGGCTGGGGGCTCTCAACGAAGTCTGGTTGAAGCCTCAAAGAAGGCTAGGGTTGAAGTTGAAATTGTGAAACGGAAGTGTCCAAAATGTCGGGCATCAACTTTCCAAATAAAATGTCCAAGTTGCGGCTCAGAAACCATTCTAGAAAAAGCTTGTTCACAATGTGGGAGAACCATAAAAGAAAGCTTTTGTCCAGTCTGCAAGGTTCCGACACGATGCTACGAGAAACAGTTCATTAATCTAAAAGAGTGGATGGACGAAGCCTGCAAGCGACTAAGCCTTCCGTTCCCCGAAATCGTGAAAGGCGTAAAGGGCTTAACTAACGAAACAAAAACCGTGGAGATCCTTGAGAAGGGAATTCTGCGGGCTAGGCATGATTTATCTGTTTTTAAGGACGGAACGATACGCTTTGACGCCACAAACGCTCCTTTAACGCATTTTAAGCCAGCCGAAATCGGCGTTTCTGTCGAGAGGCTTCGACAGCTTGGCTATGTGTACGACTGTAAGGGAGACCCTCTAACAGACGCCAACCAGATATATGAGCTTAAGGTACAAGACGTTGTCGTTCCCACGAAGAGTGCAGAATACTTTGTTCGCGTAGCCAACTTCCTAGACGAACTCCTTGAAAAAGTGTACGAACTCCCGCCATACTACAACATCAAGCGTTTCGACGACTTGATTGGGCAAATGGTTGTGGGCTTGGCACCACATACCTCGGTGGGCATCCTCGGCAGAATTATCGGCTTTACAAGCCTGAGCGTCTGTTATGCTCATCCTTTGTGGCATTCAGCCAAGCGCAGAGACTGTGACGGCGACGAAGACACGCTCATGCTGGCTTTGGACACGGTTCTAAACTTCTCTAAGGCTTATTTGCCAGCTCAAATAGGCGGAATCATGGACGCACCACTCTTCATCATTCCAGTTGTTAATCCGAGGGAGGTGCAGAGACAGGCTCACGAAGTAGACGTTGCCGCAGAGTATCCGCTCTTGTTCTATGAAAAAACTCAGCAGGAAGTGGCGCCCCAAAAACTCAGCGAGACTATCGACATGATTGAGCATCGACTGAATACTGAGGCGCAGTTTGAGGGTTTTAAATACACGATGCCTGTCTCAGACATCAACATGGGCAACCGTGAAAGCTCGTACAAACGGTTGGGGCGAATGTTAGACAAGATGAGTAGTCAACTAGCACTGGCGGAGAAAATTGAGGCTGTTGACGCTAGAAAGGTGGCGAGAAAGGTTTTGACGACGCATTTAATTCGGGACATAGCGGGGAACCTTCGCGCCTTTACGACTCAGAACTTTCGATGCAAAACATGTAACAAACGGTTCAGAAGACTGCCACTTCAAGGTAAATGTCCACAGTGCGGAGGCGTCCTAACTCTAACCGTTTACCGTGGGGGAATCGAAAAATATTTGGAGGCGGCGCACCAACTCGTGCGAAAATATAATCTCCCCCACTACTACACTCAACGCCTCTCCATGGTTGAGGAGGAAATCAACTCATTATTTGAGGGGAAAAAGCCTAAGCAGATTCGCCTCGCAGATTTTGTGGGGTCGCAGAAACAGTAGATTTTTCTGTCTAAACAGAGAATTTGTTTTGAGGAGCCATGTTTAAGGGAACTTATCATCCTAAAGCCTTCTTGACCGTAAAGAAAAACGTTCGAAGAGGCTTGGTTGCCCGAACTCAAGTACTTTTACTGCTTGAGAAAGCAGCCTCAAACACAAAAGCCATCATACAACAAACTGGGTTACGCTACGCTGTGATTCTTCATCACCTCCGCCTTCTAGAGGCTGAAAACATTCTTACACGTAAAGGCAAGAGGCCTTACGTTTGGGAATTAACTGGCGCTGGGCAGCAAAGATTAACCTAACCTTTGGAATTGCTTTTATATTTCCTCGGACGAACATGGCTTTGGATGGTGTATGATTTGCCTTACTGTCGGAAGTGCGGAGCCGAATTAAAAGAAGATGTAAACTTTTGTCCTTCATGCGGGACTCCTGTTAGTGAGCGGGCAGCGAAAGAAAGAAAACCAGCGGAATGGTGGCAGTAAGCGAGGTCTTTACCAAAAATCTTAAGAAGATTCAGCACAGACTCTGATGTGCGTGTGTTATAGGAGAGTCTAATTGTATGGTTTACTGCACTAAATGTGGAACCAAAAACGAGGACGACGCCGTTGTGTGTGTCAAGTGTGGGGCAAGCCTAGAGACTAGACCCTTTCCATTTCGAAGATTTGAACGCAGGCATGTGGAAGAAGAATGTTTTGGAATTCCTAGGGGCGGCACAGTTGTGGGTTTAGCCATTGGCATAATAATCGTGTTTGCTGGGCTCTTGTGGTTTCTCCAACAAACAGGCTACATCGCCAAGGCTGTGGATGTTTGGCCCTTTGTAGCAATCATGTTTGGAATACTGATAGTTATCGGCGCCCTCTACTCTCTAAGTCGTAAACGATGATTCGACATGTGCTCATCTACGAAACCTACAGCTGACCACTTTGCAAGAGCAGCAAATTTTCTTGTGACTCCATTCTGAAAGCGATATCCGGGTATATAACCAAAAAAGGCTCAACGCAATTAAGAAAAGGTCAATTACTAGGCTTTGGGTTAGTTCGTCGATTCCGATTAGAATTAAGAAGGTCCCCAAAACAAAGAAGGAGTTCAAAAATAAACGAACAAAACTCTTCGAAACATTAACTAACAGATGCTGAAGTAAACCAGAAGCAACTCCGAGAACTCCTGCCCAAAGTGTAGTGTGGGCAATTTGGGCGACGTGTGAGTTGCCAAAGAAATACACGGCGGTTCCGACAAGGGCACCCAGCAAGCCCAGAAATAATCCAGTACAGCCACCACAAAGCCTTATGTTGCCTACTTGAAACGTGTGGGCAGAAAAGTTCCCGCAATTTGGGTGATGGCCAACAATGGTGAAGAAATTCTCTTTGGACACAGAGTCTTGAAAACTGCCTAAGTCGTGCTTCTTGACGTGAAATAGTCCAGAGCATTTCTTCGGTAGAAAAACCGCTAGAATCCCCAACACGCAGATTAATCCGAAGATTAAACCAATCAACGGTTTTCGCCAAAAGAAGGTCTCCTGCACAGTCGGCGGATGATAAGCAAACATGAGAACGAGGAACAATCCAAAGAACGAGACGCTAACTAGAAAAACCAAAGCGTGGTCGTGGAAAATGTTGTTGGGCATGTTGACCGCAGCTTAAACCAAATTTTTCAACTGTCTTATGATGTGCCGACGCGCCATGTACCTGTAGATTCTTCGCTTTTTTTCGTTTTTGGAGAAGATCCCTCGTAAATCTCTGGTCAAGGACCCAAAGAAATGTCGATAGCATTGGTAGAGTTCTTCTTGCACCTCTTTTCTCGATAAGGTCTCTGTAGGCATAATAGCGTGGACCATGTCATAGTTTGCCCAGTTGAAGTCTTCGATCCATCCGTTTCGTTTGGCTT
>CAZUFG010000018.1:0-15053 GCA_964618655.1 uncultured Candidatus Bathyarchaeia archaeon | reverse complement strand
GCGACCGAGCCATCAGAACACCCTTCACGTACGGACCCTTACCAAAGTTGCTCATGGCAATAGCCTTAAACATCTGCGTCTCCTTGATGAAGCCACCAGCCATTAAAATGTCAGGCACAAACCTGCCCTTCTTCCTCAGAATCTCGCAGCACTTCAAGACCTGAGCCTCTAAGTAAACCGTGGGCGTGCTCATCTCGTCCATCATGGGCACGGGACTCATCCCCGTTCCGCCTCCCGCCCCATCAAACGTCACTGCCTCAACTTTCGCCTCTGAAGCCAGCTTCATGGTGAACGCAACCGCAGACGGCCTGTAAGCGCCAGTTTTTAGGATTACGTGTTTTGCGCCTTGGCTTCTTAGCCAGTCAATGTCTTCTAAGAAGCCCTTCTCGGTTGGCATGCCGACTCGACTGTGTCTTTCGAAGGATGTGAAGACGCCGTCTTTGAACGCCTGCTGGACTGTTTTTTCTTCTGGGTCTGGAATGACGATGTATCCCCGTTTTTTGAGCAGTATCGCTTTTTGGAGGTCTCGTATTCGGACTTCGCCTCCGATGGCTTTGGCTCCTTGTCCCCACTTTCGTTCGATGACGTTAGCTTCTAGCTTGGATATGGCGTACGCGTCTATGCCGAGTCTCTGATCTTCAACGTTTGTTTGGACGACTACTTCGCCGTGTTTTCCGTCCCAGAACTTTCGGAAGGTGTCGATTCTGCGTTTCAGTTCTTTTGAGTATGTTACCTTGCCGCCTGTAATGACTGATTCCGTGTCCATTCCGCACACGTTTTCTCCAATGGTTATGATGACGCCTGAGAGGGCGGCGCCGACTGCTAAGCCTTCCCAGTTTACTCTTGCCACTTCTGTGGAACCGAATGCGCCTGTTGCGATTGGGATTTTTAGCGGTATGCCCGCGACCTTGCTTTCGACGTTTACGTTGTGAAACAGCGCAAGGTCCGAATCTGCCTTGATTCCATGCACCTCGAAGAGGGATGCCTGAATGTTGAAGTCTGACCAGTCTAGACGGAAATCTTTGAGGGCGCCTGCGGTGCTTGCGCCGAATTGAATGGGCTCTGGGTATAGGGCTTCTCTTCCGCGAAAGGTTGACAGCCCCACTTCACATAGGAAGGGACAGTCTCGGATGCAAATTGGGCACATGCCGCTCGTTGGGCTTACGTCTTTCACTCTTGTTTGGGTTCCGACTGTGGATTTTGCGTTTAGGTATGAGGAGTTTTTGTGTACTCTTTCGCTCATTCTCGTTCTCACCTTTACAAACGTAAACTTGTAGGTTAGGTTACCCGCTTACGCTTTTAAAGATTTCTCGAATACCACAAAAATCCTCAGCTATAGCTTTTATATTTGGCAGACACACATTTTTAGGCGGATAACCCTTTTGCTGGGAGGAGAACCAGAAATGTCAACAAAACCATCCGCATCCATCAAAGACTCAGACTTCATCTACGAAAACACTCCAGCACGTATTATCATAAACAGAAACTGCCCAGAAATCGAACTCGCAGGCTTGAAAGTTGGACCCTTCAAAGAAGGAAACGAATACGAAATCAGATACTGGATAGCCCAAGAGCTTGAGAAGGCAGGAATCGCACGCTTCCAAGAAGAAGGGCTACTAGACGCGGTAAAACTGAACAAGATTCACTGGAAAGAACGAGTCCAATCAGCCAGAGAAATCGCATCCCTAGCCGAAGACTTCTACCCAAAACTAAGACGCTACCTCGTAGACCTAAAAAAGATGGCTGTAAAAAACCCTGAAAAGATGAGGGAATACGAAAAAATTGTTCGCTTATCTCATGACATAGTTAATTGCCGACTGAAGAAGATAGTTTCGCTGGCTTCTGCGCCTGCACAGACAGACCAAACCCTCAAGAGCCTGACAAAAGAGGAACGTGCCATTTACGACCGCTTATACACAATCATTGAAGAATGGAGGTCAAACATCCTCAAGGTAGGCGTCGAATCATGACAGAAGAAATACTCGTAGCAGACCCACAAGAACGATTCCAAGACTTCCTAAAAGCAGACAAATACCGAGAACGAATCTCAAGAATGGCCATCGCAGGCGGTACCTCGCTAACCGTGGACTTCGAAGAACTCTTAACAACAGACTCGGCACTGGCAGAAAACCTAATGGAGAAGCCAGACGAATACCTGGAACACGCAAACCGTGCCGCACTGGCTCAGTTACAGATAGAAGAACCCGAGTACGCGGAAGCAATAGAAAAAATTGAAGTAAGATTTCGAGGCTTGCCTGAAGCCATACCCCTACGAACATTAGGGTCAGACCACCTTGGAAAGTTCGTCATGGTTGAAGGCATAGTCGTTCGTGCCACACCTTCTCAACCCCTTATAACCCAAGCCGCCTTCAGATGCAAACGATGTGGAACAGTTACCTACACGCCTCAAACAGGCACTTTTCTAATTGCCCCAATCACATGCAGCGACCCAGCATGCAAAAGAAAAGGACCATTCGACTTCGTCCAAGAAGAATCAACATTCATCGACTCACAGGAGATTCGAATACAAGAACGCCCCGAAGAACTTCCTCCAGGACAACTTCCACGCTGGATAGACGCCAAACTCCTCGGAAAAGACCTCGTAGACGTAGCGAGACCTGGCGACCACGTATCCATAGTTGGAACAGTTCGAGCTTCAGCGCCTACACTCCCAAAAGTTGGAAAACTCCGAGTTTTTACGCTTCATCTTGACACCAACTTCATCGACGTAGTGAGCAAAGAACCCGAAACCGTAATTGTTTCCCCTGAAGAAGAAAAACAAATATTTGAGTTGGCAAGAGACCCGTGGATCCACCGCAAGATCATTCGTTCCATTGCGCCTTCAATTTACGGTTACGAGCACGTTAAAGAAGCCATCATGTACCTACTGTTCGGAGGCGTTGCAAAGTATCTTCCAGACATCACTATACGGGGCGACATGAACGTTCTTCTGATAGGCGACCCTGGCACCGCCAAGTCGCAACTCCTACAGTACGTGGCAAAAATTGCCCCACGAGGCTTATACACTTCTGGGCGAGGAACCACAGCCGCAGGCTTAACCGCAGCAGTGATCCGTGAGCGAGCGGGAGGCATGACCCTAGAAGCAGGAGCACTAGTGCTTGCAGACAAAGGAATTGCGTCTATAGACGAGATTGACAAGATGCGCCCCGAGGACAGAGTAGCAATACACGAAGCGATGGAGCAACACACGGTTTCGGTGGCGAAAGGCGGCATCGTTGCGACGCTAAACGCTCGAACCGCTATACTGGCAGCGGCTAACCCAGCTTTAGGCAGGTATGACGCCTACCGAACCGTTGCAGAGAACATTGCTCTCCCAGTCACGATTCTTTCAAGGTTTGACCTGATTTTCGTGTTGAGAGACATACCTGAACGAGAATTGGACACAAAAATGACGGAGCATATACTGGAGCTTCACAAGACTGGTGTAGTTCCTGTGGAGTCTCCTATATCGCCGGACCTCCTACGTAAGTATGTCAGCTATACCAAAAATATAAAGCCCGTATTAACTCCTGAAGCCCTAAACCGCCTTAAAGATTTCTACTTAACAATGCGGTCAGCCAGCGAAACCGAAGGAACACCCATCGCTATCACGGCTCGACAACTTGAGTCTCTGGTTAGAGTGGCGGAAGCTAGAGCTCGTGCAGCCCTCCGAAAAGAAGTCCTCACAGAAGATGCGGAAGCGTCCATCGCCATCATGAAACGGTCGTTAGAAGAGGTTGGAATCGACATTTCGTCTCACAAGCTGGACATTGACATCATCATGACTGGAAAACCCAAGAGCCTACGCGATAGGTTGCAGGTGGTGTTGAGCACCATCGTCGAGATGGAGAAAGAAACTGGGATGGTGGAAAAGTCAGCGCTTCTGGAAAAGCTTCAAGCTGAATATGAAATCGCCACTCCCGAAGCGGAAAGGCTCATAGGACAGTTGACAAAGGAAGGAACCATATACTCGCCCAGGGACGGTTATCTGAAGAAGACTTAGCCCCGAAGTGCCAGAGAGTTGAAAATCGAAGAACTGCCAATACCTGAATCCGTAAAAAATGTCATAATAAATTCTGGGATCACTGAGTTGTATCCTCCGCAAGAAGAAGCGGTACGTGCTGGAGCCCTCGAGGGGAAAAACTTTGTTTTGGCAAGTCCCACTGCCTCAGGGAAGACGCTTATCGCAGAACTCTGCGCCCTCAAACACGTGCTTGAAAAAAATGGGAAGGTTCTTTATCTTACTCCTTTAAGGGCGTTGGCTAACGAAAAATTTGAGGAGTTCAAAAAATATGCGGTTATCGAGAAAAGTGATGGTAGGCGAGTTCGTGTGGGCATCAGTACTGGCGACTACGACAGTAGCGACCCTTGGCTGGAGAAGTTTGACATCATAGTCACAACCAACGAGAAGGCAGATTCGTTATTGAGGCATAGGGCACGTTGGATGGACGAGATTTCTCTCGTGGTTGCGGACGAGGTGCACTTACTAAACGATGCGGAGCGTGGACCAACCTTGGAGGTGGTGCTTGCCCGCCTGATGCAGATAAGTCCAGACGCTCAGTTGCTGGCTCTCAGTGCCACAGTGAAAAACGCTGAGGAGGCTGCAGAATGGTTGAAAGCTGGCTCAATCACAACCGAATGGAGACCAGTCGTGCTGAAAGAAGGCGTGCTACTCCATAACGAGGCTCAATTCAAGGATGGAGGCGCCCTCAAAATTGAGAAGCCCACCAAGAACCCTGCCATAAACCTTGCATTACATATTATTCAGTCGGGTGGACAAGCGCTACTGTTTGCGGGAACTAGGAAGAACTCGGTTGGTTTGGCTAGAAAAGCAGCAACCAGCGTAAGTGCCATTCTATCTAAACCCTTGAAGCGTTCTTTAACAAGGATTAGCGAACAGATTCTGGCGACTGGCGAGCGAACCAGGATAAGTGAGCTGTTAGCCGAGCTTGTTCAGCATGGAACGGCTTTTCATCATGCTGGGTTGGGTAGCGGTCACAGAAGAATCATTGAGGATTCCTTTCGAGAGGGAAAAATTAAAGTCTTAACTGCAACGCCCACTTTGGCTTTCGGAGTGAACTTGCCAGCCCGAATGGTTGTTGTCTACGATTATAGGCGGTACGAGCCCGGATACGGCTACTATCCCATCACCGTGCTCGAGTACAAGCAGATGGCGGGTCGTGCTGGCAGACCACGCTATGATAAGATTGGTGAAGCCCTGCTCATCGCAAAGACTGAGGATGAACGCGACTACCTGATGGAAAGTTACGTGCTCGCTCAGCCTGAGAGGATATGGTCGAGGCTGGCTGTTGAGCGCATCCTCAGGTCGCATGTTTTAGCCACGATAGCGGCTGACTTCGCCCACACTGAACAGGGAATCTACGACTTCTTCGGCAAAACCTTCTACGCATACCAGTATGACCCACGGGCGATTAAGGGGCTGATTACAAAGATTCTGAAGTTCCTTTACGAGGAGAAAATGATCGAGGTTGGTGGCGAGAACGTTTACGCCACAAAGTTTGGACGCAGAATATCAGAGTTGTATATCGACCCTGTTTCGGGGGTCATGATTCGAGACGCCCTGATAGGTCGGGCTCCTAGGCTTACGGACATCAGTTTCCTTCACATGATTTCTCACACGCCGGACATGTTTCCGAAGCTTCGCCCATATTCAGGCGAAATCGACGAACTTGCCTTATTTGTTGACCAGCATCGAGAAGAGTTCATGTTTGAGGTGCCCGACTCATGGGCAGATCGGATCGACTATGAAGAGTTTTTAGGCGAGGCCAAGCTGGCTTGGGTGCTTGACGCATGGATAGAAGAAACAACTGAAGACGAAGCCATAGAGAAGTTTCGTGTTCAGCCCGGCGACTTGTACAGGCTTATCACGACCGCGCGATGGCTCTTGTACGCCTCGCATGAGTTGGCTACTCTCTTCGGCCACAAGGATGTTCTTCCACGCCTTGCGGAGCTTATGGAACGCACAGAAAAGGGAGTGAAGAAGGAACTGCTTCCGCTGGTTAGGTTAGAGGGAATCGGGCGGGTGCGAGGACGCATACTCTACGACGCTGGACTAAAAACCATCGACGACCTTAAACGGGCTCCACTCGAAAAACTGACTGGCTTGCCCCTAATCGGACCAAAACTCGCCAAGAAAATTAAGGAGCAGGTTGGCGGGTTCGTCAAATCCGAGGAATGGAAGAAACTGAAGAAGGAAACAGCCGAACAACGAGCCCTAACCGAATATTAGTTAGTCAGCTCCTCTAGCTTTTCTTTCCTGCCTTGTCCTTTTGATTGCCAACTCAATCTGCGCTAAGGCGGTGCCCAAATAGTTCTTGGGGTCTAACGCTTCATCAATTTCTTTTTCGCTTAGTGTTTCTCGTATAGTCACGTCTCGGAGAAGGGCTTCCCTGAACATTTGCTTTTCAGCTTCGCTTTTTATCGTTAAACCCCTAATCAGTTCGTGGGCATTTTGGCGGTCTATTCCCTTTCTCGCTAGGGCTAGCATAACCGCCTCTGACATCGTTCGTCCCTGCGTCAGCTCCATGTTTCGCAACATTCTCTGTTGGTCAACTTGCAGATTTGCCAGAATATTCATCATTAAAACTAGCATGTAATCAATGAGGATGCACGCCTCAGGAATGATGAACCGCTCCGCAGAAGACTGTGTCAAGTCGCGTTCATGCCACGTCTGAATGTTCTCTAAGGCTGGAACAACAAGGCTTCTCATAATCTTTGCCAGTCCAGAAACCCTTTCACACGTCATCGGGTTTCGTTTATGCGGCATAGTTGAACTGCCCACCTGCCGCTCTCGCTCAAACGGCTCAGAAACTTCGCCAATCTCAGTTCTCTGCAGTTCCCGAATCTCGGTGGCGATGTTATCCAAAGTAGAAGCAGTCATGGCTAGGAGGCAAACAAGCTCGGCGTAACGGTCCCTCTGTATGATTTGTGTAGAAATGTCGGCTGGTCTTATGCCCAGCTTCTTCATGACGAGTTCCTGAATCTTTATCGCGTTTGGGCCTAACCCAGCTTGGGTTCCGACGGCGCCACTCATCTTTCCAACCAGCACGCGTTCGCTACACTCTTGGAGGCGTTGAATGTGCCTAGCAGTTTCCCTCATCCAAACTGCAAACTTAAAACCTAAGGTGGTTGGCAATGCGTGTTGGCCGTGGGTTCTGCCCATCATTACTGTTTGCTTATACTTCTCTGCGCCTCTTGCTAAAACCTCTTCAAAATTGTTCAGCCTCTGCATGATTACGTTTAAAGCCTCTTTTAATTGTAGAGCCGCCGCTGTGTCTAAAATGTCAGAACTCGTGGCTCCAAGGTGAACGTAGGCTCCACTGGGTCCGCAGACATCAGCTAACGCTTGAACCAACGCCATGGTCTCATGTTTGATTTCTCGTTCAATTTCTCCCACGCGACTGATTTTAACATGCTTAGTTGAAGCCATTTCCATAATTTTTTCTGCGTCCCTTCGTGGAATGTTTCCAACTTGGCTGTGCGCCCAAGCCAAGGCGGATTCCACGTCCAACATTTTTTGTAGACGATTCTCTTCCTCAAAGATTCTTCGCATTTCGGGTGTTCCATAACGACCTGTGTCTACGGGAAGGATTGGCAATCTTTTCCCCCAAAAACGATACATGAGGCTTGTTAAAAGATTATCCTTTGTCAGAAATGTTAAACTATCAATCTTCCATTAACACGTATCCTTACGAAAACAATGCTTTCTGAGGGAGAGCTTCTGTTGTGGGTGCCATAGCGGCGGTAGTGAATAAAACGGGAAGAAACGCTGTTCCAGACGTAGTTGCCATGCTTCAACAGTTGACACATCGTGGAACAGACGCTCATGGAGTTGCCACACCAAACTCGGTGAGGATAGCCAAATCGATAGAAAATATGACTGGTATAGACATTAGCTCAAACGTTGCCGTAGGACATAATCTTTGCCGCATTATTTCTGGAGATTGCCCACAGCCAGTTCTGGGCGAAGGCTTTGCTCTAGTGTTTGAGGGTCGACTGTTTCCGTCCTTAGGCAAGTATGACGTTGACGAGGTAATGGAGAAGCTCAGACTTGACCCTAAAAGAAACGCAGGTCACGTAGTCAAAGAACTCGACGGATCATACGTGTTTGCCATCTCTCTTCCAGACGAGGTTATTGTTGGTCGCGACACTGTTGGAACTAACCCGCTTTATTACGGCGAAAACAAGAAGGTCGGCGTAGTCGCGTCGGAACGCAAAGCCTTGTGGGCGCTTGGGATCAATAACGTGAAGTCTTTTCCGCCCGGTAATCTTGCCTTGATTGACGTTCACGGCTTTTCTTTTAAATCGATAAGAACCATAACACGACCTAGAATAGAGGATATAGACATCGAAACTGCGGCGAAAAGTCTTCAAAATCTCCTGTTAGAATCGACAAGAGAAAGAGTCTCAGGCTTTAGGGAGACCGCAGTTGCCTTTTCAGGCGGCTTAGACTGCAGCGTTATCGCCTTTTTAGCCAAACTCTGCGGAATAAAACTTCACCTCGTCTCTGTGGGGCTGAGAAACCAGCATGAACTACAGCATGCGGAGAAGGCGGCAGAGGCGTTAAGACTCCCCCTTCATCTTCAAACATACACGCTAGACGATGTTGAACGAGTTTTGCCAAAAGTCTTATGGCTGATTGAGGAACTCGACGCAGTAAAAGCCAGCATTGCTATTCCCTTTTACTGGGCGGCTGAAAACGCTTCTAAAATGGGATGCCGCATTCTTTTAGCTGGGCAAGGTGGTGACGAACTTTTCGGAGGCTATCAAAGATACCTTACAGAATACGCACGTTCTGGCTCTTCGGCTTTAATGGGCCTCATGTACCGTGACGTAATAACCTCTTACGAGAAGAACTTTCAAAGAGACAACCAAGTTTGCTCCTCTCACGGAGTGGAGTTGCGGCTTCCGTTCGCCGACCGTGAGCTTGTACATTTTTCATTGAGCCTGCCATTGAGCTTGAAGATTGTTTCTACGGATGATGGCCCTCGAAAGAGAGTGTTGCGGCAGGTCGCCCAAAACCTTGGCTTGCCATCCTTCATTGTTAATAAACCCAAGAAGGCTATTCAGTACGCCACAGGAGTTGGCAAAGCCCTCAGAACCATAGCGAAAAGAGAAGGCTTAAGCTTGCAAGAATACGTTAAAAAAGTCTTCAAAAAGGCATACTCTTGTGGAGAGGTTTAAGACGGCAAAAACAGCCATCGTCTACACCCCGAAATATTTAGAGCACAATCCTGGGCGCGGTCATCCTGAATCGCCTCGTCGTTTGAAGGTAATTATGGAAGAACTTAAAAGAAGTGGGCTTCTCGAGACTCGAAAATGCTCTTTGGTGGAACCCGAACCCGCCAGCCTCGAAGACTTGAAACTTGTCCACGAATCTGATTATGTCCGGCTTGTTAAACGGTGTTGTGCTCTTGGCGGCGGAGTTCTTGACCTCGGCGACACTGTAGTTTCATCTGAAAGCTACAATGTGGCTCTTCTGGCTGCAGGCGGCGCCATAAAAGCAGTGAACCTCGTTATGGCTGGAAAGTTTCAAAACGCATTCGCCATTGTTAGGCCTCCGGGACATCATGCTAGCCGTTACTATGCCTTGGGCTTCTGCCTCTTCAACAACGTTGCCCTGGCTGCGGCCCATCTCCTCCATGATTTCAAACTCGGTCGCATTCTAATTTTGGATGTGGACGCTCACCATGGAAACGGAACTCAGGAGATTTTTTACACCACAGACAAGGTTCTTTACATGAGTTTGCATCAAGACCCTACAGGTTTTCCTGGAACAGGTTTTGTGGATGAGACTGGTGAAGAGGAGGGGTTAGGATATACGGTGAATGTTCCGTTTCCTTTTCGAATTGACGACCAAATTTATCTTAAAGCTTTCAACCAGATTATAGTTCCGATAATCCAGCAGTATAAGCCTCAGTTCATTCTTGTTTCCGCTGGTTTTGACAGCCATTATGCAGACACTGTTGCGAACCTTTCTCTTTCGACATTCGCCTATCTTGAAGCTTTTCATAAAGCCTTGAAGCTGGCGTCACAGTTTTGCACAAAAAAGCTTGTGGCAGTTTTAGAAGGCGGATATAACCTGAATTTTTTGGGGAAAATAACGGCGGCTGTGATTGCGAAGATGGCTGGAGTTCCGTACTCAGTTCAGGATAGGCGTCCAGTAGCGCATTCTAACGTAAAGAGGAGAGCTGAGAAAATTATTGAAGAGGTGAAACGTGTTCAGTCCCTCTTTTGGGACTTGCCATCCTAGTTTCATGGCATGCGATAAGAAAGGATTAAGGGCTTTTCCCAGTGACGTTAATGATTGGAAGTTAGCAAACTATTCTATGATTTCGATGGCGCCGTTGGGGCACTGCACCTCGCATGCTCGGCAGACGAGGCATTCGTCCAGATTCTTAACCTTAGATTTCTCGCTTTGAATTTCGAAGACTTCTACGGGACAGGTGTCGACGCATGTTCCGCATCCATCACACTTTTCTAGGTCGATTTTAATTTTAACCACGAAGCTTCAGCCTCCATTTGGTTTTGGTTCCTAATGAAGTAAACCGATAAGGATAAAAACGTTTTCATATTTTAGCGGATTTCCTCTCGAAGCCTCAAGAGAACCCCATCAATAGTTACCTTCGCCTTCTCTCTCCTACGATAATATTCCTCAAGAAGCCTCTGATAAGCGCCTTTAGACAAGGCTCCACTCCGATACCGGGCCTCAACCCTCCGAATGTCTGTTTCTGCCCCTTCAAGCATGGTTTCAGCCATCTCAACCTGACTCATTATAGTTGCATACCGTGAACTAGCCGCACGTATCTTTTCTCGAAGGTCAGCTAAATCCCGAGATAACACAGACAGACGGCCTTCTAACGTTTTTCTACGCACCTTATATCGACGTCGAGGAATCTTTCCCTTCCGCAACTGCTCCTCAATCAATTCAAGCTCTCGAAGAACGGTTGTCTTCTCTTCGTATGCGTCTACGAAGCGTTCAAGGTCTTTCGGAGGAACTGGGATAACTGGAATCGCAGGCGCCTTCGGAGCGATTCCTCGCCAAGCAAAGGCTACGACGCATCCAACAACTACTAATGCTCCTATCCAAAGCATGGGGCGAAAAGACGCCCAAAACATAAGATATCTATACGAGATGTCTAGAGCAAGACTTTGAAAAGGAGTAACATTGTAGAAAGCAAAGGTTAGCGTTTCTTGAAGAACGCTTTTTTGAAGACTGTCTGGACTAACCGAAGAAGACTGGAATTCTGCACCCTCTGGTAAACTCACTTTCACAGACAATTTCCTAATTGTCCAATTATAGTGTTCAAAGAAGACAGGCTTTAGAGAAAAGTCACTCCAGTCATACTGATTGACGTATTTTTCCCACGGAAGCTGATAGGTTATCGTAAACTTTATAGTGTCACTCTTCTTTAAGGCAGTTCTCAAAATTAGCCTATAGAGGTATGTAGTCTCGTTTTCCAACGTGGGTGGAGACAAACTTCCAAGCTCGTCTCTTGCTGAAACACCAGACGCCCCAGCAGGCAATCGAAATGCAACGCTAAGAACGTCTTTGTCTCCTTTGCTAGTTATGTAATAGAAGTCGGAGAAAGAAATCTGCCTCCACTCATTTAATGTTATTTCACGACTCATCTCATTAGCGTTGATTAAAGAAATAGTGCCTTCTGAAGTGAATTCTATCATGTCAGATTCAAGCGAAAACTCAGCCAGAGGGCTTCTTGTGTGATTTAAGACCGTATGAGGACCCCGCTCAAAAAGGTTGTAAATAAATCCCTTAAAATCGAAGGAACTCCCCACAAGGGAGGAATTTTCTGGAAGGGTAACCGTTACATCACATGAAGAAGCGTTTTGGAGAAAACTGGGATAGGTAGGAAAGTCGAGGTCAAAATAAACGTTTGTTACATTTTCCCCTGTTTCAGCTTCTGATGAGATGAGATTTGAAAAAACAAAAAACACCGTGAAGCTGTATGAGCTTCCTGGACCTATGCTGGTTCCTTCGGGAAAGACCACATTAATTCCATAAAAGCCAATTCTTCCCAATCCCGTGTCCAACGTTATCTCAAACCGTTGATTAGGGTTCGAGGTGTTGTAGGCGAAACAGTAGTCAAGATTGGGCTTATACCTAAACGGAAATCCCATTGAAAAACTCGATAATAACGTTGAGTTTTCATCTGGTTTCGGAGACAGACTGATGGTATCGTTGATTGTGACCATTCCGCCGTTCCAAATCTGCACTTCATGGTTTACGTGTTTTATCTGAAAGTTATTCAAAGAGACTATATCAATGCCGGCGGTAGTTGCGTGAACAGGAAATGTGGTTAAAGTTAGGAATAAAAGAAGCGAGAAAGCCAAAAGAAGCAATGTTAGTGTGGCCCTCTTCAAGCAAACACCACTCTTTCCATCAAATTCTTCATATGCTCTGCGTATTATTACGAGCATCCTTATTTACTTTTAGAAAACTCTGTTAACCGCTTATCTTTTTACGCCACGTATTGGCTTATTCTTCTGGCTAGGTTTGATCCACCAACTCGTTCAAGATCAACTGGCGTCAACCCTCAGGAAATGCCATTTGTCCCTCTGTCCCATCAACTTTGACATACGTATCAACCTTTAATTAGTAATAGTTTAAAAAGGAAAAGATGTTTCTACACGTGGATTCAGTGGGGGGAAACTTTTAAATCTTACGACTTACGATATAGATGCATGAGGAGATGGCTGAGATTATGATTTTGATGTTGCCTGTGAGTGTTTTTCATGAGGAGGGTCGAAAATTGAGTTGTGGGTGTGTTTTCGGGGCTGCTTTGTTTAGGTTTGTGTTTTATCTGGCGCGTTGAGGTCAGAGGTTTTTTAGGTAGTAGCCTTCTTCTTTTTTGGTTCCGAAGCTTCTTACGCCCTTTTTTCTTAGTTGTTGTTTTAGGCGTTTGGCGTATTCTTGGCCTATTTCTCCTCGGCGTTGGAGGTAGTCTACGATTTCTTCGGCTTGTTGGTTTGTGTCGCATCTGCGTATGAAGTCTATGACGTCTGGCATGTAGCCCACGAACTTGTTGGCTGATGCTTTCTCGGCTGTTTCGGTGTCAGACCTGACTGAGTTTATGCCTATTCGATGTTCTTTGGATTCGAGTTCTCTGGCTATGTTTGGGAACATTTTTTGGAATCGTCTTTTGTCCATCTCCATTTTGGGTCACGCCTTGCGTAGGCTCAAACAAGTTAATCGGGATTGTTGACGATTCTTGTGTTCAAATATTTCTATCCATTAACGCCTATTTAAGGCGTGTGAAGTATGGCTTATGGGCGAGGTTTGTTTAGACACGCGCACACGCCCCTAGACCATCCCATACATGATCCAATTAGGATCCAAATATGTGTGCGTGTGTGAGACTACCTCTATAGAGGGAGGAGATAGAGACGGGTATAGGTAGGTCTAGGAGGGGGGCTCTGTTTCTTTATTGTTAATAGAGTGAGTGATGTTTAGGTTGTTCATGGCTGCGTGGTCTCAGCAACTTGGGGGTGATGTTTTGAATGATTAGGTTTGTTTTTGGTTTGTTGGGTCTTATTCATGATTCTTGTGTCAGATTTTGTGGTGATGGAAAAATATTTCATAAGCATTAAATAGCGTAAGTGTGTAGTGGTTTTATTGAAGGGTGGATTTTCTAATATCCTGAGAATTTCGTTCAAGGCTTTCGTTGAAAAGTTCGTTTGATTTGCTTCCCTTCAATAGAAATAAGAAAAAAGAAGGAAAGAAGAAGAAAGTGGAAAAAGGATACAGAAACGGGTATCTCATAAGCCTAACACGTAATGGCAGATTGAGAATGGGGGAAGTGTAATGAACAAAAATGCAGTGTTGCTAGCCTTACTTGCGATCTCTTTGTTTGCGGTGGTGGGTTTGATGACGCCAACCGTGGAAGCAGGACATACATCCACAGTCACGTGCGCTGTAACCGTAGAAAATGATGCAAATGGCAAGCCCTCTGTTTATACCTACAAATATAATGTAACTTGTGTAACTGGGTGGGGGGACTGGAATGCGATTGAGCGGGTCACTATAGGGCGTACTAATGGGGCACCACTGGGAGCACCTGGTGGGCTACCAGATGGTTGGCAGCTGGAAAGGGATGTCAACGTTGAGTTCAGTTTCCAAGCAATAGTACCGTTTCTTGGCCCGTGGAACCTCATAAATCCTGGTAAGAGCAAGACATTCACCATAATATCTAGTTGTCCTCCTAAAGAGTTTGATTGGGTAACAAAGGATGGTGGAGGCGGAACTTGCACCGGGAAGGTACTGGCGCCCGACGACGGTATTCCTATGCAAGACACTATCTGCTCTGGTACGTACATCCCAGAAAATAGTACGTACATGTATACGGTCTCCTATGTAAAAGGGGAGATATACACTGTATTTCTATATCTAGCGCCTGAAGTTTCCATCGAGAAAGTTGACGTAACGGATCCTTCTTGGAAATGGTACATCAGCAGTGACCATGACCTTACAACATTGGAACTATATACATACACAAATCCAGTCAATGAATCAAATCCTAAAGTATCTTTTTCATTATCATCCTCGAACTCTCTTCCTGGCGATATCGTTATAGCATCATGCGGAGGCGTTGAATATTTGATTGGCCCCGTTTCCCCTGCACGCGATTGGCCAATGTTCGGGTGTGATCTAAGTCACACTAGATATTCTCCTACTATAGCGCCAAACACTAACCAAACCCTATGGATTTACTCGGCTGGTAGCTGGGTAGATTCTTCTCCTGCGGTTGTTGATGGTAAGGTCTATGTTGGCTCGGGTGACGATAAGGTTTATTGTTTGAATGCCTCTACTGGCGCTTTCATATGGAGCTACACAACAGGCGGTGATGTAAAGTCTTCTCCTGTTGTTGTTGATAGTAAGGTCTACGTAGGTTCATATGACAGTAAGGTTTATTGTTTGAATGCCTCTACTGGTGCTTTCATATGGAGCTACACAACTGGTAATTTTGTTAGGTCTTCTCCTGCTGTCGCTTATGGTAAGGTCTATGTTGGCTCAT
>CAZUFG010000017.1:0-15740 GCA_964618655.1 uncultured Candidatus Bathyarchaeia archaeon | reverse complement strand
ACATTTAAGCCTCAATACAAAAAGGTGTTTAGCCACAGTCTAGGAAGCGGAAACCCAGTGAAGTGTCAACACTGTGAACAGGACGTTGCTTTACCATTCAAATGCCCCTTTTGCAGTCACTACTTCTGCAGTGAGCATAGGTTGCCAGAAAACCACGCCTGTCCAGAGTATTGGAAGGCGAAAGCTGTTCGTAGAGAAGCGCCGCCGCGAGTCATCTCAGAAAGCGCACCTAAACAAAAGCCGTACGAATACACGATCACCTACACGCCACAGCGCCCATCAGCCAAACTCTTCTGGTTCAGCCTCACCGAACTAAAACACTTGACCATCAGTGTCTTGCTGGTTCTAGGCGTTGGCTTATCTTTCGCCCTTTACGTAGAAGTTTCACCTCAAATCTTTGTAGGTCTCGCCATCCTCTTCACCGCGTCTTTCTTCTTACACGAGTTAGCTCACAAACTATATGCACAACACTATGGTCTGTGGGCAGAGTTTCGACTAACCATGTTCGGAGCGCTCATGACTCTCCTTTCCATCGGGCTTCCATTCTTCAAAATCATAGCGCCAGGAGTCGTATTCATCTTAGGGCCGGTAACCAAGGAAACTGCTGGAAAAATAGCTTTGGCTGGGCCACTAACCAACATCATGCTTTCACTTGTTTGTATTGCGGTTGCGTTTGGTTTGTCAAACACGTTTTTTGGAATCGTCGTCATCATCGGCGCTTGGATAAACGCCTTCATAGCCATTTTCAACCTTATCCCGTTTGGCTTAATGGACGGACTGAAGGTTTTTTGGTGGAACAAAATTGTCTGGGCTATAGCCTTCTCGGCATCTCTTATATTAGGAGTATTCACATACATGTATCTGCTTAAGTGAAAGAGTTAAAAACTGAAAACCTAAGCTTTGATAGGGGAAAACCCACATGAAGTTAGACCCGTCAGTTAAAAAGAAGTACCCCGAGTTTGTGATTGGTTACGCCATAGCGCACAAGGTGAAGGTTGAAAAAACCGTAAAAGAACTGGAGGAAGAAAAACGACGCGTCGCAAAAGAAGCCCAGCAAAAATACGCTTCTATTCCAGTGCTGGAAATCCCAGAGGTTAAAGCCTACCGAGAATTTTACAAGGCTATGAATGTGGACCCGACGAAAGTTCGTCCACCCGCGGAGTACTTGATTCGAAAGGCAGTGGCGGGCCAACCGCCCTCAATCAACAGCCTCGTCGATTCTTGTCTTTTGGCTTCTATCAAGTATTGGGCGATTGTGAGCGTTTACGACCTTGACAAAGCGAAAGACACTCCAACTATCACGTTAGCGAAGGGAACTGAAAGTTTTCAGTTGATCGACGGAAGAACAGTCACACCAGCTCTCGCAGAAGTCCTCCTTAAAGACAATGAGAAGGTTCTTACGGCTTACGCAGTTGGAGACGCTAGAGCGACCATGGTAACTCCACAGACCAAAAACGCGTTGATTGTTGCCTGGAACGCTCCAGGAATCAAACGTGAAGACACGGAAAAAGCTTTAGCGACTGCCGTAGACTATGCGAAACGATTTTGTGCGGCAACCATAGAGAAAAGTGAAATCCTAACATAGGCTGACGCGAGAAAAAGAGTTTAATTACAATAATTCGATGCTAACGTAGACTTCTTCGGGCACGCGAATCCTCATAATCCGCCGCATAACCCGCTCCTCAGCGTCGATGTCGATGAGGCGCTTGTGGATGCGCATCTCCCACTTGTCCCATGTGGCGGTTCCTTCACCACAAGGAGTTTTCCGCACAGGCACTCGAAGGCGTTTAGTAGGCAACGGAATAGGACCAGTGATTTTTACGCCAGTTTTTTTGGCGATGGCTGTCAGTTCTCCACAAACCTCTTCTAATTTTTGGTAGTCCGTGCTTGTCAATCGGATTCGGGCTTTTCTCGCCATCGCCTCAGTTTCCTCCAAGTGTCGCTCTTATCGATTTGTTCAGGTTTTAAATACCTTTTGCAAGACCTATTCTAGAAAGGCTATTTAAACTTACCACTTGAATAGCAAAACTTCTGTCACAGAGGCTTAACAGGTGAATCAACGGAAGCTGAAGGTTAAAGCCCTTTTTAATTGACTTGGACGGAACGCTCGTTGACTCAACTGAGGCTTATGTGGCAGCAGCGAAATCTGGGTTTGCCACAATCGGGTTAGACCGTTTTGATGTCAAAACTTGAGGAGGATTAGGTGCGTCTTGTATCTCGCTCTATTAGATAATTATCAAAGAGTGTTATAGAGGAATGCTTGGCAAAACTTAATACACGCAAAAAGAACGTATGAGAATGACCAGAAAGGAGAGCCCAAATGAACTTCATCGAAGCCATGCTATCCCAGAGTCTACAAAATAAAAATCCTCAACTCGACCCTCAAGGCACGGATAGAAGAGTTTTGAACATAGCTTGCCAAGACTTTGTAAACTTCTTAAAAGTTTTCTGGAGACTCGTGGGTCAAGAAACAGCAGAACTGGAACTAACAGAAAGAATTGACAAGTATTTTCATGAAAATCCAGACGAACTCCAAGAATTTGTAAACCTCTGGTCTGGAATCTGGATGAAAAAATGGAATGAAAGGGTCAAACTTCTTCTGGAGGACGAAAACTCCGAACGCTGGAGGAGAATGCATGAGCGTCTCCTCAGGGCCGAGCCAATGTGGAGGCAACTCACGAGTCGTCATGAAATGGAGGACATGGTAATAGAGACGTTGATTAAGAATGGGGAAATCTGTGGGACATCCATCCTAGCCGAAAATCTGCTAAAAATTGAACTCGCGTCATGCTTAGACAGAAAAACCCCCATACATGAGACAGAGCATCTTTTGAACGTCGTAAATAGAGTGCTAAGGCAAGCGAGACAACTTTGTCAGAGCAAAGGACCATTAATCTTCGTCAGAGTTGACAAGCGCTTTTTCCAGTTCTCACAACGTAGTCGTTAACACTGGTTTCCACTTTTGCTATTTAAAGGTGATTTCATGACTTTCATTTTACAAATAATGTTACTCAAACCATATGACTCTGACAGGTCATTCAAGTGACATTAAAATGTAAACAAGGATAGAGAGGAGAAAATGAAACAAAAAATATCCTTAGGAGTATTGCTTTACCTATGCCTCGCCACTACTATAGGATCTGTTAAGGCAGATGGTTTCTTCGAAGTAGGCCCAATTCTTCGGATTTCTTCACCGGACGACCTGACTTTAGCCCCATGTAACACAACTTTCATGAACTGGGTCATCAACAACATTGGAGCCTTGGGCATCGCAGAATTACATTACATAACTTTCACTGCTGCAATAAGAAATAATTCATTGGTTGAAATAATGACAGCTCCTTCATATGTTGCTACATACGAAGTGCGGGATGCTTACGGAAACCTAATGGGGTCAGGAAGTGTGAATGGAAATCTTACAGTGGAGCCGTTCGATTTCTGGGACCTCACTGGCGTTGAGCAGTACGAAATGGTTACTTGGCATTTGCCCAGCTCTGTTGTCTTACGTAGCGGTTGGCGCATCAACCTTCGCTTCCAAATCCACTGCGAAGCCACTGGGGTTACTACGATTATGCTTTTTCCAAGGGCCACGGAAGATCACGGTCCATTCAACATAATAGATTGGACGAACTTGTGGCGAGAAAACGACGTCTGGTATCCGCTTCAAAGAAGCTATGACCCATGGGATGGAGACATTCATGGTGGTCACACTTTCCGTAAGGGCTGGTTAAGATACAAAGAAGGCTTTCCCTACGATGTGTGTACGATTACTCAAACTAGTGTACCGCCGCCATATCCTCCAGAAGCGAACTTTACGGAAAGCACTCACGCACCATATGTGGGTTACGCTATTTATTTTGATGCTTCAGCTTCAACATCTGGGTTTGACGGAGACGACACATGCCCGATAACTAGCTATACGTGGAATTTCGGAGACGGGAACACAACCACAGAAAGTGATCCTTACATAGCGCATGTTTACCTAGCTGCGGGTCTGTTCACGGTGACTCTGATAGTTATAGCACCGGGCATTTTACCTGATATTCATCCCTTATATGTTAATTGGGACACGGCAAGTGCAGAAAAGAATGTTACACGACATTATCCTCCAGAAGCCATCTTCACAGAAAGCACCCACAATCCACTAGTAGGCTACGCTGTGTATTTTGATGCTTCAGCTTCAACATCTGGGTTTGACGGAGACAGTATATGTCCAATAACTAGCTATACTTGGAATTTCGGAGACGGAAACATAACCACTGAAACTGATCCATATATAGTACATGTATACCTAACTGCAGGCACGTACACAGTAACTCTCAATGTTACGGCGCCAGGCATTCCACCCTACATTCATCCATTATACGTTAACTGGGGTACAGCAAGCGCACAGAAGTACGTTAAGCCACCATCCTATCCCTCACCGCATCCTCCGGCAGCCCAATTCACAGAAAGCACCCACACACCAAAAGTAGGATGCCCTGTGCGTTTCAATGCCTCATGTTCAAGTCCTGGATTTGACGGAGACGACACATGCCAAATAACAGACTATGCTTGGAATTTTGGTGATGGCTCACCCATCGCCCACGGAAAGACCGTTACCTACTCATATTCTGCACCTGGAATCTACATAGTAACATTAACTGTCACGGCGCCGGGCATACCCCCATACATCGCCGCTGGATACGTCAACTTCGGCGTGGCAACAGATTTTAAGGACGTCACGATGCCAACTGGGACACCCAATTAGACAGTTACATATACGAAAGTTTCAAAACCGTCGACGGAGTCAAAGTCTACGCCGAAAACCTTCTAATACACGGTGGCACATTCGAGCAACTTGAAATGGCATACAAACTTTGCGACAACATCAACAACAGCATAAGCTTAATTCCATAAGCTCAGAACTGAGTTTACCACATTCCTTTATATCTTTGCGACAAATGAAGCTAACAAGTTTAGGAATAAGGGTTGAAAACAGAAAGCCTAAAGGAGCCTCTCTCTGTTCAGCTTCTTGGTTTGCCACGAATACCGTCGAATTCTAGTTGATTGCGCGCGCGCAACTTTGTCAGAGTAAAGGTCCATTAATCTTTGTTAGAGTTGACAAGCGCTTTTTCCAGTTCTCACAACGTAGTCGTTAGTATATCATTTTCTAATTTTATTGTTTGAAGATGACTTCGTGGTTAGTTCAGTTATGGAAAAATGTTACTGTAATCCACATAAGTCTGACTACATAGTCCGTTTTTGGATATACATCAACCTTGGAAGTCAATGATAAAAAGGTCACTCAAGTGACATTAGAAATGTTAAAAGAAGCCAGAGAGGAGAAAGATAGATGAACAGAAAAATATTCTTAGGAATGTTGCTTTTCCTATGCCTTTCCACTACTATAGGATATGTTAGAGCAGATGGGTACATCATCGATGTAGGTCCAATTCTTCGGATTTCTTCGCCAAGCGACGTGACTTTAGCCCCTTGTAACACAACTACCCTGAACTGGGTCATTGACAACATTGCTGAGTTGGGCGTCCCAGAGCTACATTACGTAACTTTTACGGCTGTAATAAGAAATAATTCACTGGTTGAAATAGTGCCGGCTCCTTCATACACTGCCACATACGAAGTACGTGATGCTCACGGAATCCTAGCGTGGATAGGAGATGTGAACGGAGTTCTCACAGTTGAACCATTCGGCTTCTGGGACCCCACGGGCGTTCAGCAGTACGAAATGGTTACTTGGCGTCTGCCCGACTACGTTGTCTTACTTAGTGGTTGGCGCATTAACCTTCGCTTCCAAATCCACTGCGAAGCCATAGGGGTTACCACGATTTTACTCTTTCCGAGAGCTACAGAAGATCACGGCCCCACTAATATTATATATTGGACGAATTTGTGGCAAGAAAACGGCATATGGTACCTACTTCAAAGAAGCTATGATCCTTGGGATGATGACATTGAGAGTGGTCACATTTGGCGGAAGGGCTGGATAAGATACAAAGGATACTTCCCGTATGGTGTGTGCATTATTACTCAAACTGGCGCGCCGCCGCCGTATCCTCCAACAGCAAACTTCACTGAAAGCACTCACACACCATATGTAGGCTTTGCTGTCTACTTCGACGCTTCAGGCTCAACATCTGGGTTTGACGGTGACGACATATGCCCAATAACCAGCTATGAGTGGAACTTCGGTGATGGAAACATTACAACAGAAGCTGACCCCTACATAACGCACGTATACTTGGCTCCAGGCCTCTACACAGTCATTATGAAGGTTACAGCACCTGGCATTTTGCCTAACATTCATCCTTTATACGTTAATTGGGATACAACGAGCGCAGAAAAGAACACTACGCATCATCATCCTCCTGAAGCAAACTTCACTGAAAGCACTCACACGCCAATGGTAGGCTACGCCGTTTATTTTGATGCGTCAGGTTCAACGTCTGGATTTGATGGAGACGACATATGCCCCATAACCAGTTACACTTGGGATTTCGGCGACGGCAACATAACAACAGAAAGCGACCCATACATAGCCCACGTATACCTAGCCGAAGGAACGTACACGGTGATTCTGAACGTTACGGCACCAGGTATCTTGCCTAACATTCATCCTTTATATGTCAACTGGGACACAGCAAGCGCGGAAAAGAACACTACACGTCATTATCCTCCGGAAGCAAACTTTACAGAGAGCACCCACACTCCACAAGTAGGTCAAGCCATTTACTTTGACGCTTCAGGTTCTAAGCCCGGGTTTGACGGTGACGACATATGCCCAATAACTAGCTATACTTGGGATTTTGGCGACGGCAACATAACGACAGAAGCTGATCCATACATAGTCCATGTATACTTAGCCCCAGGCACATACACAGTGATTATGAATGTTACAGCGCCAGGCATTCTACCAAACATTCATCCGTTATACGTCAATTGGGACACAGCAAGCGCACAAAAGAGCACTCCTACTGGAGAGGTCGGCACACCAGGTTTCTGGGGACACCAAGTGATAGTATATCTTATTGGCAGGGGAACAGCTCAGATGACAGAGGAACAGTTGTTCTATTACCTTCAACAAGTCAGTTTGTTGTCGAATTACACACTGTTTAAGTCGATATACATTGGCAGCAACGACGATACGTTAGTCAACGCGTGGAGAATCCTGAGAAACCTGGAACCAATGGACAACATGACGAAGAAGCTTGAACGTCAACTCCTTTGCACATTGCTGAACTACGTTAGTAGCGCTGTCGGCTGGGACACGCAGTTAGACCCTCATATATATGATGGTTTCGACACAGTGGGCGAAGTCATAGTCTATGCCGAACACCTACTAATTTACGGTGGCACATTCGAGGAACTTGAACTGGCACACACAATGTGCGACAACATCAACAACGGCAAAGGCTTAATTCCATAAGCTCAAAAACTGAGCTTACCCCATTTCTTTACGTTCCTTTGCTACAAATGAAACTACAAGTTTGAGAATAATGTTGAAAACAAGGGCCTAAAGAAGTCTCTCTCTGTTCAGCTTTTTGGTTTGCCACGAATACCGTCGAATTCTAGTTGATTCTCCATAGCCACAGGCAGAACACCGCTTCTTGGTCACGTTGTAGGCTCTCCTGCCGCAACGTCTGCATCGAATGTGAAGAGTTTTTCCAGCTCGCTTTCCAAAAGACGGCGTGCCCTTACTCGTTTTTCCCAACGGGTTTTCACCTTGGAGGCGGAGAAATCACTATGACGTTGTCGCCCCTCACTATGATGACGCCCAGTTTCTTCACCTTCTCCGCGTTTGTGGTGTCCTCTGTTTCTTCCAGCACCAGATTGAGATGCTGGTCAAAACCCTTCAGCTTTCCACGTAAGCTCTTCCCACCCTTCAATCGCACGAGAACGATTTTCCCAAGGCTTTCTTCTAGGATTTGGATGGTCATTTCGCTCATGTTTTTGTCCTCTCACTAAACTTCTTTTTGAATCTTTGCCTTTATAGGTGCAAACGTTGAATGATTTAAAGGTTATTGCAAGAAGGAAGGTGTTAAGCATTGCCCCAAACTTCAGCACGACACTTTCTGAAGGAAAGAGAGGCAAGACAATTTCTTCTAGAATTTTATAAAAAAGTAAGAGTAAATGCTGAACAATTATTTGGAACAAGACCAAAAATTGAAGTGACACAAACTCCTGTGGCTGAAATCTACATCATCAACGGAAAACCCGTCCTAGCAAAGTCAGATGACACACTTTTTCCCATACTAATCTTCGATGAACTTCTTTCATCCCTTCCTAAGATTACAGTAGACATGGGCGCTGTTCCTCATGTCTGTAACGGGGCTGACGTAATGGCTCCCGGAGTTGTACAGATCAAAGGCGAATTTGAGAAGAACGATTTTCTCTTAGTCGTAGACAAGAGTTACGGTAAATCCCTAGCGATAGGCGTTGCCCTCTTTGACTCAAAAACAATGAGAGTGACAAGGCAGGGAAAAATCGTGAAAAACATTCATTCTGTTGGTGATAGGCTCTGGAAATTGTTAAGGAAATCCGATAAAATCTAGACACCGTCACCAACAACTCATAAGTATTATAAAGTTTCACTTAGTAACTAATTTGGAATTTCATCATGACCCCAAGATGTTGAAAGAGCGGAGACGAAGGAAATGCTTAAAGTTGATGTTATGAGTAAGTTTAGGTTAGGAAGTGAAACCATTTGCCAAAATTAGGAAAGACTATCGGGAAAATGATTAACAGAATCAAGTCTGCTGAAAAGCCTGAAGCAACCGATATCGCTGACAAAGCTTCTTCGTCCTCCTTGACTACCCCTGCCAAGATTTATTTGAAGGCTCTGCCCTTACGCAAGCCCGAAGACGTGGATGTTGTTAAACGTGAAATCAACGCAGGAAACATCCTCATTCTTAGGATAAGCCCCCTAGCCAAAAAAAGCATAGACGATGTTAAACATGTAGTGAATGAACTCTGCGAGTTCACAGAATCAGTTGGAGGAGACATTGCCCGCTTAGGCGAGGAACGTGTGGTTGTCACTCCTTCTTCTGTCCGAATCTGGCGAGAAAAAACCGCTACGCCAGGAGGAGAAACGCCTACCGCAGCTTAACTGTTTCCAGTATCTCTGGTGCTCTTGCTTCAACGTTATACTTTCTCTGAAAAATGCCTGCTATGCTAAGACATTTGGCTCTCTCGCCATGGCACACGATTATTCGCTCGGGTTTTGGTGTAACTCGACGGATGTAATTAATTATCTGTTTTCTGTCTGAGTGCCCAGAAAATCCCTCAATAGAGTCAACCTTCAAATTCACTTTTAAAACTTCAATTTTTCCTTCGCTATTTATTAAAGGCGTTTCTACCAAGCCCTTCTGAACCCTGCGTCCCATAGTTCCCTCAATCTGGTAACTTACGAAGATTATGGTGTTGCGTTCATCTGATGCCAAACGCTTAAAATATTCGATTACGGGTCCACCTTCAAGCATTCCTGAAGTAGCTATTATTATGCTCTGCCCGCCTTCCATAATTTCTTCTCTCGCACTTGGATGCTCTACTGTGGTGAAGTAATCTGACTGGAACGGGTTGATTCCCTCATGTAGAATGCTATTTCGTACCTCTCTTGCCAAATATTCTGGATAAACTGTGTGGATGGCAGTCGCCTCAGAAATCATGCCTTCAATGAACACTGGCGCTTCCTTCAACAGTCCCTGTCGCATATACATGTCGATGATCAACATGATTTCTTGTGCCCTACCAACTGCTGGGACTGGAATCAGAACTTTGCCTCCGCGATCTAAGGTTTCGTTTATAATTGAGACGAGTTTTTGTTCAGCCTCGATTCTGGAAGGCATAATCTCCTGTGGGGCGCCGTACGTACTTTCGGTTATTATTGTTTCAACTCTTGGAAACGCTGTTGTTGCGGGTTCGAGAAGCATTGTTTTCATGTATTTATAATCGCCGGTGTAGACGAGGTTATGCAAGCCCTCTCCGATGTGCAAATGAGCTATAGACGATCCGAGAATGTGCCCGGCGTTGTGCAGGGTTAGACGAACATCTGGCGCTATGTCAGTTACGGTGCCATAACGCAGTGGGATGGTGTGTAGAACGGTTTCCCGCACGTCCCTCTGATCATACAGCGCCATAACCCCTTGCTTGCTTAACACGTCCAAATAATCCAGCTGAAGCAAAGTCATGAGATTCGAGGTTGGGGCTGAACAATAAACTGGACCATCGTATCCATACTTGAACAGAAACGGAAGAAAGCCACAATGGTCAAGATGTGCGTGGCTTATGATAACAGCGTCTAGTGTGTCTGGATCAAACTGGGGCAAATCAAATCTCGGGAAGGCTTCTAGCGGGTTTGTAGCGCCTGGGTTAATGCCGCAGTCTAATAGAACTTGACTTTCCCTTGTTTGTATAAGAAGTGCTGATCTTCCCACTTCTCGGAAGCCGCCTAACGCTGTGATTCGAATGTCTCCAACCCCGTAAACCATGGGTCTGAAGATTCTTTCGCCCACCGTGCGAAGGATTCTTTCTCGTTCCTTGCTTTCGGCGTGAAGATAATGCCTCATGTGAGCTATAATTTTGGAAGGTATTGGAGGGCTTCTTAGGATTCGGGGTCTCCATCGTGTCTGCTTCACAATCTCTTGTAAAACAGCTCCATTTTTTCCAATGACCAAACCAGGCTTTTTGGCTTCTATAATGACTTCGCCGAGGCTCGGGTCAAAGCTCATGTTAGTGATTTCTGCCTCTGGAGAAACTATCTCTTGTATAAGCCTCTCCGCGTCTTTCTCTGGCAACCTTACGGAAGGGTCAGAGCGCACAACGATTCTCTTTCTAATTAGGTTAACGATGTCTGCGATAACGTAGCTTTGTTCCATTAGAACCTCGGGTTTCTTTGTGTAAACTGCTAGGGCGGGTCCTTCGAACTCGATTCGGGTAACCTCAGCCTGTTGTGGGACATGCTCCAATACACATTTGCTGGCTTCTACCTTGGTTTTTTCGTAGGCTGTCACGCCTTTCTTTCGCTCCTCGACAAACCTGCTAGGAGAGTCTTTTTCTCTTCGTCGGTTAGTTCACGGTATCCTTCTTTGTTTATGACTACCACATCAAAACTGTCTCCGCTTGCGGCGTCTCTTTTCATGGCTGAGTCAACAGCGCGCACAACTACAGACAAGAGATTCTTTATTGTTACGTCTTCTTTGTATTTGTCTTCCAAAACTCCATAGGCTATGGGGGAACCTGAACCCGTAGCAACACATTTTTCTTCTGTCAAACTGCCAAACGGGTCAAGGGAGAAAACGTGAGCGCCTGAGTCGTCAACTCCGCCGACGAGAACTTGAGCAATCATTGGAGCCAGACGAGTTGAGAATAACAGATTCGCAATGAGTCGTGCTGCGGAGCTTACCGGTAATGGACGCCCGATATTCAGCCTATAGAGATGGGCGTTTACTTTCAGTATGTCCACGGTTCGTTGGGCATCGGCAACGTTCCCTGAAATAGTCATGGCCAAATGATCATCAATTTTGTAGATTTTCTTCCCTTTTTTGTGGGCTACAAAAAAGCCCATGGTTACACGGGTGTCTGAGGACAAGATGACTCCGTCTTTGCAGACGACGCCTACGGTTGTTGTTCCTTTTAGGGCTAATTGATCAAATGTTTCACGCATTTCAGTTCTCCCCCGAAGAATCCGATGTCATGCAAAAACTTCTCGGGAGAAGTTAGCACCATGTATTCATAACCGACTAATTTAAAAATGTTTCGAGCCCCTCTTAATAACGGATTGGATTCCAGTTGACCATGGTACATCGCATGCAGCTTCCAAGGGAAGTCGTTGTGGGAAACGAAACCATAGAGCTCATAAGTGGCATTTGCAAAAAACTCGGATTTTCCAAGTCTGCCTTCATTGTGACAGGCCCCAAAACATATCATGTAGCGGGTCGAAAAGTAATGGATTTACTCAGTGATACAGGAATCAGCGTTGACTATTTAATGGTTAATTCTTCTACCATGAAGGATGTTATATCCGTTGAAGAAAAAATAAAGGAGTCAAGACCCCAAGTGGTTCTGGGAATAGGCGGCGGAACCAAAATTGACGTCGCCAAACTGAGTTCTGCCCGCCAGAGCCTTCCGTTCATAAGCATCCCAACCACGGCCTCCCATGACGGAATCGCGAGTCCTTTGGTCTCGCTTAAGGGACTAGAAAAGCCCTACTCGATTATGGCGCAGTCTCCTATGGCCATCATCGCTGACACCAGCATTATTATTCAGGCGCCTCATCGTTTTGTAGCAAGCGGATGCGGAGACGTACTAGCAAAATTCACGTCGGTTCGTGACTGGGAAATTGCGCACAACGTGAAAAACGAGTATTACGGCGAATACGCTGCGAGCTTAGCCATGATGGGCGCGAAACTCGTGGTGAGGAATGCGGCTTTGATCAAGCCAGAAGTGGAGGAGGGGCTGCGGGTTCTTCTAGAAGCCTTAATTAGTTGTGGCGTAGCCATGAGCATCGCTGGAAGCAGTCGACCATGTAGCGGTTCTGAGCACTTGTTTAGTCATACGCTGGATCTACTTGTGCCGAATCAAGCTTTGCATGGAGAAAAGTGTGGATTGGGAACAATAATGATGGCGTACCTTCATGGATTGGGTTGGAAACGCATAAGGGCAACGTTGAAAAAAGTTGGTGCACCAACCACAGCAGAGGAACTTAGGATAGAGCCTGAGCAGGTTATAGAGGCTTTGGTGCAGGCGTCCACGATTCGTCCTGAGCGATACACGATTTTGGAAGAGAAAAAGTTGAGTTATGGGTCTGCTAGGAAACTTGCGAAAGTCACGGGCGTCATAAATTAGTTAGTGGCAGCTCATTCAGGTTTTTTCTCGGTCTTCGGTTTTCTGAATTCTTCGATAAACCTTACTGTGGTTATTTCGGGAAAGAACTTTTGCACGTCGGTGGCGATGCCTCTCTTTGCGAGTTGCAAGCCCTCAACGTAGAAGGCTTCTTCGGGCACGTTAATTACGGCGCTTGTTTTGGTTGTTTTTAGGTCAAACTTTGCAATGTCTACGGCTGGGATTCTTCGGTGAATTAGGGCTGTAATTTTTTCCCTTCCTGTTTCTAGTTTTTTCTGCACCGTAACTTCATAGACTAGGGTTTTTCCAGCTAAGGGAGGATTGTAATCTAGCTGGACTCTGCCCGCGCCTAAAGTTCTCACGGTGGCTAGTTTTCCGTCTACTTCGAGGCGCATCCCTAACTGAGGCGTGATGCCTTTGGCTGTTAGTTTTCGGAGTGGAACTAGCCTGACTTTTTCTGGGTCCCGGCTTCCAAACGCTTTGTCGGGCGGTATTTCCACCGAGTTGGTTTTGCCGACTTCAAAGTTGAGTAGGTTCTCGTCTAATGCCTTCAGCACCCATCCTTCGCCGATGACTACAAGTTTTGGCTCGTAGATGTCGCCTTCTTTGTACAGCCTCTCTTTTTTGGCAGTCTCCTCATTGGTTGTGTCGAAGACTTCGCCAGTTTCCTTAACCTTGCCCACATAATCGATGAGTGTGAAGTCACCTTTCTCGAATGGCATTTTCACCGCCTCTGTGAAACGTAGACTTAGTAAATCTCGCCTTTAACTTTTGTTGAGAGTGGAGGCGGAGAGAGGACGCGTGCACGCCTCTAGACCATCCCATATATGATCCAATTAGGATCCAAATATGCTAAAGCCGATTTTTGAATTTGTATGGGTTTTTCTGCCTTCAAGTTTTTTCTTCATGATCAATTTGAATTCAATCGAAGATTCCTCCACAAATCATAAAAACCGAAACGGACACAAGTGCATTGATGCAACATCGATATGAAACCCTATTCGAGTTAGCTCTAGCATCAGTTCTCATAGGTACTCTATGTGTAGGGGTTAAAGCCCAAAGGGCTGAAGCAATTGGAACAATCTATATTCGAGCAGATGGAAACGTCGACCCACCAACAGCACCAATACAACGGGACGGAAACTTCTACACCTTAACTGATAATATAACAAGCAACCAAGATGGAATCATAATCGAAAGAAACAACATAATACTGGATGGCCTAGATCATACTATAACTTCAATACTTCCCTTCTCCTATGTTGGAATATACCTTTCGGGAAGAGAAAACGTAACGGTTACCAACTTTCAAGTTAGGGGATTCGATCATGGTGTTTTCTTACAACATTGCTCGGGCAACAGCATTCTTACAAATAGAATAATATCAAACAATATGAACGGCATCCGTCTCACAAATTAAAGCAACAACAAAGTAACAAGCAATGTATTCATTAACAACGGCTTGGCAGTCGAATTGTCTTATCATAATCTAGTAGAAAACAACACTGTAAATGGCAAACCCCTCATCTATCTTGAGGATGCATTTGACTATAATGTGAGCCACGCTGGTCAAGTAATACTTGTAAACTGTGACAACATAGTCATAGAAGGCCTTGATTTGTCAAATGCTACCATTGGGGTCCAAATGGATCAAACAAAAGAAAGCGTCATAGCAAACAATACCATAAGAAACAATAGAGCGGGTATCACTCTTTGGTATTCTATGTATAATACCATAGCTCAGAATGACGTTGCATTGAACGACTGGGGTGGCATTTGGCTTTACGGTTCGCCAAACAACACAATAATTCGAAACAACCTAACAGCGAACAGTGGATACGGCATATACTGCCAAGAAAATTGTAGCATAATCGAAAATACTATAGCCAGAAACAGTTATGAAGGCATTTACATCGATAGTAAATTAGGCAATAACCGAATCTATCGCAACAATCTTGTAGACAATAACATTCAAGTTCTCACAATTGGAATAAATCCCTTTGATGACGGTGTTGAAGGCAACTATTGGAGCGACTACAATGGAACAGATTCTGATCACGATGGCATTGGAGACAGTCCTTACATAATAGACGCAAACAATCAAGATAACAATCCATTAATGGGCATGTTCTCAGATTTCACTGCTACTCCGGAGTATCATGTTCAAATTATCTGCAATTCTACAGTATCTAATTTTCAATTCAATGGCACTGCAATAACCTTCAATGTTTCTGGAGAAAACGGCACTACTGGCTTTTGTAGAATATGCATCCCAACAGCTTTAATGAACGTCACATACAAAGTGTTTATCAACGGCACAGAGGTTTCACATACCCTACTACCATGCTCCAACAGCACACATAGCCACCTATACTTCACCTACAACCATTCAACACAAGAAGTAATAATAATACCAGAATTCCCGTCACTGATTATCCTGCCCCTATTCATGATAGCAACACTACTAGCAGTCATAGTCTACAGAAGAAAACATCTAAGCACACGCCGTTGATGCCCACTTCAATTCTATGACTGTTTTTTGGTTTTCTTTATGGAAGGTTTCAAGTTAGGGGTTTGTGTAAGAGTTTATTCAGCTATGTTTTTGTGCTGATTTTGCGCCCTCACACCCGAACACCTTCTAAACGCTTTTCCGTCAACAGAAAAGAAACAACGCCCCTTTCTACTAGCCTACCAGACCCCATCTAGGCTCCCCAAATTTATTTTTTCAAAATCCTAAATTATCACAAACTTTACTCAAAACAATTCTAATTTAATCTTTTCATTGAGGTCAACCAGGGCGTAGTACCCGTGTCTCGCTGGTCCAGGGTTTAGCAGAAGAGTGTCATTGATTTGGGCGGTTCCTCGTGCTTCGTGAACGTGACCACAGAGAACGATTGACG
>CAZUFG010000016.1:0-15882 GCA_964618655.1 uncultured Candidatus Bathyarchaeia archaeon | reverse complement strand
AGCCTAATTGGATCATGTATGGGATGGTCTAGGGGCGTGTGCGCGCGTCTGAAAAACGATTTTACTTTCTCCAATAAACCGTTGGCATAATCCTATCTTTTTTCGCCAAAATCCTATCCTTAAACTTTTCCAAGTCTTTAAACATGATTTCAAGTTCTTTTTCTAAAGAATGTATTGGTTTGAATCCGAGTTTGTAAAGGCCTTCGTGGTCAGGGTTGTAGTAGTGCTCTTCTGCCTCGACTCGGGGATTCTCTGGATGCTTGACTTTCACGTCGTATCCGAGTTTTTTGCCTACCCTCTGAGCCTTCTCGGCTAATTCGTTTATAGAGTAGGTTTCGTCGAATTGGTTGAAGACTCTATACTCGCCTTTTTCGGATGGATTTTCAGTAGCCAACGTCAGGCATTGCATGCTGTCTCGTAGAGCTATGAAGCCTCTCGTCTGACCGCCTAAGCCGTATGGGGTAAGCGTGTGACCAATAATTGCTTGGGCAACGAATCGGTTTAGGGCAGTTCCCCAAACCTCGTCAAAATCAAATCGCGTCAGCAAACGGTCGTCAACCATGTCGTCAGTTCTTGTTCCGTAAACCACGCCCTGCATGATGTCTGTGCTTCTTAGGCCCCAGATTTTGCACGCGAACATGATGTTGCCAGTGTCGTGAACCTTCGTCCAGTGGTACCAGCTTCCAGCAAACCGCGGAAATGGGAGAGCGTCTTTGCGACCTCTATACTCGATTTCGAAGAAACCTTCTGGGATATCGATGTTCGGCGTGCCATATTCTCCCATGGTGCCAAGCTTCAGCAGATGCGTTTTCGGACTGGTCTCATGCATAGCATAAAGAATGTTCAGAGTCCCAACAATGTTGTTAGTCATAGTGAACACACAGTGATCCACGTCAATCATGGAGTATGGGGCGCAGGGTTGCTCCCCCAAATGCACAATGGTGTCAGGCTTATACTTTTTCACAATTTCCTTGACGAAGGGATATTCTCGCAAATCCCCTTTGTGAAACTTGATCTCTTTGCCATGAATTTCCTTAAAAGCCCTCAGCCGTTCATCCATTGCCCGTATGGGCGTTGCAGACCACGAACCAACTTCCTCAACATTCTTACGTCTCGAAAAGTTGTCGACGCCGACAACTGAATGCCCTCTACTGGTTAGATACATTGATAAGGTCCAGCCGAGGTATCCATCCATGCCAGCGATTAAAACGTTCATGCGAAAGCACCATTTTACTACTATAAAGAAGTCAAATCAAACTTCTCGTTTATAATGTTTTCTATGGTAGCCTCTGTAAACCCCACAAAACCATGACATCCAGAAATTATAATGTTGATAATATAAAGAATTTAAAGGCAAGGCCGTCAACCATATGTAGGTGGGGAGACGCTTTTGGCCTTCGAGAAAGACATCGACCAAACTAGGCTGTTGCTCATGAACATGGGCCTAAACGAGTACCAAGCCTCTGCTCTGGCACATCTTCTCTTTCTAGGTGAAACGAAAGCAACAACTCTAAGCAGGGCTAGTAAGGTTCCAAGCGCCCGCATCTACGGCGTTCTTGACCAACTGGCCAAAATGGGAATCGTAACCATGAGGCCAGGAAGACCATTGCTGTATACTCCTCGCCCCCTAGAAGACATTGCCAGTTCGCTAGTGTCCTTCAGCATGAACGAACTCAAGCAGAAGCTTCGAATTCTAGAGGACTACGCCAAAGATTTCGTCAAAACTGGTAGGAAAGTCTACTTGAAGGGGAAGAAAGGCGTTCCACGGGTTCCACTCTTCCGCATAGTCACAGTCGGCGAAGTCTCCTTGGAAGAAACCAAAAAACTCTACGCCACTGCAGAGGAAGAGATCCAAATACTTTCTAAGGCTATGGAATACTTCTCAGATGTGGCGGACGAGCTTAAGGAAGTCTCAAAACGTGGTGTCTCTATAAAAATAGTTTTGTTAACTTCAAACAAACTAGAACCTGAAAACCGAGGAAAGCAAGCAAAAATTTTGGAAACAATTAGAGAGACACTCGGCAACGGAGTTGAGGTTCGCTTCACAGATGAAGTGCCAATTAGGGGATGCATAACCGACCCAAAAAAGGGGGGAAAAGCGTTGTTTCTCGTTGAAGACCCCGGAGTTCCCCTCTTCCTGCGTGAGGCAGCCATCACATCACATCAGAGTGTTGTTCGAGGACTCGCCCTGATGTATAACCTACTCTGGAAGCATAAGGCAACAAAACTCTGAAGCGTTTTCAGACGCGCGCACACGCCCCTAGACCATCCCATACATGATCCAATTAGGATCCAACTAGGCCCCAAATATGCCGTCGTGACGGGGCAGCAGAGTGAACGCCTACAGCAAGAGGGGAGTTTGCAGGAGATGTCGCCACTGTTGGGCATTTAAACTTATAAGTGCAAGTCAAGCAAATCTGATGGAAAGGTGTGATGGTCATGAGGAAAGTACCTGATAAGATAAGGACTTGGCAGATGACACAGCCTTGGAGTAAAGACCCAGCGACTGGCAAAGTCGTTGAGGGCAGACTTGAAAAGACTGAGATTCCTGTTCCGCCGCTTCAGCCGGGCGAAGCCCTCGTGGAGGTTGCGGGTTGTGGTGTTTGCCACACGGATTTGGGCTACTTTTATGATGGTGTTCGTACGGTGTCTACGCCTCCGCTTACTTTGGGGCATGAGATAAGTGGCGTGGTTGTGGCTGGTGATAAGAGGCTGGTGGGTAAGGAGGTTATTGTGCCGTCTGTTATGCCCTGTAACAAATGTCCAATCTGCGCTGCTGGGAGGAACAATCGATGTTTGGCTCAGAAGATGCCCGGAAACAGCCTAGGAATTTATGGAGGCTTCTCCAGTCATATTCCGGTTCCGAGTGAAGACTTGTGCGTGATAAAAGACCGTGCTGGTTTTGAGTTGGCTGAGTTGGCTACTATCGCTGATGCTGTGACGACTCCTTATCAGGCGTGTGTGAGGGCTGGGCTTAAGAGGGGAGATAACGTGGTTGTTGTGGGCGTTACGGGTGGTGTGGGCAGTTACGTGGCTCAGATGGCTAAGGCTTTCGGCGCCAAAACGGTTGTTGGCATTGCCCGAGATCCGGAGAAGCTTAAGAGAGCGCTTGAGTATGGGGCTGATTTTGTCATTGATTCTGCGGATAAGGATGCGAGGGCTGTTCGTGACGAGTTTCGTGAGCTTTGTAAGGCGCGTGGGCTTCCGAGTAATTATGGTTGGATAGTCTTTGAGGTGACTGGGGTTGCGCAGGGTCAGGCGATAGCGTTGGAACTCTTGTCTTATGTTGGTAGGTTGGTTGTGGTTGGTTTTGGTTTGCAGAAGAATGAGTATAGTATTTCTAGGCTTATGGCTTTTGATGCTGAGATTATTGGTACTTGGGGTTGTTTGCCTAAGTATTATCCGAAGGTGTTGGAGTTGGTTTTGGACAAGACTATTATGATTAAGCCGTTTACTGAAGTTCGGCCAATGAGCAGGATTAGGGAGGTTTTTGAAGAGGCTCATTCGAGAAGGATGATGAAGAGGGTTGTTTTAACTCCAGACTTCTAAACATGGCAATATGGCTTTAGGCTATTGGTGTCAAGACTCTGTTCATTGCGTCGTCGGCTATGGCTACCGCATACCCAGCAATCCTTCTCAGGTCGCGGGCTATTATGCCCAAAACAACCGCAGTATCCACATCCTTTATCTTCTTCATCACATTCGTCAGTAACTGTTTCTCTTTCTCTCTCACCTTCTCCATCTCACCCATAGTAGCGATAGCCAGCCTAACATCTTTCTTAAGAAAGGCTTGAACAGCCCCCTTCTGCATCTCATACGTAACCCTCGACATATCAAAAACAATATCCAAAATTCCTTGATCTATTTTCCCCTTACGTTCCAAGCCGAGAACATGCCGAGCAATAGAAGAAGCATGATAAACCAGTCGGTTCAAGTCACGGGCAACCAACGCAAAAGTAACACACTCCTGACAGTTCCTAACCCCAACCTTCTTCGCAATAGACTTGCTAAGGCTAGAAAGCGCCACCTGCCTAACAGTCATCCGATAATGCCTAAGAGCCTCTCGGCTACGCTCCATAACCTCAGCCGCCAACTGAAAATCACGCTCAAGAACAGACTTAACAGCATCCTCTTGAAGCCGAAGCGAGAAAGAAGAAGTCTTCTCTATAAGCCCTTCCAGCGAGAACACGGCTGGGTCAATCAAAACCTGAAAACCCAGCCTATTAGCCTCTTCTTCAGCCACTTCAACGCCCGGCAACTCCATACGCAGAAGCTTAAGCCTCTTCTTATGCTCCGCCGGAATAATCTTCCTAGAAACGACATCGATTTTGTTGCTTCCCTGAATGTAGTACGTGCCAATACAATATTCAAGAGCCCTCAAGCTAGGATAATCCTCAAACGCCAACGTCACCTCAAGACGCTTCTCAAACGGCATACCAACAGGAAAAAGCCTCAGAGACCCGTCTTCCTCCTCAGAAACCGCTATCTGTTCCCCACTCTTCAGTTTCCTCTTCTCCACCCACTCTTTAGGAACAGACAGAGTGAAGCTGCCGCCCTTAATTTTTTGAAGCTTCCTAAGCTCCATACTTAATCCCCAACCATACGACTCGGCAAATAAATCAGTATATAAATTATATAAAAAAGCCTTTTGCAATATTAGCGACTTATGAATCATAACCCTTATATTTTATTCGACCAGACAAACTTGTGAAGCCTCAAAAACATCATAACAATCCTCAGTCCCCACAGGCGGACAATCAAATGAGCGAAGTCAGATGCCCAAACTGCCTAAAAAGATTCCAAGTCGAGCCAGAAGCAGAGACCGCTACATGCCCCCAATGCAAAACAAAGTATCGCATCTCATGGCTCAAACCTGATCAAGCCAAAATTCGAGGGCTCGCATAAGCAACGGCCAAGGCGATAAAAATGGTTTGGAACAGAAAAATAGCCTACATTGACTTATCAACACGAAAAATCGTTCAAAAACCCATCCCAAAACAGATGCGGTCACTGTTTCTGGGCGGCAGAGGCATCGACATGTACCTCTTATATAACCACGTGGCGCCAAAAACTGACCCTCTAAGTCCAGAAAACATTCTCATCGTAGGCAACGGGCTACTCGTAGGAATCCCCGCACTCGGAGCAGGAAGATGCGACATCGCAGCCAAATCACCACTAACAGGAGCCGTAGGCGACTCCAACGTAGGAGGATTCTTCGGACCAGAACTAAGGTTCGCAGGCTTCGACCACCTAGTCATCACGGGAAAGGCTGAAAACCCCGTCTACTTATGGATAAACGACGGCGAAATCGAGATCCGAGAAGCATCTCACCTCTGGGGAAACGACACGTTCGAAACTCAAACCGCCATACGAGAAGACCACGGAGACGAGGAAATCAAAAGCCTAGTCATCGGAGTGGCTGGCGAAAAACTCGTCAGGTTCGCCAACGTGAGGACGGGCATGAAGAACTCGGCTGGAAGGACGGGGATGGGATGCGTCATGGGCTCTAAAAGGCTTAAGGCTATAGCCGCAAGAGGAACCATGAACCTCGAATTCGCGAACCCAGACGAACTCCTCGACTACTGCAGAGAAATGAACACCATGATCATGGACACCCGATGGGCACAGGCACAGTCGAAATGGGGGACAATGGTCATCTTCAACAACACAAACACGACGGGGCTGATAAGAACCCGAAACTTTCAGCTTAACAGGCTGGAGGGCGGAGAAGACCTAGAACCCGAAAGCATGGAAAGATACTCGATTGGGATGTCGGGCTGTTACGGCTGTACGGTTCACTGCCGCCACCGATACGTTTTGAGAGACGGACCATACGCTCCATTATACGCTGAGGGACCAGAATACACTTCACTCGGCGCCTTCGGAACCATGGTCGACTGCAAAAAAATGGAAACCGTGCTAGTAGCAAACCATCTAGTAAACAAGTACGGCGTAGACACGCTGGAGACCGGCGGACTCATCGCATGGGCTATGGAACTCTACGAAAAAGGAATAATCGACGACAAAGTAACAGGCGGCATAAAGCTCGAATGGGGCAATGAAGAAGCACTGTTCGAAACAATAGAAAAAATCGCCAACAGAGAAGGGTTCGGAGACGTACTCGCAGACGGCTTCAAAAAAGCAATTGCAAAGATCGGCAAGAACTCTGGGTATTATGCCATTCAAATCAAGGGAATGAGCAATCTACACTCAGACGAGCGCCCCACACCAAGTTTCGGGTTGGGCATAGCAACATCCACTAGGGGAGCTGACCACCTGAGAAGCCGACCAGCCATGGACCTGTACGGCTTGCCAGAAAAAACCCTGCAGAAAATCTACGGAGGCCCAGTCTCGTCCGATTACACGTCTTACGACGGAAAAAGCCGAATGATCTGGTGGCAAGAACTCCTATACGCAGTCACGGACGCGATAGGCACTTGCAAGTTCCAAACAGCCTTCTGCGCAGTACACGCACCCACGTGGAACGAGTTTTCGAGGCTGATCGAACTCGCCACTGGACTGAAGTTTTCGAAAGCGAAGCTGATGGAGATAGGGGAAAGAATTTGCACTATCGAGAGGTTGTTCAACCTCAGAGAGGGATTTTCAAGAAAAGACGACAGTCTGCCAGAACGGTACTTCAAAGAACCCACTCCTATTGGGTTGCCTATCGCGAAGGGCAAGAAGATAGACCGAAAGAAGTTTGGTCAAATGTTAGACGAGTATTATGCGCTTCACGGCTGGGACGAGAACGGAATTCCGCGAAAAGAGACGCTAAAGAGGCTTGGGCTCGACAAAGAGCCTTCACACATGATTTAGGAGTTGGCCAAGCCATGCAGAAAATACTGTTTGTGGACCCCGAAAAATGCACGGGATGCAGAATCTGCGAGAGCGCCTGCTCGATTTATCATGAAAAAGCGTGTAACCCAGCCAGAGCGAGAGTTCACGTTGTTAAGTGGGAAACAGCGGGCGTATACATTCCTATGGTCTGCTTGCAATGCGACTCCCCCATATGCGAGACGGTTTGCCCCATGCGCGCCATAAAAAGAGACCCTAAAACAGGAGCAATGCTGATTGACTCTGCCCTCTGTGTAGGATGCAGGCTCTGTGTCCTGTTTTGTCCGTTTGGCGGAGTTGAAATCGACGCCAAGACTGGAAAAATTATGAAATGTGACCTCTGCGGTGGAGAGCCAGTTTGTGTTAAGTTTTGTGACCCAGAAGCACTGCGGTACGTAAATGCAACGGTCGCGAATACGAGGAGAAGAAGAGTCGCTGCGGAACGATTCTCGGAATTGATGAAGAAGTTGCTGGCTACGCCCTAATCCTCCTTTTAAGAGGCATTGGCTTATGCCACAAAAATGTCGCATAAAATCGAGTTTTGAGTTAGAGGCAATTTCACCCTACAATTTTGAGCTGACGGTGCATGAACCGTGCGGCTTTCATTGGATTACTCCTTTTGAGATTTATTCACATGGCATTATGTGGACGGCTGCCCCTCTTGAATCCGCAGGCGCTGTAGGACTTAAGTTAAAATCTGTTATATCCATTCATAAGCCTACAGTTTCTCTCACGGTGTTTTCTAAGAGAAAACTCGCCTCGATTGAAGAGGGTAAGCTTCTTAGAAATGTTGAGAGGGCTTTAGGCGTAAAAGAGGATGTAAGCGGTTTTTATGAGTTGGCTAAAAAGTATCCCGCGATACAACAGGCGGTAATAGACCTTTACGGCATGAGAAGCGCTTGGGGCTTCGACGTTTTCGACCGAGTAATTGTGGCGCTTACTTCACAAAACGCCCCTATGAGTCGGACAAGGCAAATGATTAACGCCCTCATCACTGCGTATGGCGAAACAGCCGAATTTGACGACCATCTCGTTCAAACGTGGCCGACGCCTCAAAACATTGTAGAGGCAAGTGTTGAAGGGCTTAGGGAGAAATGTAAGCTTGGTTATCGGGCTGCCTACCTGAAAGGCATAGCCAAAGCCATAGTGGATGGTGAGTGCCCAAGCCTCGAAGAACTTGAAAAAATGAGCCCCGTCCAAGCGAAGAAGTCTCTTATGAGGCTTAAGGGCATAGGCGAATACTCAGCAGAAATCATTTCACCTCATCCAGGCTTCCCTCTGGACATATGGAGTGTTAAGCTTTTTACCAAAATCTTCTTGCCAGAAAAATCGTGGAAGTCAACATCTGACGCTATGAAAGCCATGCGGGAATACGCGGAGACAGAATGGGGCAGGTGGCAAGACTACGTTTTCACGTACGTCGTTAATGACTTAGAAAATCTTTCTCGCAAACTTGGCTTGAAGCTTGGGCTCACTGTGGCAGAAGTTCGCGAAGAACCCTAAGAAAACTGGATAACGAGGAAATAATCTAATCGCTTTTCTGTAGAGCGGACTCTACGACTTCCATGATGTCAACGATTTTTGTGGGTACTGATTTTTTGATGGATGTGAAGTGGAGGTTCAGGTGGCAGAGTGGGCAGGCAGTCACTAAGGCGTCTACGTCCAAAGGAGCGACATCATTGGCAAGCCGAGTCCAAGCAGAGTTCATGGAGACCTCGTTTTTGAACGTCCAGAGTCCTCCTCCGCCGCCACAGCATCGGGCACGACTTCTGCTCAGCGGCATTTCAAAAAACTGAAGGTTAGGTATGGCTTTCAGTATGTTGCGTGGAGGGTCGTAGACGTTTTCGTGTCTTCCTAAAGAGCAAGGGTCATGATAGGTTACCTTTAGACTCAAGCCTCCCTCAAACTCCAGTGCTCCATCTTTCACTAATCGTTCAGCAAGTTGTGAGGAGTGAAGCACTTCACACGGCATTTGGACGTCGAGCATTTCGGGGTAAAGCGTGTTGAATGCGTGATAACAACCAGCGCAAGGCGTAACTAAAATCTCAGCTTTGGTTTCTTTTACGAGCTTAACAAGTTTGACGGCATTGTTCTTCGATTCATCCCACAAACCAGTTTTTAGTAGAACATACCCGCAACATCCTTCTCTTTCGCTAAGCATTGTAAAGTCAACCTTAGCATGGTTCAGAACATTAGCGACTGCTTTTGCCACGTTTGGGGTGCGTGTGCCCGTCATGCATCCAACCCAGTACAAGACCTCTGCCTTTTTGGGCAAGCTTAGTTTCGGAATTTTTTGGGTCCATGAGAGACGGCGGTTGATGGGCATTCCGCTGGGGTCACCGTTCTCGGAGATGTTTTTGGCAGACAGCCTGAACATTTCTGGGGCTAATCCCTTTTCTGTGATGTGACGGCGAGTGGCGATTATGGCTTCGTGAAGTTTTAGGTCTTGGAAGCATTCGGCGAAGCATAGTCCGCATGTGCTGCACGTGTAGAGGACATCAATGAGCTTTTTGGACAGAGTTAGTTCTCCTTTAGCCAGTCCTCTCATGAGGAGAGTCCTCCCCTTTGAGGACCATGTTTCAATGTTGTTGAAGGATGGCGCTACGGTGCAGTAGCCGCTACAGGTGAGGCATTCTTGGCATTGGCTGGCTGGCTGGTTTAGGAAGAAGGTTTTTAGGGCTAGAGCGAAGTTCCTGAACGTGCCGTGCCCAGCCCTGTGAATTTCTCTGATATCCTCTGCTGTAGGCTTCTTCTTAGTTTCCTTTGTGGAGACTGTGAGGTCTGGAGGGGCAGTGTCGTCTATGAGGATGACTTTGGACTTGGCGGGTTTGAGGCTTCCTCTTCGAATGGCGGTTAACCCCTCTTTATTTGCTAGCTTGACTACTTTTTCTGTTTCTTCGGCGGAGCGTGTCTTAACCACCGCATCTATGCGTGGGTGTTGTTGTTCTCGGAAGATGTGCTCGAAGGAATATACGTAGAGGTCTTCAGCGTCTGTTAGAACGTTGTTGACGCCCACTATTCGTTTGAGAGAGTCGATAAGACTGTTTCTGGAAGGCATGCGCTTGGTCCGACCGCATGTTGAATAGATTTTAGATTATAATCTCTCGCACAGATTAATGTAGCGTGCAAGGGTTCTGTTAACTCTTCGGGATTTAAATGATGGGAGATTTTTTCTTAAATTATTTATACGGCTTGAAATGACATAATGAAAGAAGAGGTAATAGAGATGACTGTTGTTGTGGTATGGAAATGGGTGGTTAAACCAGAAAAACAAGAGGAACACAACCGTATGATGCAGAGATACCTTAAATGGATTAAGGAAAACCCGATTAAAGAGCTGAAATCATTCAAAATCTTCACTCAAACGTTTGGTGGAATAGCGGGCTCGTATGTTGAACTTTTAGAATTTGACAGCTTCGCAGACTATGAAAAGGCTCAAGCGAGATTATTAAAAGACAAGGAATACATGGAAATCCTTCGGGAGTTTATGCTGGCAATAGAACCTGCTGAACTCTGCATAGACGCATGGAATACTGTCATGTAAACCAAGCACGAAGCCTTGCCAGTTAACACTCAACCTTTTTTTGACCAAGCCACCGAGAGTCAACAGAACCCGCGAGAGGGCTTATACGTTGAGAATTTTGTGAATGTAGAGAAGCAGAAAAATGACTCCCATGACGCTTAGTAAGCTTGTTATTGAAATGACTGGTTGGAAGAAGGTTGCAGTTGTTTCGGAGAGTTGTGGCAGAATTAGAAGGTTGATGAGAAGTGGAGTAGCAATGAATATTAGTGCTAGATAGAAGTATTTGCCACGTATAGTGCTCGCCTGTTTCATCTGCGGCAAAAGCTGGGGTATTCTGTCTTCATGAAGCCTCTTGCTGATTTCACTAATTTCATCATTTAAACTGCTTAACGTTTTTGTCACCTCACTGCGAATGTTTGTTGAGCTTTTGTCAACATGTTCTTTTAGTTTCAAGACTGCGAGGGAACTTGTGAGGTCTGCTTGGAGCGCTGATTTCACGTTGGATTTTTCAACAAAAAAGGCTGTTGGTGCTTCCCACGTGTCTATTATTTGTTTGATGAGGGTGAAGATTTGCCATTCTTTCTTGATGCTTTGTGTTCTTTTCTTGTAAACTTTGTAGAGGTTTGGATCCATTTCTGAGACCAGAAGACCTGTGTCGGGCAGTCCTTGTTGTTTGAGTTTCAAGTTTAAAAGTGCTGCAAGATTAACAAACATCGAAGATGCTTTTGTGGTTATTCTCTCGTAGAGGTTTCTTTCTTCAGTGATTGTTGTGGTCGCTGAGAGTTGGGTGAACGTTTTTCGCAGGGCAAGTAGATGAGTTTCAATTGATCGTATCTTCTCTAATGATAATACCTTTGCAAGATAGTCAGGGGATTTTTCGGTCAGTTCGCTTGCGAGTTCACTGAATTTTCCTTGAGTAAACATGAGCCCCGCGGTTATTATTCCTAGCAACGTTCCGAATGTTGCTGTGGTTGTGGTCAAGGCTGTTTTTAAATCTGCATAACTTATGGACCCAGCGATTTTTAGCCACGCTATGATAAAGGCTATTCCAACGGCGACAAACAAAATAGAAATGAGGAGTGAAGAATTCTTCAGATAACTCATTTAGCCTTCACTAGCTCAAATACTACTGTGCATTTGCCTAGGCCTTTTATCAAGGCCTTATTCCAAGTGCAAGTACCCTTATGTGGACTCAGTACGGTATCCATCAATGCTTTGCTTCCAGCCGTGCAAATCACGTCACAGAACTTGCTTTTTACGTTCAAGCTTACGTTTTTTCCGACGGGCAACATGGGGCAGTCTGATATGCTGAAAGAAAACTTTGACTCCGTCAATTCGATGGGTTGAGTTTTTGTTCCCTCGCAGATAGTTATGATTTCCCACAGTTTGGCCAATGTTTTTATGTTTTTTTCCTTCAAGCCTAAGATTTCTCTTACTCCCTTAGCCAGACTCGTGTACGTGTCATAGATTAGGGATGTCAGTTCTTGTTCTCCGCGTCCTGCCTTCTCGAGGATTGGTATGATCACTTCGAGGGGCGGAATTGGGTGCTGTGTCAACAGGTCTTTGACTTGTTTTTCCGCGGTTTTCTTCACGGTTCTCACACCCGTACATTTATTAGAGCTTTTATTGGTAAATATTTTTGCCTTTTTTAATGGAGGGATTCATATAAAAGTGCCAAACGCTATAAGCCTAGACTCTAGAAAACAACCATGTGGAAAGAAGGGAGGTATGGATTATGGGGTTAGATTGGTTGCCGAGAGACCATGAGCTCAAAGACCATGCGTTGCATTGCGACATGCACTGGAGTGAAAAGGCTCCGGGCGTAGTTTACGAGAAACGACCGTTGACGGATCCTCATGGAAAGCCAGTCAAAGACTTGTTCGTGTCTTGGGTTGTTCTGAACAATCCTCAGCAGTACAACTCTTACACTACGGAGATGGTGAAGGGCGTCATTGCTGGTTTCGAGAATGCCTCGCTAGACCGAAGTGTCGTGGCGGTTGTGTTCACGGGTGAGGGAAACAGCGCGTTCTGTACGGGAGGTAACACGAAGGAATATGCGGAATACTATAGTAAGAGACCGAACGAGTATGGGGAATACATGGAATTGTTCAATCACATGGTAGACGCGATACTCATGTGCAAGAAGCCCGTGATCAACAGGGTGAACGGCATGCGTGTGGCTGGTGGGCAAGAAATCGGAATGGCATGCGATGTCTCCATCGCTTCTGACCTTGCCATTTTTGGGCAGGCGGGTCCGAGGCATGGGTCTTCGCCAGACGGTGGCTCTTCGGATTTTCTGCCGTGGTACTTGAGTATGGAAGATGCTCTTTGGAATTGTGTCTCGTGTGAGATGTGGAGTGCCTACAAGATGAAGAGGCTTGGGTTGATTAACAGGGCGGTTCCAGTGATTAAGGATGGGGGCAAGTGGGTTCGCAACCCGTCTGTTATAGTCGACAGATACGTGGAAGACGGCGAAATCGTGTATGGCGAGTTTAAGACTGGAGAAGAGTATGAGAAGGCTAGGGCTTACATTAGGATGGCGGGGGAACAGAACAAGGTCAGCTTGGAGCTTTTGGACAAGGAAGTGGACAAGGTGAATTGGTTGTTTGCGAACCTCTTCCCAGGCTGTTTGATAAAGGCAGTTGACAGTGTGCGGGCGAAGAAGAAGTTCTTCTGGGACCAAGCTAAGAACTATAATAGGCATTGGCTGGCTGCTAACATGAATTATGAGGCTTTCGTGGGGTTTCAAGCTTTTAACACGAGGAAGATTACGGGTCGGGACACGATTGACTTTATTAGGCTTAGGCAGTTGATTGCTCAGGGGAAGCTTGCGGAAGACGAGATGTATGAGGCTGTCTTGCCAAAACCAAAGGGTGAACCGACAAAACAAAAATAGCCCAATTCTTTCTTTTTATTTCAAAAGTAAATAGCGTTAGCTCGTTTTCTTCTGCATAATGAGTCTTTTCATTCATTCGGCTTGAACCATCTAAGTCCTAGTTTGTCAATGTCTTCTTTGACAAGCTGAGAAGATTTGGTCGCATAGGTGCTACTTATATACACTCCTTTCTCCACTTCCTTCTGAAAGACAATAACTCCACTAAGATACTTTTCCTTTCTTTTTTCAAACAATTTCTGTATGCTCTCATATAGTTCGCTAGGACTGGACAAATCAAATCCAAATGCAATCCAGTGAAAACCTTGAACTGCTATGATATTAGGTGCGCTTGGTTGAAGTTGACCCTCTGTTATTTGAGTTTCAATATGCCTAGCTAAATGGTTCAAAAACGATTCTGTCTCAGAAATAGATGCCTTTGAAGGAAAGAATTTTTCAGGGTGAATCTCAACAAGGAGAGTGCTTCCTCCTTTTCCAGCTATTATCCCCTTGATAAGTTTAGCTTTCTTAAGTAGGGTCGGATCAAAACAATTCAACCAACTTTTTATTTTCGGATTACCAATTAAATCATACAGCCTTCGGTCAGCAGAAGACAACAATTTTTCCATTTTTTCATACAATGATAGATTAGCGACCATGTATGACATATCGTCAAGGTCGAAAAACCCTTCGAAACCAGCTAGTTTGTGAATTTCAAGCATATCTATTTCAGAGTTAAGCTCCTTGATTGAAGCATCAACATCTATTTTATCTTCATCATCTAAGACAAGTTCTGCTGTATCTATTATCAAACATAGATATGCTAGGGTATGTATTTTTTCGCCAAGATGTTTTGCTGACGCATTAACAACATCTTGTATTTTGCTCTCAGGGAGGCTTTCTCCTAGATTGCCAACCTCTAGATATACTTTCTTACCGTTTATTTTTACACAGATATCAGAAAAGCCCCCGCTATCAAGCTGAGGGTATAACTCTACATTCTCTTTACCAATCAAATCAACAATTTTTGAAGCCACTTCCAATTCGGTAACTGCAGACAAGCTTTGAATGTACTCTTCACTTGCAAGTCTTGACCTGAAGCTGCTTAGTTTATTCGCGCTCCACTTCATAACGCCGAACAACTCTATTGTTTTTTCCAGTTTAGCTAAGCGTTTAATACCTTTAGCCTCGGCGCCCCCCGCAATTTCAGGTAAACACATAGACATAACTGCATTTCTCGTATCACGATAGCGTCTAGTTTCGTATCCACTAAAACCATCAAGCAATACATTTAGCGCTCTAAAGTTCCTTAGCCGTTCTTTTGCAATTGGCAGATTTCGCATAAACCATTTTTGCATCAGGTCTTCGGTATAGTATGTGCCTATCACGAAACATCTCTCTATTATTTTCGTGCGCATTGAAACTATATTAAAAGTGATGTTTAAATCCTTGACATCAAAACTGAATATCCGAGGGAAATCGGAACATATTTGGAGCCTAATTGGATCATGTATGGGATGGTCTAGGGGCGTGTGCGTGTGCCTGAGAAGTACTACGGCTTTCTCAGTTCGTAGATAATTCTGTCGCCCAACAGCCTAACAACTTCAAGCCTCAGCCTCATCCCAATCTTAACTTCGTCTTCTTTGATTTCTTTACTAAGCGGAGCGAATACAAGTGGGCCTTCCACAAACTTTGCCACAGCCAATATGTATGGGCAGTCGTACCTAAAGCGTGGAGGAGCAAAATTCACGTTCGTATAAGTAACGAGCCTACACTTGCCACTAAGCCCAACCCACTCCATCTCACTAGACAAACAATCCTCACAGTCGGCTCTCGGCGGAAAATAAAGCCGCCCACACCTCTTACACCTCGTCCCCGCTATCTTCCCCTCCTCCAAAAACTTCACAAAATCATGAGCCTTCGTCTCAGCCACAAAACTGACCTTCCCAAACCTATCAAAACTCATACGCATCCACCCGCTAAGCCTTAAGAATAGTCACAGCACAGTACATGCCAATCCCACCCAAATTATGCGCCAACCCAACCTTGGCACCCTTCACCTGAGTCTTGCCAGCCTCACCCCGAAGTTGCTGAACAATCGTCCTTATCTGCGAAGCTCCCGTGGCACCGACTGGATGCCCCTTCGCCAATAAGCCGCCGTCAACGTTGACTGGAATCTTCCCACCCAAATATGTTTGTCCATCTTCGACGAATCTTCCTCCCTCACCCCTCTTGCAGAAGCCCATGTCCTCGTAGTTTATGACCTCAGTTATGGTGAAACAGTCATGAACCTCCGCAACATCCACGTCTTCAGGCTTAACACGCGCCATCTCATACGCCTGCTTCCCAGCCTCAACCGCACAACCAAAACTCGTAAGCGACGAGCCCCGCCCCGTAATCATCATCGGACTCGAAGCCAATCCAAGCCCAGCAACCCAAACAGGAGTGTCAGTTAATTTCTTCGCTTTTTCCTCATTTGCCAAAATTATGCACGCAGCCCCGTCAGAGTTTGAACAGCAGTCGTACCGTTTTAGGGGGCTCGCAATCGTCCTCGAAGTTAAAGCTTCTTGCAAACTTATCTCTTTCTGAAACATGGCTTTCGGATTCTTCGCCCCGTAAGAATAATTCTTAACCGCCACTCTAGCCAGTTGCT
>CAZUFG010000015.1:0-17343 GCA_964618655.1 uncultured Candidatus Bathyarchaeia archaeon | reverse complement strand
ACGTAAGGCATACAGATAATCTGCAAGTAAGGCAGGTTCTTTACCGACTTCCAAACTGATTTCCAGAGTTTGTTCCTTCCCGCTGACTCGGTATTCAACGCTTATGATGCGGTAGCCGGCGTCGATGTTTTCGTTTGGCAACGTAACATGAATTTTGTCGCCTGCAAGGAGCGGAGTCCCATAATCGATGACCTCACTATGTAGGGTCAAATATTCTATCGGATTTTTGTAGAAGTCTAACAGCGCCTTAGCCCTAAGCAAACATTCATTATCGCTGTGGAGTTCCTCATCGGTTTCGGCGAGTTCCCGTAAACCATAGGCAGTCTGGCTTCCAGTGTCTTCCTGCACTGCTTCCCATCTTCGGCTATTAAAGAAAAGGTTGTCAACCCAGAAGCTACCAGTGTTAGTGCCGACGAAATTGGCGTCTATTCTAAATTTTTTGATTTGCGACCAGTCAAAACCGCTAGCGACTACAGTCCAGTTTTGGTCGGCGTTTTTGCTTCCGCACCGAATTGTCTGTTTATACCATTTTTCATCGTTTTTTATGTTGCCGAGGTTCATGTATGCGTCTTTGCCTGCTGCATCGTAAAGCCAGACAATTATGGTTCCGTTAAATGCGGATCCACCTAACCGAACTTGAAATGTTAGGCTTGGATATTTATTTGAGTCAACTTCTTTTCCAGCGTCTAAAGTGAAAACTGCAGAGCCGTAATAGTCTGGCGTGCTGGTAGTGTGCTTTATTGAGGCAGTTCCCACAATTTTTGTGACTGTGTCGAGCGACACGCTTCCAGTCCCAGTCCCGCTACTCCACGCCCCATCTGTTGGAGTCAAACTTTCAGTCCAAGCGTCTTTATCACTTGGATTCGGTTTCTCCGCAGCCCCATACACAGTTACCTTATTCCTTATACGGTGAATGTCCTTGCGATATTCGCTGAGTTCAAGTCGTTCTGATAGGCTTACAGATGAGGTTTTGCTGTTCCGTGGGAAAAACTCAAACTTGCCATCTGGAGCTACTCGAAAATCGAAGCCTATAACGCCAGTCTTATCCGCACTTTCTGCAATGTACTTCAGAATATCCATGACTGGCGTGTTTTCATATTCCAATTTTGTGTAGGTTGTGTCTGTGTTTTCTATAAGTTCAGTTGAATCACGGGCATGACTTAAGCCCACATAGTTGTCAATCAAGTCTTTAACAATTTCCTCGCCCTTCTTGTTTTCATAAGTTTTCGTTACTACTCTTCTGAACAGCTTTTCTCCCCAGCACCTGCCTCTGACTCGAATATAGTTCTCATTTGGCGTCGATTCGCACTCAACCTCTTCTACTCGTAACGTAATTATTAGTGGACAGTTTGCGCCTCTACCGATGCTTATGCTTCCGTTGGCTCCCACCGATATCGGATATGTTCCGCCTGGGCTGTATTTCTCGTCAAAATTCTGAAGTAAGCACTCGAAACTTGAAACCTCGTTCGTGCAGCCCAAATGAACCCGCAAGTCTAATACGTCGCCTTGAGGAGGCGTAACCGAACCAAAAACAACAGAGCAGACAGGGAGGCTTACACTCATGGTTATTCAACTCCTCGACGATAAAGTTCCTCTTCTCCAGCCCGCCTAATCGTCCGTCCACCTGCAGACATCTCAGAAGTCGCTTCGTTAAAGTTTTGAACGCTCGCCGTTGCAGCATTCATTTGACTTGCGAAATACCACATGGCAGCTGCAGCCGCAATAATAACTCCTATGCCAATTCCAGTTAGGGCTAAAAACGTCGCATGGCTGATGTTAAGAGCGTTCTGTGCAGCAGTTGCAACCCAACAAGCAGCCGCATAAACTTTGTGGGCAACAGCTACGCCCCAGCTCGTCCGCATAAACATGCCTAAAACAGAAATAACCATCATAGCCGTGTTCACAACTTGAGCTTGTGCATCACTCAAAATGCCAAATTGGTGAGCAATATGACCTATGGCTACGCCTGTAGCGCCTAATCCAGCAATCGCAGCGCCTATTGACTTAATGCGTGCAGTTAAACTTTCTGCGTCTGTTTGAATCTGACTGAATTGGGCGCTTGCTCTGTTGACCGCCCGAACAGTGACAACTATTTCTCGGAAACTCATGTGGCGTTAGCCTCCATCACGGATTCGTCGATTGCGCTGCCAATTATTTGTGTCAATTCTGGGAGATGCGTCTCCACTGCCCGACTTAGGAAGCGGAAGCCCCCCATGAAACGAGTTCCAAACTCCACAAAAACAGCGTAGTGCGCATAGGCTCCGACCTTAACTGTCCATTCTTTTGCTTCGGAGAAAATTGTTGAGCGCAAATATCCAGTTCTGACTGGCACGATTTGTTTGGCTGTCTCTTTTACGGATTGTGCCAAGTCAACGAGTCGTTCATGAACTTTCGTTTTCATGGCAGAGTCTAAACGCTGAAACTTCTGCTGAAACTGTTCCAGACCTTCGCATTCGATTTCCATCTCAACTGACATGCCTCACTCCTCGCTTGGCTTTGGCTATTTCCTCCCCAGTTTGGCGGTCTATCTCGTTTAGGATGATGACAAACTCTTCGATGGTTTTGGCTGGTTGCTTATCGAGCTGGTTTGGTGTCCAGCCGAACTCTCTACATAAGCGAAAACGTGCGAGGCTTGGGTTTGGCTTCTCACGCCTCATCGCCCGCACGAGTTTTTTGCTTCTTCAGATGTGACGCCACAGAGGCGGTTGACAACGCTGGAAAACAGTTCGCCCAATTCGATGGGGATGCCGTCTTCTCTTTCACTTAGAAGTTTCTCCAGCATGAGTGGCTTAGATTCTGGTTGCTCCTTCAGTGACGCCCATATGGTTTCTGCTTGGATGGCCACATAGTCGCTGCTTAACACTTGGCCAGTGACTGGATGATATTTTGTGTGTTTTTGTATGATGCGGCTTCGCTTCGCCCACGTAATCTCGCCGAACACATACTTGCCATTGTACTCGGGATCAAATCGGTCGTCCACGTTGACTATTTCGGTTTTCATAGCTGTTTCACCCTTTTAGCTGATGGTTACGCTTTTGGCGGTGAAAGCCAGCTTCTGCGACACGAGTTCCTCGATGCGAGTTGCCAAAACGTTAGATTCCCATTTGCATCCGCTGAACGTGGCTTTGTTGGTTCCGCCTAAGCCAAACTCTAAGCTGAACTCAGTGTCGTTTATGATGTCGTCTAGTTCCTCCTTGGTTTCGAAGTCGCAGGTGATTTCACCTGTGAGTTCTCGGTGACGCCAAGGCAGATACTTCAGCAGGTATCCATCGGTTGTTCGTATGACTGGCACACGTCTCAGATTGTTTTCAATGGTGAACCGATAGTCTGTGACTCGTTCCAGCGTATTAGCGCCCTTCTTCACGTAGGTGTCATACCAAACACGCGGAGCATCTGAATAGTCGCCGTAACTGGCACCAATCTTGGCAGTTGCAACCGCCACGTTCTGACCAAGCAACTCCGCCGTAACCTTCACGAGTTCTTCAGCTGAAGCCTCAACTGTTAAGCGGTCTATTCGACAGCCCTTATGATTCAGCGAAACTATGCCACTGGCTTTCTCGTAGAAAACTTCAACGCTCAGAGATGTCAACGTAGTCGAGTGTTGCAGGAAGCCGATGTTTTGCGGAGCGTAAACGACTTTCAAGCTGGCTTGTCTCAGCCCCTTCCGAATAAACTGCAGGTCTCGTGAGCCTATTCCCCGAACTTTGACGAGGCCGGAACTCAAAGCTGGCTCAACGTCTTGGACAATTCCGACGGCTACCATGGCTGGCTGTCCAGTTCCGCTTGGGGTTTCGCCGTAGTTTGTCTCTTCTATGAAGTAGACTTTGGCTTCGTGCCCGCCGTACATGGGTGTAGTCATTTTCTATTTTCAACCTCCAATTTTCTTTTAGACAGTTTCGTACCTGTGAATCTCCACCGTGAGGTTGGAATGATACAGAACAGGTTTAACATCAATCCTGTCCGCGTCTGTACAGCCCGCAAGTTTCATCCAGTTAAGCACGCCGCCTGGGTTTTTCATGTGGGCGTTTATGATTCGCGTAACCTCTTGCATGGCTTTCCAGCGCATTCTCTGCCCAGTAATTCCTGTCTGGTCGCGGATCCAGACTCTAACCTGATAGTTGGAAACGACTTCTCTTCGTGTGCCTCCGAGGTTGATTAGGCGCTCTCGGTCGTTGGCCAAGCCAACCGTGATGATTACCTCGTATTTTTTCCAGAACTCTTCCACGTACTCGTCTGCTACGAGGACCGTAGCCTTAGTCACGTCGTCGTCTTTGTAAAGCGTTACGTTTCCTCGAATCAAATTTTTCAGGGTTTCTTTCGGGTCTTCTGCCACACTCATTTTATCAATCTCCTACAGAGGGCGGTGCGATACATCAACTTGTCCAAGAAGCGAAACTCTTCAACTGGGCCAACCTCATACTCAACGCCCTTGCACACGATTTTGTCTCGGTGCGCTATGCCAGAAACCACGTAGATTCTGACGTAATCGTTAGAAGCGTAGCCTGGCTCGATGAGAATCTCACTAGCCTGTGCAGGGCTGACGACAGCCATAATCTCAGCGCTGGCAGAATACGAGACTGTTCCGTCTACTTCCTTTCTGCTGTAAAGCGTCACAGTCTCTCCGTGAGCCCTCAAAATTCTCGTAAACGCCGAAGTGACTGGACTATAGTTTAGAAGAAGAAGGCTGATCCAAGAAACCGTCACTATTGACTTTTTCCTTTCCACAGGGCTGAAGTCGGAGAATTTGACGCCCCAATACATGAAAGCATCTGGCTTAGAAAGAATGGTATTGACGCTGTGCTCTAAGGCTAAGGGGTCATACACGTTTCTTATTTCATAAAGAATTCCAGCAGTTACGATGTCGTAGTATTCGCATGCTGGTTTGAGGTTAACAACATCCACGTAGCCTGCCCAACAAACGGCTGGATTATAGGCTGGATACTCAGCACATGAGCCTATCGAGTTGATAGCCTCATACACTTTTTTGACTGCGGCACTCCAGCCCTCATACTCGTAAAGCGCGTACAATGCGTAACTGAAGTCGTCATCATAAATGAGTTTCTCAGGCGAGCCAGTCCTATGCCATGCGCCGTCCCCACTTGGAAGCGGCGAATACTTGAGGAATAAACCCTCAAAACCGCTTCGGTAAAAGCCTAAGGCGTCGTTTATCATGGTTTGGTATTTTTCCTCACCAGTTCTGGCACCTAGGCTTTTCAGTCCTGTTAGGCTATAAAGGTCGACTATCCACATGTCTGCTACCCAAGCGTCCGTGATGGTTACAGCTTGGGCGAAACCGCCGTAATACTTGTCGTGGATGCCCAACTCAGACGGTTTGTGTTGCATGTTGTAGAGGAACGTTCCTCCAGCCAGACTCGCAGCGTCATAATATTTGACTGCGCCTGTTAAGTCATAGGCTTTCAACAGCGCTGGTATGGCTCTCATGGCATCGACAGAATAGTAATAGGTGCTACCGTCCTTGCTCTGGAACCCGCCATAAGCCAACTTGCCTTGGTCGTTGCATTGAATGGAGAGCAGGTAGTCTGCCAACGCAACAATCTTGTCGTGAAGGCCTGCCTTTTCACTTTCAAACTCCTTGGCGCTGTACGCCTCGTAAAGAAAATCTATGGCAAAGGCTGCTGGTGCCGGACCTCTACCCCATTCTGGGTCAACGGTTCCAGAGTCGGGCAGATAATAAAAGTAGGGCGCATAACTCATGACAAAATCGAGGTAGGTTTTCAAAACGCTCATGTCTAAACTCGCCCCACGTAAGGATGGCGCAATCTTTCTATGAGCCGCTCCAACTCCCGATACAAAATATCAGTACTAGGCGCTCGATTCAGCGCGTCAACACGCAAATCGCCTAAGCTGAAGTTTAGGCCTGCTGCCGAACCGCCAGACAGATGGCAGAGCAGGTAAATGGCGGCGAGATTCTTGATGGCAGCCGCCTCGGCTTCGCTACAGCTCGTATAGTCGATGCTGAGCCCTGTTTCGAGTTCGATGGTTGCGGTGGCGTCTTCAATCATTTCCACAACCTTCGCGTCTTCAGCGTCGTTGGCTGTTAGGTTTAGTCGGTCGCGCACCATGTCGGCTGTAACATTAACCAAACTGCATCCTTTCCTTTTCAAGGACTATTTGATGAAATAAGGTTTATTTAAGGAGTTTTTAATGAAAAAAGGTTAAAACTTTCAGGTATGGAAAAATTATTCCCAAATTTCAAATGTTAAATTTCTTTTAGCGGTTTGGTGAGCGCCAAAACAGCCAGTGTTGGAGTTATTATGATGGAGAATATGAAGGGACCATACGCCCAAGACTCATACATTAGACCTCCGAGATATGGGGCAAAGAAGGCACCTATCATTGCCGCAGTTAACGGAACTGAAATCCACCGCGCCCTAGAAGCCTCAGGAGCGATGGAACCAGTCACGGCGCCCATTAGGGACCAGATTACGTAGGAGGGACCCATCATGAATGAGGCTAAAGCTAGGGTTGGAAGGTTGTTAAACGAGATGAGGATGATGGTTGAAATGCAGCAGAATATGGTGGCAACTGAGACGGCTCCTGCCTTTCTCCATCTGTCGCCAATTCTGCCTAGGCATAGGGCTAGTACGGCTGAGCCTAGGAAGGTAACTGACCCCAAAACGCCGATGCGAAAGTTGTCTAGGAGGAATACGTCTTCGAGAAACTGGGGAACAAGTGGTCTTACCAAAGTCTCGACGAACATGATCGCCCCGAAAAGGAGCGCCCACAGGAGTATTTTCTTTCTCTTGAAGGGGGTCGGAGACAACGAAGGTTGAGTAGGACTCTTCACGGCGTGTTGACTACTTATGAGACTGAGAACAAGCGCACACAGGGTATAAAAAACGGAAGCTAAGAAAAACACGGTTCGCATTCCGAAAAACGTTGAAAGGTAACCTCCTAGGGCTGGAGAGAAAATGTATCCGAGCCACCATCCAAAAGAAATCGTGGTAAACGTAACAGTCATCCTTTCTTTCTGGGCTGAGGTGGCGATGTAGGCGCTTGAGGCGGGGGAACCTATCAAGACTCCGTACATGAACGTTGCGGGCAGTGCTTGAGTCCAATGCCCAGCCATGGAGAAGATTAGCGGAACAGGCGTCCAAAGTAGCCAGCCCAGAACCATAACCTTCTTCCTGTCGTACTTGTCTGCTAAGATTCCTCCAGGAAATGGAGTCAATGCGGCAGCCAAGCACAGCACGGAGAATAGAATTCCAACTTCTGTTGGGGTTGCTTTCAGTTCAGTTCGGAAGTACAGTGGCAGTATGAAGTAGTAGAGGCCGTCTCCAAAAGCGCCCACAACGTCAGAGATGAAGACGAGTTTTAGGTCTCTGTTCAAGTCTTTGAAGAGGAAGTCGAGTTTTAAGAGGCTCTTGTATCGATTTGCAGGCATATAGTTGAGCTTCTCCCTTCTGCTAGTGTATTCGCATTTCTTCTGTATGAATTTCTTTCGCCAACGGCTTGGTAAGTGTTAAAACGGCTAAAACCGGGGTTACGGCAATTGCGGCAATAAATGGATAATAAACTGAGTTTTTGTATAGCCAGCCTCCAAGAAATGGGGCAAACACTGCGGCAAGCATGCCAGTCGTCTGGGGAACAGATATCCAACGCCCCATTCTTGCCTCAGGAGCAATAGAGCCAATCAAGGAGCTTACTAACGTTCCAGCCAAGAAGGAGCCGCCCATAAGGAACGAAGCCAAAGCCGCTGTTGGTAACTGCCTAAACAAAATAAGAACGATTACAGAGGCGAGATAGAAAATCATACATACGAAAACTGCGCCAGCCTTTTTCCATCTATCCCCAATTCTGCCTAAAAACACGCCGAGCAGTGCCGCGCCAAGCCAAGTCGCTGAACCCAGCACCCCAACCTGGAAATCGCTTAGATGAAGTTCATCTTGAAAGAACGGTACAACAAATGGTCTTGTCAAATAAAGGGTAAATGCAATGGTTGCTAGGAGCCCTGCCCACAGAACCATTTTTCTCTTGTTATACCCGACAACCGATAATGGAGATGGCTGAGTCACTGATGCTTTCTTTGGGTGCTGACTAGCAATAAAAAGGAAGACGCTAGTGGATAGGAGGCTAAAGATGAACGAGAGGTGAAGCACTAACCTCATTGAAAACGTATCCGCCAGATATCCTCCGATGGCAGGAGAAAAAACGTACCCCATGGTCCATGAGGCACTAACAATGGATGTTGCGGACATCACGGATTCTTTCTTCACCGAGTTTATGACGTAGGCGGTGATTGCGGGAGCCCCAAACATGGACGCACCCCAGAGGGCAGCGCCGACAAAGAGTTGACTCCAACGGTCAGCTAAGGAATAGGCGAGTGGCGCAAACGCCCAAACAAGCCAAGAAAAGAACAAGATTTTTTTCCGGTCGTATTTGTCTGTTAGGATGCCTCCGGGTATAATGGTCAACGCTGAAGCTAGATTTAGTATGGAGAACACGGCTCCAAGCTGGACTGCGTCGGCCTTCAACTCCATTATGTATGCTGGGAAAAGGAAGAGGTACAGGCCTTCTCCGAAGGCGCCCACAAAATTGGACAAGAAGATTAGGAGTAGGTTTCTGTTCAGCGTTTCGGGAGGAAGACCCAGTCTTAGGAATTTTCTGAAATCGATTTTAGACGCCCTCCCTTCAAAGTTTTACTAACATAAACCGCAAGAAGGCTTTATACTTTCCTCATCAAAACCGCATGGATTTCAGCGTACTTCAGCAAACCCTTAAACAAGTTAAAGAAGGAATCCATCGCAAGCGGATAATGGTTCTCCAGTTTGGGGAGAAGATGCCAATAACCGCAACCCTTCACATCTTCAACCCTAAACCCGTACTTTGAAAACATCCTCTCAATCTCATCCCCAGAGTGTCCAACTTCCCAAATCAAGGTGGGAGGCATGTCCTCCGTCCTGAACGGCGCCTTATATCCTAATCCATATTTTTTCTGAAAAATTTTAAGTGTATAACTATTGAATGAACTGATAACGCACAAGGAATCGTTCCTCAAAACCCTCGAAAACTCTATAACAGCGCTCTTAGGATTTTCGAAATGATCAAAGGCAAAGGCGCAAATTAACGAGTTGAAGGCGTCGTCTTTAAAAGGTAAATGTTCAGCATCCGCAAGAACAGGACTAATTCTGTGGGAAATTCCACTTTTCTTTGCTTTTAGCTTCAATCTTTTTAACATCCTTAAACTGAAGTCTGAAGTTACAACCTCAACACCCTTTTCAGCGATCCTAAACGAGTGTCTTCCCGTTCCGCAACCGATGTCGAGGCAAATGCCTAGAAAATCATCAATCCATTTTTTAGCAACTCTCTCTTCTGCGAGCTCTAGTTTCCTAGTCCAGTAAAAATACTTTGAATAATCATAAGAATTAGCCACGCAGTCGTAAGCTTCTCTGACGCCTTCCTTCCCCTCAAGAACCCTGTACCTCACCCTTCCAAACCAAGATTTCTCCTCGCTCATCTCATCACGCCAATCTGCGATAACCTCAACATTCTTTTTAAATGCGAGCGCATGATCTAAGGCCTCATTCTTTCATTTATACCTTGAATCGTTTCTTCGCACTCTTTTATGGATATTGAGAAAAAAGCGGTTGCAACATGCTGGAATTCGCGGTTGGCGTTTAAATTTCTCGGTTGGTAGGCGAATGGAAATGTTTAATGCGCGGACTATTCGAACACGCATCATTCAGCGCAAATGATGAGGTAAGAAATTGACCGAACAGAAAAAGAGGGAGAAGCTGAAACCGAAATGCGAACTTGCGTTAAAGCCCTGACGATAAGTGGAGGTTATTTCCTACCTTTCCCCGGCGTGGGTACAAGACCGAGCTGCTGCATCAAGCCCAAGGTATCATACCTTGCCCAGATTTCCGCGAACTTGCCGCCAGCAACGCGGTCGATCAGGATCTCCCACATTGTCACCTTCTTGTTTGTAGGTGGAGTGCCCATAATTTCACCTTTGTGTGTGCCAGTCCATGTATATCGGATCGCCACTTTGTCCCCTTCGACGACCATGTCGTCAATTGTATAATGAAGATCGGGAAACGCGCTGTATACCTCCATCAAACCTCGTTTGTAGTCCTTGATGCCGCGTATATCCTCACCAGTGCCACGGTGACAGATCAAGTCGGTGGCATGTAGCTCGTCTATTACGGCCATGAAGGCCGCCTTCCCCTTGTTCGCCTCCTCAAACCAACGACGTGCGAGCGCCTTAATTTCTTTTGCTGACATGACAAATCACCCGATAATTGCTACCTAACCTATCTATATATAATTTTAACGTGCCCCCGCAGAGTTACTGGCGATGTCACCAAAGTGAGGAGAAATCAAGTTTCTTCGAGCGCCGATCCACACTCAAGAAGTCTCGAACAGACTTGGGCCAGCCCTTGGCTTCAAGTCGCACTCAGTCAAGCCATCCAATGATCTTAACAATGAGAGCTCCAGCCTTACTAAGTCGAAAAAACATAGTTTTTAGAATACGCTTCTTTTTGCCAAAATAGGTTAAATTTGGCTTCTTTCTCGTTTCTGTTTGAGACTAGAATCTGTTTGGCAAGCGTGTGTATGCGCATCTTCCGAAAGAATTCTCAACAATTCTCTTCCCTTGTCCGTAATTGACCAGTGCGACTTCCCATCAACCAAAACACGGCAAACAAAGCCATTCTTTTCAAGATATTTCAAAACATAATACAAACGTGGCGGACTCCCGCAAGCCCTTATCAAAGCCTTTAGAAGCGGTGTCCATCTGAGAGGCGTTTTCTCAAGCTTGCCCAGAACAATTCTGGCTAGTTCCATGCGTCTCTCAAAAGTCAGCTTCTTTCACCTTAAACGGTTTAGTCTCGTAAAAAAATAGGGGTTATGAAGGGTACTAGGGTAGGCTAAGCTTCAGTCTAGCATCCAGTGACCTTTCCAATGGCTTCTGCTCGTAGTGTTGCGTAGGCCCATCTGGCAGTAACGGCCGCTCCAGCCAAGTCCTTCACTGGGTCCTCGTAATCTTCGGCAGTTATGTCTCTCCGAATGAACAACACGCCAGCGTGTTTGCTGTCCACAACCAACGCCGTGCCACTCGTTACTTTCGTGGAGACAAGCACCCGCATCCCCAGCAGCATCGGAACCTTTCCAGACGGAGCAACGGCTGAACCCCCCCAATCCATGGCCTTCTGAATGGCTGAATCCTTCAGTAGGTCAGCAAGCTCGCTTGGATGAATTGCCAGCACATCTGGGCTGCAGTTGTCGATTAGGCACTCTTTTAGGATGTTGACCACATCGCCGTAGGCGAGGGTTCCAGAAGTGGCAGCCGACACGCTGTTTCCCGCATCCGAAATCATCTGCGAAACAATTTTTTCGGTTTCAAGGTCTGCCATGGCTCTGCCAGCCTCTGCCAACTGATACTCAATGACGTCCCACTCAGAATCCTCAACCATCTCTCGACTGATTAGTGGACGAATCCCATACTTTTTGGGCGTCAGACTCACGCCTTCGTAGCTTTCTGTTCCGACTGGAATTTCTGCGCCTTCCGCCACCTCATAGGCTTTGCTTAGTTTGGCTCTTGGAACTTTGATGCTAGGCGCGTCTTGGGCAATCACAACGCAAAGTTCTCTTCCAACTAGGTTGGGCTTAGCAGCCTCCCAAACAACATCCAACACTTTCGCTGTGGCTTGGCTCAAGTCAGAAAGCAGAATCTCCTGCATACGATTACTTCTGAACGCCTCGCCCAATTTTTGGCGCAACTCACACTGCATCAACGATATGGGCTTCCCACTAAACGTTGTGCCAAGTTTTTCTTCGAGTCTTCTCACGGCTAAATCAGACTTCCGCATAAGGCTTGCCTCCTACTTGCAGACAAAAACTAGAATCCAGTCGTCTGCCGCAGATGCAGCCTGCAGTGCAATTCCCACCTTTCTCGCGTAGTAGATGGTGTATGTTCCTGTTCCGCCCTCGTTCACAGCTTGATCGCCTAGTTCGATGGCTCTTGCACTGGCGTCGCTTTTCACAGCCTTTCCACGAGTGACTGCTGCGCCGGCTTTCACTTTGCAAACTCCGTGGACGCAGACGGGCACGTATTCGCCACTCGCCGCGTCCTTTAAAGCCACGCCTATGGGGTCACTGTTCACTACGGCTGGCTGAACCTCTAGGTCGCCAGTCAACTGAACCAAGGTTCCCTTCAAGATTGTTGCCGTCGCTTTAAAGAGCGATACGATTTCGCCCTCACTGATGAACCCTTCTTCGTCAGGCCACTTATCTGTCAATTATGTTTTTCCTCCTATTCCAATTTTTTTCTGTTACCCTTTGTAAGCGGGGTAACTATGCCAAGTGCTTCATAACGTCGCGCAACCGAACCTTCGAGAGGTCAAGCGGTTCTTTCTCGCCTTCAAGTGCTTCAGGCGCGATAACGGCCTGCCCAGCTAGCCGCTTCTTTTTGGCTTCTTCTACTCGGTTTTGCTCCTCTAAGGCTTGAATCCTAGAAGCTAACGATTCTAGGGTTGTGTTGATTTGGTCCACGATCTCTTCTATGGAAGAAATTAACTCGTCTACGCTGGATTCTGGAGCGATTTCAAACTCAACCTTAGGCGTTTCTGGCGTTTCCTCTTGCTCCAAAAACTTGGCTTCTTCGGCTAGCATCCCGATGCCTGCCTGCCTCTTGTGCGCAGCCAAGTGCCTCATGGCTTTCTGCCTAAACTCCTCAGGAATCTCGCTCTGGGGCACGCGGGCGTTAGCGTTGCGTAGATGAGACAAGTCAAGAGCGCCAGACCGATCATGATGTGGGAACTTCCGAAGCGCTCGTGGCGTGGTTCTACCTGACCCGTCTTTTTCTCCGCCAGCTAAAACAACTGCGAAGGCTGAGTCGGGCAAGTCATTAATGAATTGGCGAGTCCAAATTCGTTCTTCCACCCTTTTTGGACTTCGCCCCATCTTTTCCATGACTCGAATGTTTGCTTGGGCGATGCCTGGAACTGCAACTAGGCTGAGTTCTGCGTTGTGTAAGCCTTGAGGAACATTCCCATCTACGTTGTCGATGTGTTCGTAGTCTGCTGCCACAGACACGTGTCGAATCAAGCCTTTCCTAATTTTTTCTTGCGTCTCGTCGTCGTAGATTTCGGCTTCGTAAAAAAGTGTTTTCGAGTCAGAGTCCCAAAAGGCATTGGTCACTTTACCTATCACGCCTATGGCTGAAACATGTTCAAGATAAACGGGTGAGCCTGCCAGCTTAGAAGCAAAATTCCGCAGTTCCTCGGGCGTGTAAATGTTGAGGTTTCGGCTCATTCCCGCGGTTAGGGCAACACCACGAATCCTCAGTGGTTTTTCCACGATTTTTTCTAGAATTGGGGTCAGGCAGTAGAGGTGTTCCCGCCGATTCTCGTGTTCTCGGAACCATGTCTTCGCCTTTTCTACGGTCCATTTCTTGTCCTTCATGAATAGATAGCTCAAAATTTCAGTTGTTGTCTTGCCTTTCGGCTTTCCGACAACCGCCTTAATGCCCTCTTCCTCGCTGATCCAGATGGTTCTGAGGCTGTTTGGCTCAAACTCTTCGGGTTCCCTGTGCCCAGAACGAATAAACTCGTCAGTTTCTTCCCAAGGCAACGAAACACACCAGAAAATTAGGGTGCTCGACTTTGTTTAAAAGTCAAAATTACGCTGAAAAACAATATTGCTACGAATGGTGGAAATAGCGTTCTAGCCTAGTTGACGATAAAGAATTTATGATTAAGGCGCATAGAAGAGATGGGATTGCCTTGAAAACTTTAGACTCCAAACTTATGAACGCTTTAGAAGAAAAATATGGGCCTCTCTGGGAGACGATTTGGCCAGAGGATTACTCCTTCAAAGACCCGTTTAAGGAACTGATAATCACGGTTCTTTCCCAAAACACGAGCGGAGCCAACTGCATACGCGCCTACCGAGGGCTCTCAGCCAAATTCGAGGTCACGCCAAAAGTGCTCGCGCCCGCAGACTTAAACCAAATCAAAGAGGCTATTCGAAGCGGTGGACTCTACAACGTAAAAGCCAAACGAATCAAAGACGTATCCAAGGCGGTTTTAGAAAAGTTTGACGGAGACATATCACCAGTCTTAGCCTTGCCGAAAGAAGAAGCAAAACAGAGGCTGATGGAGTTGCCTGGAATCGGCGACAAAACCGCCGACGTGTTGCTGACTACCCGCCACACATACAAGCGCGTGATACCCATCGACACCCACTTCAACAGAGTTGCTAAACGACTTGGGTTAGTGAAACCCGACGCTGACTACAATGCTGTTCAAAAAGCGTTGATGAATTTTCTGCCAGAAGAAAAACGAGACCGAATGTCAGGGCTGATCTGGCTTTTAGCCAAAAAAACTTGTAGGGCGCAGAATCCTAAATGCCATGAATGTCCCCTTATCCAAGTTTGTGAATACGAGGGGAGGACCAAAATCTGAATCACCGTAGAATCAGGACCCGAAAATGTCTCTGTCAAAAATTACTAAATGGTTATGCTTTTACATCCTTTTCTCGTTAGGGTTTTCAGGCATAGCAACCCTCATAACCTTCATAATCAGCAAGCTCGTACCGATTAATTTTCTTGGAATATTTTTCTTTCTATTATTCATTACGGGAACCCTCTTGATCGTTGCAGGTGGCCTAGTAATCCTTCACGAGTCTGGGTTTCTTTTCCCAGACTACACTAGATACCCGCGAGATCATGCAAAACCTTTTGAAGAATGGTCGTCGCAAGCAAAGCATGGAATAATGTTAATCCTCGTCGGCTTAACTTTTCTTTTAGTCAACTTGTTTTTGGCGTAAAAACATTTTCAAAAGGACTGACTCTTCTTTTATGGAGATACTATGCCCGGAACTTTTGGGAAAGGCACGGCTTCCCAAACCGCCTTTAGTCCACAAATCCATCTTGTCAGTCGCTCTACGCCTATTCCAAAACCTGCTGAAGGCTGTATTCCGGCCTTTAACATTTCTAGATACCAGTCATAGTTGACGGGATCTTCACCCGTCAACCTCATCCGTTTCACCACTCCCTCGTATGTGTGCTCTCTTTCAGCGCCTGAAACAGCCTCTCCGAAGCCTTCAGGGTAGATGAGATCAAAGTCTCGTAGGATACCGGGCCTTTCAGGGTCCTCTCTGTCGTAAAAGCCTCGGGCTGTGAGGGGATAGTCTGTAATAAAGAAGGGTTCTTTGAACATGGCTGATATCATTTTCTCCTCTTCCCACGGAATTTCTTTCCCAGCATCTACGTTGAGATTCCTCGACCTTAACAGATCGACTGCCCCTTGATAGGTAAGCCTCTTAAACGGAATATTGGGCACAGCAAGCCTTCTGCCCAACTCCTTCAATAGTCGCCCATGCTTTTTCAGTATCCGCTGGCAAACGTACTGAACTAACCTCTCGGCTGCTTTCATGGCGTCTTGATAGTCGGCTTCTGTCTGTTCTACGTCTACTTGCCGAAACTCAGCCAGATGTCTACTCGTCGATACGGCCTCTTCTGGTTCGAGACGAATGTTTGGCGAAACCGCAAAAATCTTTTCCAGCGACGTTACAGCCATCTGCTTGTATAGAATCATGCTGCTCATTACTTTGAATCTTGTGCCGTAATAGTTGATTTCTGCTTGTTTTGCGCCTCTTATGCCCGGGTCTGTGGCAGGCCCAATGATGGGCGCTAGGATTTCTACAAAGCCTTCATTTCTTAGATGGTCTCTTACAGCGGACAGAATCTCGTCTTGGATTCTTAGAACTTTTATCATGGTTGGCTGCCGTATGGTTTGGTACCGTTTCCGTAAAGAAAGGAGCGTGTCAGCGTTGATTTTGGCAGTCACGGTCCATGATGCTTCACCAACCATTATTCATTGGAGAGACGACTTATATAAATATATTTCCGAAATGAAGGTAGAAAATTCAAAAAAGTTAACTTTATATAAAACTTTTTCGTAACAATTACAATATGTCAGTCAAGCTGGATAAGAAAGATACAGAAATCTTAGGCATGCTTCAGAGGAATTGTAAACTCACAACCAAAGAGATTGCCAGACAAATCGACTCCCCCGTGACCACGGTGTTTGCGAAAATAAAAAGAATGGAAGAAATGGGCATCATCAAAGCCTACAAGGCGATTTTGGACGCAAAAAAACTGGAGAAGGGAACTACGGCTTTTGTTTTGATTTCTTTCTCCTATAGGACGTTGGGAAGCGAAACATCCCAAAGACAACTCGCCAGAGAGATTTCAAAATTTCCAGAAGTGCAGGAAGTGCACATAATCACTGGCGACTGGGACATTCTGATTAAAATCAAGGCGAAGAACGTGGACGCCATTGGAGAATTTATTGTTGACAAACTGAGGACGCTGAAAGGAATAGAGAAAACGTTGACCTGCATGGTTTTCGATTCCGTGAAGGAGTCTACAGACATAGTGTTAGAAAAACAGTGACTATCTCGCAAAGTTGTTTGTCCATTCAGGTGGTTCTGGAGGACTGGCTGTCAGCATTTCACGCCACTTTTCATCTGTCAGCCTTTGGTCCATGGGTTGAGTGAACTCGAAGTAATTGTATACTGGTCCCCCGGCTGCATGAAGTTTGCCATCTGCATCCGTGTAGACTATTATTAGTGCATTGAAGTTTCCAAGAGCCTCTTCTAAAACGCTTTCAGTGTTGGTGTCTGTATGCACGTCAGCTACTATGGCTGCTTTTTGGGTCTTTTCAGAAGCCACAGACAAGATTGCCGAAATCGTTTTTGCTGCTTCTCTTATTTGTTTTTGCATATTCTTATCCAGTACCTTCCCTTCAAGCTCGATGACTGAAGCATCTAGAAACAGTTTAGAAACGTTGACGAATGATGTTAGGCTTGTGTTTATGTCTGGTGAGAGCAGTTCAAGTTGTGTTAGGCCGTTGGTGGTCATGTTGATTAGTCCAATCATCCTGCGATAGGTTTCTGTGTATGGTTCAACATAAGCGGTGCTGGAGGGCGGAAGGGATTCATATGGTGTGTAAGACTGTTTAGCGTAAAGTATTGTGTCATGTCGAAGTTCAGTCCATGTTCCTTCGAAGGTTTGAAGCTTTTCGTAACCCCAAGCGGGCGTCGTCATGAAGGTTGGATATTTAGATTCCGAAGGAATCTCCACAAGTGTAGTGTTTGCTGTGTAGAGCCAGCTCCAATAAAGATTTCGCGTCCAATTCATTACGGTTAGCGATCTAAATTCTGCCCTCAACTTTTCTATTTGTTGAGTGTAATTTTTGTAAATTGCCTCAGTCTTTTCAAGAATTTGTTTGGCTAAATCTGACCCCAAAACAGATGGCACATCCAAGCCTTTGGGAAACAGCCTCCAAGGTGTCCCGTCTCCTCCTACTTGTGGAT
>CAZUFG010000014.1:0-17985 GCA_964618655.1 uncultured Candidatus Bathyarchaeia archaeon | reverse complement strand
TGTTAGAGGCATGGCATATTTGGATCCTATTTGGATCATGTATGGGATGGTCTAGGGGCGTGTGCGCACGCTTGAAAACAACTCCTCAACTAATCACTTTGACAAAGTCAATCCACTAGAGCATATTAGTCCATTCGTGCACGCATAATGATCTTTGTTTTTCACTAGCTAACGCAATAGATATTACTGAATTTTTCTTTGACATAATCCAGCCAAGGTTCTGGGGTTGGACCCTTGCCAGTAACTTCTCGAAGGAGGTCTGGTGCTTCGCGAGTCAAGCCGAAACGATGGACTTTGGCCCTCAGCCATTTCAGAAGAATATTGAGATTGCCCTTAGCTATTTCTTCTTCTAAGTTTGCGATTTTACGCTTTGCCGCAGCGAAAAGTTGGGCTGCGTACAGATTTCCGAGCATATAGGAAGGGAAGTACCCAAAGTATCCTTCAGACCAATGGACATCCTGTAGCACGCCTTTAGCGTCATTCTCAGGTACGATGCCCAAATATTCATGCATCTTAGCGTTCCAGAGTTCCGGCAGATCTTCAACCTCTATCTCGCCTCTGAGTAGGGCTTCCTCTATCTCGAACCGCAACATGATATGAAGGTTATAGGTTACTTCGTCTGCATAAATTCTGATTGGAGAGGGCTTGACAGTGTTGATAGCACGATAAAAATCTTCAAGGGCAATGTTCCTAAAATGAGAAAGGATGTTTTGAAGTCTTGAATAGAAAAACTTCCAGAAGGGAAAGCTTCTGCCTACCATATTTTCCCACATCCTCGACTGCGACTCGTGCACGCCGTGTGAATACCCAACATCTAGATACAACCACTTCACGAGAGGATCTTTTCCTTGGTCATAGAGAGCATGGCCGCCTTCATGTATAGTGGCGAATAAGGCTGGTGCCATTTTATCGACCACAAAATTCGTTGTAACCCGCACATCGTCTGGTCCTACTGATGTTGTGAAAGGATGAGCAGTTGTATCTAGTCTGCCTATGTTGAAGTCGTAACCAATAGCTTTGAGAACTTGCAGAGAAAGCTGTTGCTGTAAGTCTTCAGGAAAGTGTCCTTGGAGAAGTGTTTCATCCGGTTTATTAGGTTGTTCTGTTAGTGAGCGCACAAGAGGAACGAGCTCTCTGCGCAAATGACTGACAATTCTCCTCAAATCTTCTGTGGTTAATCCAGGCTCATAGTCGGGCAAAAGCGCGTCGTAGGGGTTCTTTTCGTATCCATAGAGTTCTGCGAACTGACGTGTGAATTCGATTATTTTTTCTAGAGCAGGTTTAAAAAGTTTAAAATCTGACTTCTTTCTTGCTTCTACCCAAATACTATATCCTTTTGATTTAGCTTCACTGAAGGCTCCAAAGAGGTCAGGTGGAATGGTTTTCGATCTTTGATAGATGGCACTTATCCTTTGGACTAGGGCTTGCTTTTCTATTTCAAGTTTTTCTTCCATACCTGCTAATTCTTCAAGAATCTCGCCAACTGCGTCTGAGGTGAAACGCTTAAACCCTTCTGTCTTGACGACTGCGTAGATTTCAGCCCTCCCTTCAGCTCCTCCAGTAGGCATCTTAGTTTGCTGGTCCCACGATAAGAGAGATGCTGCGTACTCAAACTTAGCAGCAATTTTCACCTGGTCTAGTAGTTTCTTGAAAAGTTTTTCTGCTTCGCTCATAATCTACGCCCCATTTGTCTTCAGTCTCTTTACATCAAAACCTAATATATCTTCTTCTAGGGCGTTCTTGTCGAAGTCGCTTATTTTTCGTGGCGCATCCACGGTTATTAGGCGTCTTGTGGCTGGGTCTGCCTTCAACTGGGTTACGTCTAGAGCCTGCTTGACACAGACTATGATTCTGGGCATTTCATGAACCTCGCGTTTTACCTATGCTTACCAGACAAAACCAAATTAAGGATTTTGGTTTTTGCGGTAGAGTGGATATACTTCATAACAGCAGCCATACTCATCGCCCTCATAAGCGGAATCGTCATAAAAATGCGAAGAAAGAAAAAACCCAGAGAGAAGGCTGTGAAGAGTTCTTACAATAACTGACGTTTTGTCACTTACTTCATTTTTTACGTGCGAACGCGTCGCTAATAAGCTTAATCTTTGGGCTTTGCTCCAATTTTTTCCAGATGTTTCTTCTTCTTTTTGATATTCTTTTTCCTCAAAGCTTTCATACATTTCTCTCCGCTTGACTAATATGCAGATGATTCTTTTAGTGTTTTAGATTTTGCCTATTTTATTAAATATTAAGGCTAATCCCCGAGGAGCATATGTGGCTCTCATCATAAGTACCGCGCGAGCTTGACTCAATAACAGAACTTATATGTATTTGCGCTACTAATGCTCTTAAGCTAGAGGATTGCCTGAGATGTCGACTCCCATAGCGAAGACCCCTCCTCCAACCAGTCTACCTTGCAACCGATATTGGACGAGCCTTCGTCCTGAATGTAAAACATGCAAGGATAAAATGAAGTGCCCCATGTATGTCGCACACTGGAAGAAACATCAAAAACTTATGAGATGAAAATGACCGTAGAAAAGTTTGTAAAATCGTGTCTACTTCAAGATTGAACCGTTAACCCAGTAGAGGAAAAATTATAAGAGGTAAACGTTCATTTTCTTGCATGCCAGACCAGGTTCATTGCGCACATATCCTTGTGAAAACGGAGCAAGAGGCAAAGACTATTCTGGAACGTTTGAACAAGGGCGAGAAGTTTGCTAACATCGCCAAGGAAGTTTCATTGTGTCCTTCGAGTAAGCGCGGCGGTGATCTAGGCACTTTCGGTAGGGGAAAGATGGTTAAAGAATTTGAAACCGCGGCTTTTGCTTTGCAGAAGGGACAAATTTCGCCCGTTGTTAAGACAAAGTTTGGCTACCACATCATAAAAAGGCTTGAGTAATGCCCTATACCGTCTACGTCCTCTTGTGCCGAGACGGAACATTCTACACTGGCTATGCTAAAGACCTAAACGCCAGGCTTAGCATGCACGAGCAAGGAAAAGGCGCAAGATACACGAGAAGCCATAAACCAAAGAAACTAGTCTACGCAGAAGAGTTTGGCACGATGAAAGAGGCAATGCGCAGAGAAAGGGAAATCAAAAAATTGGGACATGAGGAGAAGAAGAGGCTATGCCAATCCGCTACTATGAGGCACCAGACATCAAGGCGCAAGTCGACAAGATAGTTGCCCAACTGGGCTTTACACACGTAGAACCCAGCAGACTATACTGCTACAGGAGCAAGGGCTCAAAAAGCAGACGCACAGTAGCCCGCATACACAGCCTAGGCAAATTGTGGCAAATCGCCCTAAAAACAAAAGCAGGCTACCTAATAGAAGTAATCAGCGAACGCTATGATAAGCTGAGCCAAGAAGAAAAAGAAAAAGTCCTGATCCACGAGCTGTTGCACATACCAAAAGGGTTCTCAGGCGGATTCAAGCCACACAAAGGAAACATAAATAAGAAAACAATCGACAAACTATACAAAACTCTAACTCAAGCAACATCCACTTGAGGAAGAAGGTCAGAAGAAAAAAATTATTTTAGAGGTTTCTGGAAGGGTTTGAGCCAACACCGTTATAATCGTTTTTCTTCCAAGTAGACTGGTGTAGTGGGTTTCAGTTGCTTCTTCAGTTCTCCGAACAAGTTTTCTAAATTCTTCTTGTTCTTTCCATAGTCAAAGAGCTGATCGCTGTCGACACATTTAGATTCAGCTTCAATTAGGCTTTGTCCATCGTCGATTTCAGTCACTTTGATTTCAACCTTTTCGCCATAAGATTTCATCGAAAAACCGCATTTGCCATATATCTCGATTATGCGTGGCTTTTCGCTGACAACTTTCTCTCCGACAAAAGAAATACCAATCAGAGGCAAAACACTCTTAACAATAATTGAAACATTTTCAGGAGTGCCTTCGAATGCGAGCTTACCGACGGCTCTCTTAGTCAACACATCACCAGAATTAAATCAATTTACGATTTATTTCTGTTTTGCGTAGCATATTTGGAGCCTAGTTGGATCATATATGGGATGGTCTAGGAGCGTGTGCGCACGCTTGAAACCACTCTCCGACTAATCACTTGACAAAGCCAACCAAGATTAAAATGGAGTTTAATCTGCAAATTACGCCCATGTTTAGAAAAACTTATATGTTAAGGGTATTTCTACTGTTCCGCTAAAAATGGGAGGATTGTTTGAGATTGTCTTCAGAACTCGCAGGAACCCCCGTTCTCATATTGCGTGAGGGGGCATCCCGTTCTCGAGGAAGAGAAGCTCAGCACGCCAACATAATGGCAGCCCGCATAGTCGCAGAGGCAGTGAAGAGCGCTCTCGGACCAAAGGGCATGGACAAAATGCTCGTAGACAGCTTCGGCGACGTCACCATAACAAGCGACGGACGAACCGTCCTCGACGAAATGGACATTCAGCACCCAGCGGCAAAAATGATGGTAGAAGTCGCAAAAACACAAGACGACGAAGTTGGCGACGGAACCACCACATCCGTAATCATCGCCGGAGAACTCTTAGGCAAAGCTGAGGAACTCATCGAGAAAAACGTTCACCCAACCGTAATTATTGACGGATACAGGAAAGCAGCCGAAAAAGCGCTGGAAACGCTGGAAAAATTCGCCATCCAAGTGAAGCCAACAGACAAAGAGGCAATAAAGAAAGTCGCCACAACCTCAATGGCAAGCAAACTCGTAGCCGAAAACAAAGAATACCTAGCAGAACTCGCCGCCTCCGGAATTCTTCAGGTGGCTGAAAAAGTTGAAAAAGGATACAAAGTAGACGTTGACGATGTCAAAGTGGAGAAAAAGCCAGGAGAGGCAATGACAGACACAAAACTCATCAACGGCATCGTGGTTGACAAAGAAGTAGTTCACCCGGGCATGCCGAAACGCGTAGAAAAAGCCAAAATCGCCCTACTTGACACCGCACTCGAAATTGAAAAAACCGAGTTTGACGCAAAAATCAACATCGAGAGCCCAGAACAAATGGACGCCTTCCTCAAACAAGAGGAAAACATGCTAAAGGATATGGTTGAGAAAATCGCCAAAAAAGGCGCCACGGTTGTCGTTTGCCAAAAAGGCATCGACGACTTAGCCCAACACTTCCTCGCCAGAAAGAATATCCTCGCAGTACGGCGAGCTAAAAAATCAGACATGGAGAAACTTGCAAAGGCGACGGGAGGAAAAATCATCACAAACCTAGACGACATGACCGCGGCTGATTTCGGCTACGCCCAACTGGTGGAAGAAAGAAAAATCGGCGACGACAAAATGACATTCATAGAGGGATGCAAAGACCCACGCTCGGTTACAATTCTCATCCGTGGCGGAACCGAAAGAATCGTAGACGAAGCAGAACGCTCAGTTCACGACGCGCTATGCGTCTCACGCGATGTTGTTGAAGAACCAAAAATCGTGGCAGGCGGCGGCGCACCAGAACTAGAAGTTGCAAAAGTGCTCAGAGACTACGCAGAAACACTTCCAGGCAGAGAACAACTCGCAGTGATGCGCTTCGCAGAAGCCCTCGAATCAGTACCCATAACACTATCTGAGAACGCTGGACTAGACCCCATCGACATCCTATCCGAACTTCGAGCCCGACACGAGAAAGGCGAAGTTTGGGCAGGAATTGAGGTTCATGACGGCAAAGTCAAAAACATGAAAGAAGTAGGCGTCTTCGAACCACTCGCAGTCAAAAAACAAATAATCAAGTCCGCTACTGAAGCCGCTTCTATGATTCTAAAAATTGACGACATAATAGCGGCTGGCAAGATGAGGGGCCCGCCAACACCGCCAAGGGGTCCTCCTGGAATGGGCGAGGGCGAAGGCGCTGGAGAGTTCTAAGGAAACGTCCAGCGAAGAAAAGAAAGTTTTCGTGGGTCCCCCAAAGCTTACACGCTTTGAAAAGGCTCGGATAGTGGGAGCGAGAGCCCTTCAAATAGCCATGGGCGCTCCCATACTTGTGCAGCCCTCAGAAACTCTCTCAAACCCGATCGACATAGCCTTGGCAGAACTTGAAAGCGGAATCCTGCCAATGACCATCCGCAGAACCTTGCCCGACGGAGCCTACCAAGACATTCCGCTTGGCTGGCTTCTCCGAGACTAAACTTTCAATCTTACTTTTCTTTCTTTCAGATTAGATGAAGATGAAAAAATTGGAGAAGGTGAAATTTTGCCCCAAATGCGGCTCCACCAACATATTTTGGGCAAGCGGACTCCTCAACTATGGTCGATTTGGGAGTGTAGACAATGCGGCTATCGTGGCGCGTTTGTGATTGAGGACAGTAAGTTGGCGACAAAAATTAGGGGAAGCTACCTGAAGAGCGTAGAAGAAAAGCGAAGAATGAAAGCATAAACTATGTTTTTAGCGTTTTTTTGGCTTCTTCTAACGTTTTGTCAATTCGTTTCCAGTGGGCTCCCTGCCAGTATATTTGTTTACAGCATGGACACTCCCAGAACTCCTCATAGTAGGACGATGTGGTTTTAGGAACTCTGTCTAAGACTTTTTCTTTGGCGATGGGCTCGATTCTGGTGTTGCATTTTGGACAACGCGAAATCGTGACATCAAAATCAAGTTTGAGACTAAAACGTTTAGCCAAGTTGGCAAGTTTTTCAGCTTCCGTATTTCCTTCGACTAGAAAGGCGTTCAATCCACGGGTCATAGCCTTCTGATAAAGCTGAAGGTCACGAGTCAACAACACCCGACGCTCGGTTCTTGCAACCTCCATTAGTTGGTCATCATTAAGCGAGTTCGAGTAGTTAACATCATGACCGAGCATACGAAGCCATCGAGTCAGTTTCCCAAGCATGCCATCTGTTACGAACTTCAACCTTCCCACCGAATGATTTGACCAGTTCCGGGCTTTGCCACTATTTCGCCCTCATCCATTACTAGTTGCCCGTTTACAAAGGTTTTTGTTGGCTTGCCCTTGACTTTCCATCCGTCGAAAGGCGAAAACTTAGCCTTCGAATGGAATTTCGACGAGTCGATCTTGTATTCCCGATTTAGGTCAACAACTATAAGATCGGCAGAGTTTCCTTCGCTTAGACTGCCTCTATTCTTTATGTTGAATATTTCTGCAGGTCTTTCCGAGGTCACTCTAGCCAACTCGGGTATCCTTAGGCGCCCTTCGTTTACCTGCGTGAGCATTAACGGAAGCGTTGTTTCTAGTCCAGGTATGCCAGTCTTCACATCCCAAACTGCCTTGGCTTCTTTTTCTTCCACCGCATGCGGGGCATGGTCTGAAGCAACAGCGTCGATTAAGCCATGCTTAAGGGCGTTCCAGAGAGCTTTCATGTCGTTTTCAGTCCTTATTGGAGGATCAGTGAGCGCAAGAGTATTGTAGTGTTTCAAATCTTTCGACGATAGAAGAAGATGATGCGGAGTAACTTCACAAGTGACTGGAAGACCCAACTTCTTCGCCTTCAAGAAGGCCTTCAATCCACTGCTAGAACTGATATGACAAAAGTGAACGTGAACACCAGACTTCTTCATAAGCCGAATGACACGATGAATTGCTTTCGCTTCAGCAGCGGGTGAATGAACCTTAAGATAGGCTTCTAAGTCTTTGCGCCCAGCTCTTTGTAGCCCCTCTCTAACATTTTCAAGGGTTTCCATATCTTCAGCGTGCACTGCAACTGGAACATCCATTCCCGCAACTTTGTCGAACGCAGCCGACAACGCATCATCATCCCTAATGTCTAGCCCACCAATCTTCTGCGACAGAAACAGCTTGAACGCCACGGCTCCTTCCTCAACTATGGAAGGTACTTCACTCAAATTCTCTGGAAAAGCCGAATAGAAAGCGACGTTCACGACTGCCCGTGTTTCCGCCAGGCTCATACGTTCTTTCAATGACTTTGAATCCGATGTTATTGGCTTGTTGTTGGGCATGTCGATGGCTAGGGTTACGCCGCCAGCCGCAGCCGCAGATGTTCCCGTGAAAAAATCTTCTTTATAGGCTAGTTGCTGGTCTCGCAAGTGAACATGCACGTCGATCAGTCCAGGAAGGATTATCTGTCCTTTCAAGTTTAGTTTGGCTGAGGCTTGAGGGAGGCTTGTTTCTTTGGCTATTTTAAAAATCTTGCCCTCATCTATGGCTAGCCCTGCCTCTACAAGTTCTCCGCGCGTACATATTTTGATGTTATGCAGAATTAGGTCAACGGGCAAACACTTTTCCTCAAGTTTCCGGAAGTCTAAGGCAAGTTTTGTCAGGCGATTAGTTTGAAGAAGTCTCGTTCCGTTATTATGCCAACCAGTTTCTCGTTTTGTATGACCGGAAGAGCCCCGACATCTCTCCGTCGCATGAGCTCGGCTACCTGACCAACGTCAACGTTGGGGTCGACCGTTATGACGTCTTTAACGGCGATTTCAATAATCGGAGTTCTCAAAACCTGTGCAATGGTTCCAGACTGTAAGTGCTTGAAAACTTGGCCTGAACCAAAATAGCGTAGCATGTCCATCACGGTTACTATGCCAACAAGCTTTCCATTTGAGACTATTGGTAGCCGTCTAAAACCGTACTCGGTCATGATTTTTTCTGCTTCTGAGATAGGCGTTGAGGGCTTCACAGTAACAACTTTTCGAGACATTACGTCCGCTACTTTGGCTCCGCCTATTTTTCCAGTGAAAATTCCAATTATGTCTCTTTCTGTTATGATAGCCCACACGCGGTTTTCTTCATCAACAACTGGTAAGCCGCCGATTTGATGCCTTTTCATAAGTTCCATCGCATCGCTGATTTTGGCTGAGGTTAGAACCGAAACTGCTTTCTGAGTCATGACTGACTTCACGGGCTCATTTATCGCCCTAAAGAAGTTGCCCGCATATTTTTGCTGAATTATCTGAAATTTTTCGCCCCCACCCAGATAATCGATAAGGTCGGTGGCAGTGATGATGCCTCGAAGCCTACGAGTTCCCGGATCCACTACTGGTATTCGTCGAAATCCCTCTTTTACCATAATCTTTATGGCATCATAAATCGGCGTCGTAAGTGCCATTGTTATTACTGGACTCTTCGCAATGCTCATTATTTCTCCTTCACGCTTCTTGGAAGGATGCGCTTTCAAGCCGAGTGGTCCCTTTTCCGTTAAACTGCGTCGAAAAGTTTCTCTTCTTCCGCTACTTGGTGTGGTCAAACTATTCCTCACCTCGTTAAAGCAGTGCCTTCACAATGTCTTCACGGTCAACTATGCCAATAAGCTTGCCCCTCTCGTCTGTGATGGGCACACGCCCAATATTTCTCTCCAACATAAGTTCTGCAGCCTCACGAACCGTGGCTGTAGGCTTAAGAGAAAAAACAGGAGTTTTCATCACAGAGGATATTTTTGACGGAGCCTTAAACCGTCCCTTTTTAGCCTCAAACATGGGGAAAATTACTCCGCTGTCTAGGAAGTTCTTCTGGGTCACTATGCCAACGAGTTTTCCTTTTTCTACGACTGGTATCCCAGCTAAGGCTCGTTCTTGCATTAAACGCCAGACGTTGTCCACCTCATCATCTGGGGAACAAGTGATGACTTTGGTTGACATGGTCTCAGAAATGGGCCTTGATAGCTTAGCCGAACCCTTTTCTAAAAACACGCTTAGAAAATGTTCTAAGCCAAGCACTCCCACATAACTAGAGTCCTGGGCAGATTTCACAACGGGAGTGTACCATTCATCTAGGCGGATCATTTCTCGTATGGCGTGGAGCGCGTCCATGTCGACGGTTGCGACAAACTTAGGCGTTGACATGATTCCCTTCACTCGGATGGGAGAAATTGAGGACGTGATGGCCATTATGTCCCCACGAGAAATCATTCCAACAAGGCGCTTCTGCTCATCTACAATTGGGAGAATCCGCAACTCTCGGTTTCGAAGAACGGCCCGAGCTTTTGTGGCAAACTCATCTGCATAGAGTGGAGGGTACGTTCGGTCCATTATTTCTTGAACACGCAAACCATCGCCCTCTCAGTATTCACCTTTCAGCTCGATTTGGCATTCGTCGCAGATGAAGTTGCCCTCAACCTCTTTAAGTTCGTCGGACCATCGTCCGCAACGGTCGCAATATCCAGTCAAAGGAGAATACTCTGGCAACTCTTCCCGTGCAGTTCCTCCTTCAATGCGGGCCGTCTCTTGCATGATTTCGATAAGCTCAGGCGTAATGGCTAGAATGTCTTTGCTGGAGATTAACCCGACAAGATCGCCCTTATACATTACGCCTAACCTTCGAATGTCGAGTCGACTCATTCTTCTAGCGGCTTCGCTCAGAGTTTCGTCTGGGTCTATCGTAATGAGGGGCGACGTCATTACCTCTTTTACAGGCAATTTGCTCGCTTGGGTGTTTTTGGCTAAAACCCGAGTGACCAAGTCACGTTCAGTTATGATGCCGAGGGGTTTCCCTTCCTTGCTGGTTACGATGATGCAGCCAACGTTATGTTTATCCATTAGTTGAGCCGCCTTATTAGCGGGCTCATTTTCTCGGATTGTAACGACTGGGCTACTCATAACGTCTTTGACGAGCATTCGCGCTCTTATGCCCATCTCCGCCATAGTTAATCACCGCTCTAGTAGGACAGATAATTAAGGGGTTTATTAAATTGTTGCGTAGCGTTAATTTAAATTGTAAATCCTGTGGTAAATGACTATGAATAGGATTAGGGTTGGCACGTCTGGCTACAGTTACTTCTGGAATCCAGGCGTACCTACGCCTTTCCAATGGTATTGTGGGCAAGGCTTTGACACGGTGGAAATTAATGCCAGCTTCTATCGCTTTCCGTCTAGAGGCTGGATTAAGACGTGGATGAAGTGCCCAAAAGATTTTGACTTCAGCATCAAGGTTCATAGAAGCATAACCCATTACAGAAGGCTGAAACCAGACGCTGTGAAAACGTGGAGCAAGTTCGAATCGCTGTTTAAAGAAATAAGAGACAAAATTGCCTTTTGGCTTTTTCAGATGCCACCCGATTTCACAGCCTCTGAAGAAAACATAGCCCTCATTTCAAGCTTTTTCTCAGAACTAGAACTAGGTAACTCTGCGGTTGTTGAGTTTAGGCATCCCTCTTGGTGGGGCAAGAAGAGAGTTTGCGAAGAAGTTGGAGCAGCCTTCTGCTCAGTTGACGCTCCGGGGTTGCCTAGAGAAATTGTTTCAATGAATGACGCCGTCTACTTGAGGTTGCATGGAAGAGAAACATGGTACGCCTATATTTATTCTGAACAAGAGCTGATAGAAATGATTGAAGCGGTCAAAAAGCAAGACGCAACGAAGAAGTACATTTATCTTAATAATAATCATGGCATGTTGCCGAACGGCAAGTTCATAATGCAGCATGTTTAAGACTGATAAGTCACAATCTATATCTTGCCTACGTATTAGTGTGCTGAATCTGAACTTCATAAATTCTAAGTTCATTATCCACTGGCTAATCGTTTTGGATGCCAATTGAAGAAGAAGACAGGCTTACTTAGGCGGCAGTTGTTCCACACTTTAGGCTTAAGCTGCCTCGCCGGTGCAGTGTTCCTCCAAATCCTAGTGTTCACTGACATATTCCATCAAGGATACTTCTACGCCATAGAGAACAATCAACTAATCCTCTCACTCGAGGTCTTCCTCACCATCTTCACACTCATCTACTTCATCTACATATGCCAACAACTCATCCGAAAACCAGACTAGACAAAACCCAAAACAACAAAAACACACCACAAAGTCTTCATTTTGTCAAAAAACGAATACGTGAGCGGAAAATGTTTATTAATTATTGCGACATACTATATATTGGCGTCTTGTGGTTTCTGAAAATTGTGGGGCTGGAGGGTATGAGGAACTGCGGTGACCGTGGTTGTGCTAATTGTAAGTATGCTGTTCACTTGTTTGAGAGTGTTTATTGTAGTAAACTGAGGGCGCGGGTAGACGATGTCTCAGAGTGTCCCCATTTTGAGGTTGAGCTGCTGGAATACAAACTATTTAGGAGAGCCTAGAAGAATCGAGGCAACCCACTGCCTAACTCCTGAAATACGTAAGAGTGAGGCGGTTACTTGGGTGCTTTCATGTTAGTCACAGTTTGATTAGAGAGGAAGCGGATTTACTATAAAGTCGTATACCTAAAAATATGTTTGTAAGACATTATTGGAGTCCTAAAACTCAGACATATAACATTCATTGACTACGCCAAATCTCATCTACAATCTCTTTGGTCATGACAAAAATAGCCCGAGCCTTGTCCCTATCAAATTTCAATCTATATCCCCAATGATCTATTCTACTTCTTATACGCCAAAGTTCTTTTGGTTCAAAAAGTGCATCAAGTATGCGATTTTCTTTTTCTTTAAGAGCATCTCCCAAAGCTTGTCTAATATCCTTAAATGATGGAGGAGGTTCTCTTTTAATCATAACACCGAAATCCTCCAGTTTCTTTTTCATGGCCTGTTCTACAACATTAGAACAAATCAGAACAGCAATCCAATTCTCATCAACACCTAAAAAATTGAACTTGTCGGCAATTTCATCAATTAGTTTATACCTCTCCATCTTTTGAAGGTCTCGATACTTTGTTTCAAATTCTGAAAGTTTTCTTTCCAATTCGGCTCTTCTAGTTTCTGTCTTCATCAACTCTTCTCTCATTTCTTTCAGGATCTCTCTCAGAGTGTCGGTTGGTAGTATTTGATATGCCTTTTCCGTTGGATTACGATTTCTGTCTAGAATTTCCTTTCGCTTGAGACTTTCTTCTCCACTGGTGAGACGTTTATAAAAACTGTCACTCCAAAAAGAGGTCCCGAAAAGTTCGGGATGACATTTTCTGGCTGATGTGAAGTAGATTAGGTTATATTTTAAGGCAGCTTTTTCATCGTCAGAAAGTTCGCAAGTTTGTGACACTCCTATCACACACCTCTCAAATAGACTCTTTCTGATAATTTATATGTTTGAGAAGTTAATAGACTATGGGTAATGGGTTTGAAACCAGAACTTAATTTCTCTCAACTAGAAGATCTAGACAAAGCTTACTTAGCAGGTTTATTCGATGGCGAAGGCTGTGCCAATCCAACTTTTGCTTCAAAGAAGTATTTTTCTTCAAAAGAACAGAAAAAGAAAATCTACCATTGGCCTAGAGTGCAATTTGTGATTTCTAATAAAAATCGTCTTCTTCTTGAATTGGTCAAAAGAATGGTGGGTCTTGGAGGTCTGTATAGAAGTAAAGAAAGCAAAGTATGGGACCTTCGAATAACTAAACCGAAACAAGTTCTTAATATGATAAATGCTCTTCTTCCCTATGTTAAACTAAAAAATGAAAACCTCTTAGTCTTAAAAGAAGCATCACTATTCATTTCGAAACATAAACCTCGTTCAAGGTGGGCTCGGGAAGAACTAAAGTTCTTTTACGAAAACTATGTGAAAAAATTAGGAACTTCTCAGAAAGGTCGTCCAATCACTCACAAAAGGGATTTCGGCTAATTTTGCATAGTCATTCTCCATGGATGGAAAGGCTAGAAACTTAGGCGATGCTATTTAGCAATTATTAGAACTATTCTGGAATTTAGAGGCTATCTTATCTTATTTGTCCCTTTCCTAGCGGTATAAACTGTTGTATCTCGCCCAGAGGGATTTCGAGAATTTGCTTCTGTATGCGTTTAGAAGCCTTTTTGACTAGCAACTGTCTTATCTGCTTAGCAAGCTCGCTGCTTTTCTGCTTCCCTGGAATCATTTGGACATAGATTTTTGTCTGCTTGGCGATAGCATCTGGGGGACCTCCAACGATGGATGGACGCTCTTCTTCCATTCTAACTCCAATGGCGACCTGTAAAGGAACGTTTCGAACATAATTTTTCCGTCCGTGAATCATGAATGAGCCTTTCCTAAGACTTTGACCTGGAGGCGCACTTTTGTTCACTTGCTGAGGAGACACCCAATAAACGTTAACCGTGCCCATCATTTCTCTCCAAGCCCGAGAGTAAGAGGCAGCAAACTGGGCTGACTCTGTAATTGTTTTTTCAATTAGAGGCTTTCCTTCAGTTTTGATCACCACGAATGGCGCGCCCATAATATCTGCGTGAAAAACAATGTCGTGGGGCGCGGTATACTTTTTTATGAGAATCTCGTTTGTTGTTGCGTCTCTTCCCCCAATTACGAGAAAGCCGTCAGAAGAGTGGAACCATCGGAACTTTTCATACCATAATTTTTCTCGTCTTTTTGGCAGAGGCTTAGCGACTTTTCTAACTTGTTTCATTTCTTTTTGCTGCAACCCTTCAATCTTGGTCTGAGTTTCTTGTAGGGCTTTTTCGACGCCTTCAAGTTTGTTTTGAGCCTTTTTCGCTTTTTCATAGTAGTTCGCTGCGTTGGCTTGAATGGAACGATGGAGGCTTAATGGAAACGTTAAATCGTCCACTGTAACGTTGAGGATTAGGCGTTGAGGCTCCAAAGAATGAAAGTGAATGGCAGGAGTCAGTCTAGCCGCGTTTTCTTTTTCAATGCTTGCAACTATTTGGTTCCAAGGCTTCCCTTCTCTTTTTTCGTTCATGATTCTTTCAAGAAGAAACTGTAGGTCGTTGAAGTGTGCATAAATCGCATCGCCTATTTTTCTGTTCTGTTCAACTTTGTTCCTTGAGTCTTCTAGCGCTTTTTGTTGACTCTCAAGAACTCTCTGTTGTCTCGCCAATTCTTGCTTAACTTCTTTAGAAACTTCGACTACTTTTTCTTTCAGAGTCATTTCCGTGTAGTATTCGTCTAGGGCTTCATTGAAACTGCTATAGGCTTTATGTTTAAACTGAGCATACTTTTCCAGCGGGATTGAAGTCACGTCGACCCATTCGCCTTGCTCATTTATCACGATGCAGGGTTTCACTTTTCCGTTGGCAATGGTGGAAAGAAGCTGTTGGAGTTGCTCAAAGATTCTGCCGATTTCTGGCTCTGTAAGTGCTTCGCATGGAATGTTTTTCTCAACATGCGCACGGAGAAGAATTTCCTCTGAGTACAGTCCGCCGATGCTTAGGAATTTTGTGAGGGCTCTAACGATTTCTAGTTTTCCTAGGTTTTTTATTTCACTGAAGCCTTGGCGGCTTAAATGAAGGGGGTTCCTCCCGCTTGATGGAGGATACTGGAAGACTTCGCCGCGTAGAATGTTTCGGTCTCGCATTCTCCGATAGGCTAAGGCGTGGAGAATCTTGTTTTCTGGACTCACTAAAAGGATGTTTCCTTCGCCGAAGAGTTCTGATATGAGTTGAGATTCTCCTTCTCTTGCGCTCAGCTTGATTACTATGATTCGTTCAAATTCGTGTTGCCGAACCTCTTTAACCTCGGCGTTTCTGAGGTATTTTCTGAGAGCCATACAGAAGGCTGGAGGCTTCTCTGGTTTTTCAAGAGTGTATGAGGTCAAGTGGAGGCGTTTTCCAGCCTCTATGATTAGCTGAGCGGATGGTTTACGAAGCTTTAAAAGCAAAGTGGTTGGATTAATCTGATAAATGTTATCAATACGTGTGCCCTTAATGGTTTGGTTAAGCTCAGGAGTAAGCGCAGCAATGTCGAAACTGGTCATTTCCTCCTTCAACGCATCCACCGCAAGAAGGTGCTACAGATGAAGCCTTTAAACCTTCTTTATTCAATCAGAATCGGTTTAGGCATAGTTGCAGGCCTACTATGCACTCTGGAAAATTATTTTAGGCAGATACCGGGAGACAAACTAGGCGACATCAACATTTTTTTGACAGGCCTTTCATACGCGTTGCTTTTCTACGTCCTTAGTTACTACGTTCTTAAACGAAGGTTTATTAAAAAAGTGGAGAAGCCGTCTAAAGTTTTCACCATGGGAATAGGCGGATACTTCCTCACGTGGATCGTTGCTTGGAATCTGTTCTTCACGCTTGCGCATCCTTATGTTCACGATGTGGGAGTAGTTAATGTGACACTTTCTTCTACAAAAGTATTCGTGGGGCAACCAGTTAATGTCAGTGTTACCGTCAGAAACAAGGGAGACTTCACAGAAAACTTCATAGTTGTCGCCTATTATGACGACACTCATATCGAAAACACAACTGTAACTGGCTTAGCCCCAAACACCCAAACCACTGTAACGTTTAACTGGAACACGGCAGGCCTTCCATCAGGCAACTACACAATTAAGGCCGTAGCCGGCGGAATTCCAGGCGAAACAGACCTTGCCGACAACACGCTTGTCGGCAGTACAGTCACGATTAAATTCCGACCCGTAGCTTCTTATACTCACTCGCCAGAAACACCTAACAGAAACGAACTCGTAACCTTCGACGCTTCATCTAGTTATGATCTTGACGGCTCCATTGTGAACTACACTTGGAACTTCGGCGACACCAACATCACAACCGTCTCTACTTCCATCATTAAACATGTTTACTCCACTGCTGGAGACTTCTTAGTTAACCTAACCGTAACCGACAATGATAACCTCAAAAATTCGGTCACTGACACTGTATCTGTTGTTGGCGTCCATGACGTGGCCGTACTCAGCGTTACGCCAGATGCCACTCAAGTGAAAGCTGGGACAGTTGTCAACATAACCGTTGTAGTCAAAAATGAAGGCGAATACGTCGAAACCTTCGATGTGATGGTCTACCGCAACGACACCCTAATCGAAAACAAAACCGTCAACCTCTTATCTCCAGGCGACCAAATAACCCAGACTTTTAGGTGGGACACCACAAACGTGGCGTATGGCAACTACACTCTCTCCGTTGAAACCAGCGTGATTTCGGGAGAGATTGACACGTCCGACAACGTCTATGATAACGGAGTCGTGGAGATTATATCGTAATAACTCAAACGGCAACGAGTTGTTAATGGTCGGACTCCGTTCATAGTGAGTCGATCCTGGAAAAAGAAATGGGCATCTATTTCCTTACTTGGACTGTTGCTTGGATTCTTTTTTATACGCTGGTTCGGATGGCTCTATTTTCTGAGGCTCCATGAACTGGTTTATGCTAGTTTGACCAGTGCGGATGGGCGGCTTCTTGGGAGCTCCCGTTGGCGTTTCCTTTGGCACTTCCAATATTTCCTCAAGCTGTTCCTCTGACGCTTCTTCTAACACTCCTTCTGGCATTTCTTCTGCTGGCGCCTCTTCTGGCTTTGACGGTGGTGACGGTGGTGATGGTGGTGGAGCCTCCGCCTCCTTCAGGTCCATTTTAGAAAGAACGCGCATGTAGTCTGCCCATGCGGAGAAGAATCCGCGGTCGTAGTCTGCGTGAAACCTGTCTTTAGCGTGTCTAAGGAATTCGCGCCTATGGTTTTTCAGTTCCTCTTCGGTGGTAGGGTGCATGTTGGAGAGAAACGCGTATCGGTCGTTGTTTGATTTTTGGGCCAGGAGGATGCCTTGTAATGCTCGGAAATAGCCCTTGTTCCATCTTGTTTTCTGTATTCTCTCTTTTAGTCGTTCGAGTATGCGTTCTGCCTCGGCAAACTGTCTTTTCGCCGCAAGTTGGAAGAATCGGGTTACGAAGGCTGGTGAGATGGGCATTTTACTTTCGTCTCGGCTGTTCCTCTTCAGTCACGTCTTCTATTCCATGTTCAGTGATTTTGAAAACTCCCTCGCCTTCTGGCAGATATGGGCTGGAAACCAATCGCGCGATTCTTACGGGTCCACGCGCTGACTTTCGGAGAAAAACGCGAGTATGGCTAGTATGTGCGACAATGTGACCGCCAATTGGATGAACTGCTTCTCCGAAGAAAACGTCAGGTTTTGCCATTACCTGATTCGTCACAACCGCGACGGCGTTGAAGGCTCTAGCCAAACGAATCAGTTTATGCATGTGTTTGTTGAGTTTCTGTTGTCTCTCTGCCAGCATTTCTCGACCCAAATATTCGCTTCTAAAATGAGAAGTTAGGGAGTCTACAATTATTAAGCGAATATTGTTTTTCTTCACTACCTCATCTGCGTTGTCTACAAGAAACGCTTGATGATCTGACGTGAACGCTTCGGCGAAGATGATGTTCTTAACAACCTCTTCGGGATTTAATCCCAGATGGTTCGCCATCT
>CAZUFG010000013.1:0-18405 GCA_964618655.1 uncultured Candidatus Bathyarchaeia archaeon | reverse complement strand
TCGGACTAAAGTCCATAAGAGCAAAGAAAGAAGTCTAAACATCTTCAATAACGCGACCACCCCTACAGCGTAAGGCGTCAAATCCGCCCAACGGACGTATTGATCGTTTACTCTTTTTCGTATTTTTCCTCCTAAAACCAAACAGGCTGCCAAATTCTTAAAGCAACGTTTAAACACTTGATGCCCAAACGATATCTTAAGGCTTAAGGCCTAAAGTTGTGGTCCTAATGTTCTCAAAGACACCCAAGAGAAAGCGAGCGGCAAGCGAAAGAATAAGCGGCTACATCCTCGCACTCGTAGGGACACTTGCTCTTATCTTCTCAATAGTATACGTCTCTTCCATTCTCGCCTTCATAGGCTTAGGCCTCACCTTCTGGGGCGCCCTTCTTCTATACCTGAAACATGAAAGACACGTAAAATCCAAACTCCTTGACTCAACAGCCCTCTCATCCCTCGAAAGCCTAAGCAAAATCATAAAGGAACTAGACTACAAGGGAAAAGCCATCTATCTTCCACCAAAATACCAAAGAGACCCAAAATCTGGAATAGTTTACATTCCCAAAAAAGAAGAAAGCGAAATCCCCCCCGTCGAAGGAATATCCGAACAAAAAACATTCTCAAAAAACCCTCAAGGAATATGCCTAACCCCGCCTGGACTAAGCCTAACAAACCTGTTTGAGAAAGAATTAGGAACAAACTTCGCAAGAACAGACCTAGCTTACTTACAAAGAAACATGCCAAAGCTCTTCATCGAAAACCTAGAAATCGCACAAGACCTCCAAATAGAAAAGGAAAATAACATCGTCAGCGTTACAATCGCAGACTCAGTCTACAAAGACTTCTGCCCAGAAGCAAGAAAACTCCAAAACATATGCGGCTCAATCGGCTGCCCACTATGCAGCGCCATAGCCTGCGCATTAGCAAGGGCTACGGGCAAAACCATCAACATAGAAAAAGACGAAACATCCGAAGACAACAAGACAATTAATATTCAATACAAGATCTTGGAGGAATGACAATGCAGTTTCCATTAACATTCGACGACATAAGCCTCTGGCTAGCCATAACAGCAATAATCCTCCTAATCACAGCAGAACTAACCTCCCCCCACTACGGCCAAGTAAACATGCTAATCGACAAAAGAAGACTAAGAACAACCGCACTAATAATGGGGCTATTGTTCATGGTCACCGTTGCCATACGCATTTACGGAATAATAACATCATAGACTAGTTCAGGACCCTCGGGCGTCGATGAAGATTTCTTATAGAAAATCCCCGTCGAATTTCCATAGCACTTTTTATTCCTGTATGCCAAACTATGTTCAAGGAGAAGAGAGGAGATGTACAAGCATATACGCTATGTACTAATTGGCGTCCTAGTAATTTCTGCAATAGCCCTGCTCATTCCCTTCGCCAAGGCTAACCCAGACGTAGGAACAGGAGTACTATACGTCTATGTAGACAGCGCACACACCACAGAAGCCCCAAAAGCCGGACCAAATGGAGACACCTACTTCGTAATCATCGGCAACACCTACTACATCCGAGTACTAGGAATCACAGAATTCAACACCGGTGACAAGATCACAGTTAAAATTGGCTGGACAAACACATCAGGCGGAGGTGAAACCACACAATTCAACAACGTCCCAGTACAAGAGTCAGGCGGAGTGAAATACGTTGACGTAACATGGACCGTACCATCCAACGCCAAGGTATGCACAACAGCCACGGTTCACTACACCAAAAAACCTGGACCAGAATACGTAGCACAAGGGCAAATCAGCAATATTGGCCACATGCACATAATACCAGAAACACTACTAGGAACTATTGGCGCAATCTTAGCACTATTCGCGGGCCTTGGTCTCTTTCTGCTACCGAAGAAAAACAAGCTATTGCCATAATCAGAACTACAGGAAAGCTTCGAGATCCACGCGCGCATTTCCTAAATGCGTTTCTTAAGTTACAGGACCGTGAGAAGAAGCATTCACGCGAAAACATGCGCGCGCATAGATTTTTTTGGGATTCAAACGTCGGCATTCTCTCATAAGTCATAAAAATAATATAGACGATATACTTGACGTTGGAAACTCTGTGGTAAGTGTTGTATCATGAGAAGACTTGTGTTTGCTATTCTTGTTTCGTTTTTGCTGGTTAGTGTTGCATTTGTACACAGCGGAAACATTTCAGCCGCCCAGGCTGCTTCCTCAATCCATCAAGGAGACTTAGTTCTTACAGGAAACAACGTAACCACGATTGAGGGAAGGTTTGACATCAACGGAAGCATAATAGTAGAGGAGAACGCTACGTTAGTTTTGAGAAATGCTATCTTAAACTTTACACAGGTCACAGATTATCAGTTTAACATGACTCTTCAGAACCCAGCTGATGGCAACCCACGTCTTCTTATGGAAAACGCCACAATAACTACAAACAATCACTATCAAGAAATATATTTTGATGGAAACAGTTCGGCATCAATAAACAATCTAACAGTAACATACACCCTAATATTTGCAAGAAACTCTTCCGTTGTGTCGATATCAGATTCTACGATGCATATTATAGACGCTGCAAATTTCTCCGTTGTAAACTTGTCAGATTCATACCTGTTCCTTCTCTCTACCCAGGACGATTCAAGCTTCAACATCTCCAGCTGTACACTCGGGTGCTTGGAGGCTTCTGAAAGGTCAAGCGTCAACGTGTCAAACTCTACAATTAAAGAAGCATATATAAACAGTCGCTCCGCAAACTGCTCTGTTACTGGACTTGAGGCAGGCTTCGCTAGTTATTGGAACTTTCAACTTAACTGTTCAGCTACTGTTGCACAGAGTGGTTGGGCTCCAAACTTCACATTGACGGATACTCAGGTTGACGGATGGACTTTCGACCTAGAGGGCTTTTCAAACGCAACAATATCCAACTGTGAATTGTCAAGTATTTATGTATATGATCTTACGCTTGTCTCAGTCTATGACTCATCCTTCAGCTCTGGCGTGGGAAGTTCCAATAATTCCACTGTGCGTATTTACAACTCAACAACTCAGTGGTTATATTCCGATTATGGCAGTCCTAGAGTTTGGCTCGTGAACTCAACAAGCGACTACTGTTATGTCTACGATCAGTCTGAGGTCTATGTTTGCTGGTATCTAGGCGTTCATGTGATAGATTCAATTGGTCAAGATGTTCCCTATGCGAACGTAACTGCCACCTATCCAAACGCAACAATTGCCGAATCAAAGTTGACTAATGCAAAGGGATGGGCAAAGTTGACATTAATGGAAAAGATGATGAATGCCACTGGAAGTTCCCTAATCGGCAACTACACCATAACCGCAGAATACGAGTTGCTCGAAGAACAACAATTCGTAAACATGACAGAGAACAAACAAATCACCATACAACTACCATTCATAATACCAGAATTTCCATCATTCATTGTTCTACCACTATTCATGATAGCAACGTTATTAGCAGTCATAGTCTGTAGAAGAAAACATTCCATGTAAATACTTACAATCGCGCGCTGAATCATGCGTCAAGCGAGAAAGGGACATGAACGATTTGAAAGCCAACGTGATACTACTATTCTCTCTGCTATTCACAGCATCGATTTATTTCATTCCGAACGGAAACACCTCAAAGACCGACTCGTCATCAGCTTCATCTCCGACAGTACATCAAGGAAATCTCATAATAAACGGAAATCAAAACTTCACAATCATCGACGAAGTCTTCGTTCTAAATGGAAGCATAATCCTAGAAGAGAACGCCACCCTATTCGTAAAAAACGCAATCATAAATTTCACACAGACAAAAAATAATCAATTCAACGTAACCCTAAGAAACCCCCTCCATGGGAAACCTCGACTGTGTATAGAAAATGCGACAATCTTGACAAGCGGCTTGTACCTAGATGTTTCTTTTTACGAAAACAGCTCAATGCTTGCTCGTGACCTTACCTCCTATGCAACGATAAAACTGTACGACTCTTCCGTTGCTGAACTCTCCCGTTCTATAATCTACCGCACAAATTTCCAAGATGCCCCCTCCCTCACCGCACTAAACTCTTCAATAGAGTATGTAGACATATCCCACTCTTCCGTAAATTGTTCCATTACCAACATCAAGCCATATCTTTCTGATTACTGGAACAGCTTGATCGACTTCTCAGTAGCTGTTCTTCCAAACGGAAAAGCTCCAAACATTACCTTAGCCAACACCTACGTATTGAATTGGATATTGAAGTTCTATGGCAAATCTAGCGTAAGCATAAACAAATCTGAATTAAAACAGGTTTGGGCTTACGGCAACTCAGTGATCAACATTTCAGACAGCAAAATCGTCGGAGACCTAAACGCAAAATACAAGTCTATACTCAATCTCTACGACTCTTCAATAAAACGATTAAACGCCTACTCAAATTCATCCATTTCCCTAATAAACACCACATACAACAGCATAACCCTCGAAAACGAAGCCAAAGTCTACATCCTATGGCACCTCGACATCCACGTAGTCGACCTAACTTCCCAAGACATACCATCCGCAAATGTAACAATCTACTATCAAAACAACACGATTGCTAGCTCAAAAGCAACCGACTCAAAGGGATTAGCCAACTTCACGCTCTACGAAAAAATGATGAATTCAACTGGAAACTATTACTATGGAAACTACACCATAAAAACTACATATGGTACCTACTCAAACCAAACGACGACAAACATGACCGAAAACAAACAAATCACTGTTACAATGCCGATGATCCTATCCGAATCTCCGCCGAACTTCATTATGCCCTTGATCATAGCAATCACTCTACTTGCCGCTTTATTCGCCGGAAAATACGCAAGACAAAAGAAACAAGCACCCGCCACCATCGCTAAAAGCTAGCCTTTATTTATCAATATGCACAGAATTGAAGCGTCGATCACTGCATATCGTAACACTCGCCAAAAATGGGGGCCTGTTCTTCGTTGGCCAAGAAACAATCAGAGAAAGAGGCAATGCAGCAAATCATACTTCAAACAGTGAAAAACGAAAAACCCTCAAACGTTGAACGACTAACCGACCTCGTCCAACAAAAACTTCATCTATCCCGGCAAGAAGTAGTTGATCAAATTCTGCTCCTGCAGAACGAAGGAAAGATAACTCTTAAAGAACCACCTCCTCAGACTCCTACAGCATTCATCAACTATCTCCAAACAAGCCAAGCCTACTGGTACTGGACTACGATAATTCTCGCCATAGCAACAACAATAATTGTCTTCACAGTGCCAGAAGAATCCTACCCAATCGTATACGTCAGATACGTATTCGGCTCAGTCTTCGTCCTATGGATGCCAGGCTACACATTCATAAGAGCATTATTCCCAACAAAAGTCCCAATCCAAACATCGTCAACAGAACTCGACAACATAGAACGCATCGCACTGAGCATAGGAATGAGCCTAGCCCTAGTCCCAATAGTAGGTCTACTTCTAAACTATACCCCCTTTGGAATACGACTCACACCTGTCACCCTAAGCCTATTAGCCTTAACCCTAACCTTTGCCACGGCGGCAATCATAAGAGAACATAAAGCAAATCTGAAACTTGAAACAGCACTACGCGTGCCGACTAAGTAAACATCATTTTCCAAACATCTTTCAAACTCAACGAAAGCAAGGCATGCATACACAAAATTTCCAAATCCTCTATATTAAATTACCATAAAACAATATAAACAAGTATTTCCCTAATTTTGCAGGTGAAAAAGTGTCAAGAAGATGGATTGCGCTATTGCTACTAATATTCTTACTAGTCATCATACCAGGGTACTTTGTTTCAACAGACTACCTTGGCCTGCAAGGCAATACGCAAGGAAACACACACCCACCTCCTCCGACTGAACATCCACCGCCTCACCCCACTGGAGATCCAGATCCAGAACACCCAACTTTTGTCATACCAGAAAACCCGTTAGGAACAATAGGACTAACAACAGCCTTAATCGCGGCCCTTGCCATCTTCGCCCTGATGAAGAAGCCCACACTGAAACAAATATAAATCTGAGATACTTATTCTGAATTCCCAACACATACGAGCACATAATTAAAGACATGGACTACAAAGCAGGAGCACACGTTTTAAGAGAGAGAACAAGAAAAATAAGAGAGACCTAACACGGTGGATGTAACCTATGCGTTCATCTCAGTGGCAGTACTTGGGATACACGCTAACTGGAGTTGGAAGCAGTCTATACGCATCAGGCGCTATTCTTTTAATCTATTTTAGGCTACAGCCATGGCTGAGTTTTCAGTACCAGTGGACTGCACTTCCCTTGCTTATCTTAGGCTTCGGAACCATTGTCTTAGGCATCTTAACCTTTTCTCTAGCTGAAAGGAAAAAAGAAACCTGAAATTGAGGCTGAAAACCCTTCGGCTCGTCTGCCTTCATCCAGCCCGTCCACCAACAACTTAGACCAATCTAATCTGCGTGTGAATAAATGAAGATAAAAGGAAAAGCGATCATTAACGCAACACTAATTCTTCTATTTGTCATTATAGTTCTTTCCATTCAAGCCTCCTACTCCGAGTCCGAATGGAGATCACAAGCATCGGAAAATTCAGTTAAAACACAATTGTGCCTAATCATAGATGGCTCAATCAGCGTAAAAAATTCCTTATGGGACATAATCAAGTTAGGAATGGCCATAGCAGTAAACACTACTTTGCCACATGATGGCTCTCTCGAACTTTCGATCATTCAATTCGGTTACCCACAAAGTCAGGGATACGCAAAAGTTGAAATCTCTGCTACAGTTGTAAATGACACAAACTATGACTCAATAACTAACCAAATTCTCATGATGCCAAAAGGCAATGCAGAAACCCCTATGGCGCATGGATTGTACTTGGGATGGAAGGAACTCAAGAAATCACCAAACTTTGAAAACGCAAGACATGTCATCAACTTAGCTACAGATGGAAGACCAAACGTCCGAAACAACAACGCCACAAGCGACCTAGATAAAGACGGAGGCATTGACCAATGGGATGATCTCATAGCCGTCATAAACGGCACGGCGGTGCCTCAAGGACTCAACGAACTGGACATAGAAGGAATAAACATAACCGATTCCGCCCGCGACTGGTTCAAATACTGGGCTGTCTATCCTTCACCAGGCATAATAGCTCCTCCATTCTCCAAACCAGGATGGCTCCGGACCGTTGCAAACGCCACAGAGTTCGCCAACACGGTGAGCGAGAGCCTAAAAACAATTCCACCAGAAACCACATGGGCACCTCCTGCTGAGGGAGCTTTAGCCGCAGGTGCATTAACTATAGGCATTACAAGTGTGGTTTCAGCAGCTACATCCGCTACAGGCAGTCTAGGTAATCTCTCAATCGGCAAACTGGCAGAAAGAGCCATTGACATTTTTCCCTCCTCATTCAAAAAATGGCTAAAAAATCTCATATCTTCAAAGACTAAAGGATCCTTCAAGCCTAGACCAGAAGCTTATTTCATGTTTACAAAGCAGCAAATATTTTCCATCGCGGTATCTCTGCTGGTCATTACCTTTGCATTCTCCTATGCCAAAGCGGGGACCCTGAACGAAATCCTATCATTGATACCTATCGTTTTGGCAACAAGTATGATTGCAGAGCTTGTCAAAGACCTCTTGAAAGGCTTTGTAGCCAGAAGCCAAAGTGTACTGGCCGAGTATCATCTATGGTACGTCGGAATTGCCATGTTTCTCGTATCATCCGTAGCCCTCAAAGCTCCATTTTCATCACCCGGCCATACAAGACTTCACTCCGCCAAAGATGACAAACGCTCAGTTGGCCTAGTTTCACTCTCAGGAATTATCTTCCTCCAAATCTTTACAATCATTTTCTATCTGCTATTCGTCAACGGTTTCAGGTTAATTGGCAACATGGGCCTCGTAATCTGCCTCACAGCAGCCTTTTTCGACACTATCCCCCTACCACTCTGCAATGGCAAGGACTTGTATGATTGGAACAAAACTGTGTGGCTTTCATTTTTTATAATGTGCTTCACCCCCTACATAATATGCCTACTTCTTCTTTGACGTACCTGCGAACGTAGATACTTATCATAAGCACGAACAACTCCATTGAAGTGCCGAGAGCTATTCTGCCAACCCCCCACTAATCTGGCAGCTACTCGACACCTAAACGTGACCATGAACATCAAATGAGGCTTCTCCTAAGTCCAATAGACACGATAATGCAATTTCATCCGTCACAAACATAAGCAATAAAACAAAGAACCACATCTTTCTGATAAACAAAAGAGGGCTAAACACACGTTCGCAGTCGGCCACCTCTCACTGGGATACTTAGTTGCCAAAATATGCACAAAACCATTAAAAGTAAAACTGAAACTTCCATTAATATTCCTTTTAGGCTTAATCCCGGATATAGACCTACTCATACCCGGCCTGTACCACCGAGGCCTAGCACATTCAATAGTGGTCCATTCAATAATGTTCATTCCAGCGTTTGCCATCTACAAGAAAAAGGCCATACCATATTTTGCAGCACTAATACAACACAGCTTAATCGGCGACCTCATAACAGGTGGAGGAATACAGATGCTTTGGCCAATAACGCAAGCATGGTACGGCTTAGGAATTCCAATCACAAGCCTGGGCAACATACTACTAGAATGGAGTAGCTTCCTAACAGCATGCGTAATAATGCTCACAACAAAAGACATGCAGAAGCTCCTTAGCCCCCGCCAATTTACCTTGCCGCTCTTAGTGCCCATCCTCACAGTTCTCTTGCCTCCATTCCTTCACTTTCCCATGGCAGTGCCACCATCACTTCTAGTCCCCCACCTAGTCTACTTAGGACTCTTCACAGCATCTCTGCTTATCTTTTTCAAGTCCACCCTAAAACACTCAAAATAGAGAAGGGCCTATGCGCGCGCATGCATCCTGCACTCAAAACTTGCGGTTGAGGCGATCCAGTGTAAACTATTAAGAATCTTTCAAAAAACCAAGGAAGATGCACGCGCCTTTCTATTGTCTGGTTCTTCAATTAAAAATTTTAGCCTTTTAAATATATTAAGCATTTTAAACCTTTTAAACCTTTTAAACATGGATTTTTAATGGTTGCCTTTAAAGCTTTTAAAACTAATTTTAATGGTAAATTAAAAAGTTTTTAAAGAAGATTAAAAAAGCTTTTAAAGAAGATACGCCCTAATGCCACGCGCATAGGTTTAAATGCAACCAAAACACTAAAAGAAACACACCATCTTCAAACGAAGCGCATGTATGCAAATCCTTTCGTGTTTACTGCTCTACACCAGTTATTACTATGTCAAAACTGAAATTCGTAATTCCACTTATGCCAGAAGACACTGAAAGAGTCAGAGTCGCTGCCACCACAGATCCAGAGCCTAGGATTTGCCCTTCCCGGTTCCAAGCTAACCCCATATAGTTTGACGCATTAGACGGATTCCAGTTTTGAACAGTCAAACTCAGCTTCACAGCCACGTTTCCGTCATTCCGCACATACAAAGTAACGTTCTTCGAATCCCCAGGCGATAGCATCCCCCAGTTAACAGTTGATGTCACGTTGGTGCAACCACTGTCCCAATAAACACCAACGTTAACTGCCTTCACACTTCCAAAACTTTGGATACTCCTGCTATTAGATACCACCCCAAAGGCGACGAAGGCAGCTACTGTTCCCACAGCCAACACAGCAAACGCTGTCGTCGTAACGAGTCTACGCGTAAGCCGAACTGTCATACTTATCCATATAATTAATTGAATATTAAGTCTTAATAAAGCTTATTGTCTTATTGCTCAACACGAATACTGTTCAACACAAATACACAAAATTTATAAGCTGCACAAAGGCATAACTAATTAGTAGATATGTCCCAAATTAGACATATCGTATCCACGTACAACCCCGAAACAGTTCAACACAAATACACCGAGACAGATCAAAATGAGAAAGCAGTACAAAAACCTCATGCTCTTCTCAACGCTATTCGCAGCTTTGCTTCTGACCACAAATATCCTTTCAAGCCGAACCTTCGGCGAATCAGCCGAAGACTCAACCCTCACATCCAGCACAGGTGAAATCATCAACACCGACGGCGACGTTTCACTGACCGAAGCTGAAAACAGAATCTATTGGAACCCCCACTCCACGGGACTCACAACCGCTTCAGATTGGAACGTCACCTTCGACAACGAAACACAAATAACCCTGAAAACAACAGCAGGTGAAGCTGGACATGTTGCCACCGGCGCTTGGTGGACGACCAGCTTCAAATCAAACAAGAAAACTCAGCTCTATACATCAACACCTATAAAGCTCATGGCTGGCTTCCGCGTCAACATCGCCACCATCCACTACGAAGCAGACAGCGAATGGCTACGAATTGCCTTAGCCTGCGCTGTTCAACGCAGCGACGGCTCAGTTGTCTACACTGAAATGGACTTCTGGGACAGCCCAAACACACTTAGACATCCGTCAGGAAACATCAAATCCGGAGGCAACACGGTTTATCGAGGCGGAGACGTGGTAGAGTACAAAATTGGCCAAGCCACCATTGGCGGATGGACAAGCTACTCCTTAGACTTGACACGATACATCGACTTGGCATGGTCGCTTAAGTCTGAAGACGTGCTCGAAAGCGTGTACGTAGTAGTTGAAACAATGGGCGCTGTTGTCGACGTCATACTAAAAGTTGACGATCTATGGATAACACGGCTTGGATGAGGCATCACGGCCAAAGAAGGCTGATGTCTAGCAAAGCTCGCCACCGCTGGGAGCCGTTAAAAGATGGCTTTCGCCACAAAAAGGGCCCAACTGGCAACGTCTAAGGCCTTCAGCTTAGTTTTCCCATTGCGCCGGTCGCTAAAAGCAATAGGCACTTCCTTCACCACGAAACCATGCTTTCTGGCTACAAACATGGCTTCGACAACCCATTCAAAACCCTTACAGGTTGTATACTTCACAACTGCCTGGGCACATTTCCTTGAATAAACCCTGAAATTGCCTGTGTGCTCGTGGATAAACGTTCTGAAAAACAGCCTACAAACCAAGTTAGCAACCCGGCTCACTAACCTTCTGCTGGGAACCCAACCATTTATGCTCCCATTTTCAACATACCGGCTTCCTTGGACAAGATCCGCTTTTTCAGCTATGCAAAGAAGACTAGGAATTTCACTCGGGCTATGCGATAAATCCCCGTCCAACGTCACAATTCTGTCAACATCATCCATTGCAAGGGCAATCTTTAAGCCTTCCACAACAGCAGATCCTAACCCAAACTTTCCTTCCCTACGTCGAACAATAATATTTCCATACACGTCATTCAGCTTCTCAGCAACATGCGCCGTCTTATCTGGGCTATCATCATCTACAATCACAAGCCTAAAATCCCGGATCCACAACACCTTCTCGATTTCCGGAACAAGCTTAGGGAGGTTTTCAGCCTCATTGTAAGTAGGCACCACTATGCACAGTTTACTCATTGCAACTCCTCACAGATCGGTTGGGCTTCAACATATTTCGTCGACCTTATAACAGGCCACACACCGTACTGGCGACAAAAAACGCGGTCAAGCATGGACAACATGTAGATTACGGCTTCAACCACTACGGCACTCATCAAGTAAGCTATCTCCCTCGGCCGCTCAATGATCTCCTCAGCTAACACCTGGACGACAACGCTGGGTCTAGACAAGACCATCGTGTCCAACACCGTCGGATACTCACCTGTAAACTTCTTCGTCTGAAAATGTCCATAAAGCCACCTTCTCCTCTGATTCACATAATCACGAAGATTAGAAGGCAGAAGATTGTAGCCAACGGCCTTTGGAGCAAACTCTATCAAACCCTTCCTTTTTGCCACAATAGCGATATAAGAATCATCAGCTGCACATCCATCAGGGATAATAGTCCTAACATCACTTCTTATAGCCATAAACTCTCCACTGCAGTGGGCTGCCTGACCACTGTCGTTAAGCTTCTCCATAAGCCTTCCCCAAAGCCGATACGTCATGTTAGCCAAATAACCCATGAAGCCCTTAGGCGCGTTCCGAGGATTCTGCATTGGACGCCCGCTCACCGCAGAAACATTCCTATTCCTAAAAGGAACAAGAAGACTAAGCAGGGCGTTATCCGCAGGGAAAACATCTGCAGGAACTAAGGCAATATAGTCGCCAGTCGAGGCCGCAAAAGCCTTATTCAACGCTGACGCTTTACCTAATCTTTTTGCCTCTTCAATAAGTCTAATCTTTGCATTCCCAGTCATACACCGTTTCACAATCTCAGCAGTCCTGTCTGTGCATCCCGAGGTCACTACAATAATTTCGCTACTGGTAATTTCTGGAGGAACCCATTGACGCATAAGATTCTCGATAAGAGACCCAATTGATTTTTCCTCGTTGTAGGCACAAACAACTATGCTTAACCTCATGCTCGAGTCAACCCCTCCCAAGTTTCCTGCAATTCCATAGCCAGCCTAGCATGAGCGCAGTTTTCGCGCACAAACCTCGACCCTGCTTCAGCGACTTCATCCATATCCTCCGGAGCTTTCAACAACGTCGAAACTTCTACCGCAGCCTTTTCCATATCATTCGACAAGAGAAAACCGTAAGTTCCTCGTAGAGGCGTTTTTGACCTTGCCTTAAACGCTGCAACCGGAGTGCCACATGCAAGGCTTTCTTGCATGGCACCATCAAACCACCCGTCAACATCATAAACCCGGATAGGCGAAAAAGTCAACGCTGAGGCTTGATAGTACTTGGGTAGTCTACAGTAGGGCACATAACCGTGAAAAGCAACATGATCCTCTACACCAAGGTTGTGAGCTAAACGACAACAATAATCCAATCCAGGCCCATCTCCCACCACATCTAAAGTCACATCTTGCAGCCGGTGCAGAAGTCTGCGCAAAAGGTGAAGCAAGAGGAATGGCGATTTTTCTCCATGAGCCATCTTAGGCCTAGGAATCCTCCCGACGTACAACAAACGATTCGAATCACTGTGTCTCTGTCTCCTGAAAATCTCCGGGTCAATACCTGGAATAGGCACTCTAACCGCTTTTTCCATAACCCCTAACTTTCTGTACTGAAACTCCTCAGGCCTGTAACTGTAAAGAATGCGATCAGCTTTTTTAAGCGCAAGGAGGCATGGTAGGTAAAGCCATTTCCGCAAAGAACTGTTATTGTAGCCGTGAAGCTGCACAGTCAAAGGCCGCTTAAGCTTTTCCTTAACAAAAACCGCAGTGTAAGGAAACGAAAACAGATAGTAATTGTGAAAATGCACCAAATCCGGCTGGTCGCTACATGCTTCTCGCATGATAGACTCCGGATTGTGGTCGTTGCCGAAACGTTGAAACGGCGGAAAACGAAACTTTACTGGAAAAATCTTAACTACACCATCATCCAGCCAGTGAATTTGCTTAGCTTTCGCTTGCTGATGGAACGTGTAAAGCAGTGGCTCCCAACCCCTCTGCTTGCAAAAACGAAGGTATTGAAGCGAAAAATGCTGTCGGACAAGCTTATCCCTTATCGTCCAACCGCTAAAACGCTCATCGTGAAGAAGAAGTGTCAAAACCCTCATGACTGCCACCTCAACTTTCTAGCCACGTAATGCCACGACAAAGCAAGCCAGCTAAACGTCAACAACGTCATCAACAGCAGCCGAGTCCACCCCAAGGGGCCGTCAGCAAAAGAACTAGCCGCGTTAAGCGTCCAAGGATATGGAAGCCAAAAGAAAGCTATTACAGGCACATGCACCATTACAAAGCTGAAAAGCAAAATCCACAGCAACTGAACCGTCCCCAAATTCTCAGGATTCTGAAGAAAGACACTCAAAGCCAAAAAAGCAAACAAGAAAGTGAGGTTTTGTTCAGAAACCCACGCACGCGTCGTAAATAAGGCAAGCAACAGAAGTAGCGACCACTGGACAGTCAATGGGAAACCAGAATTTCGTATCCGCACACGCGAAAGCAACAAATAGACGGTAATGCACGCCGGAATCCACGCGTACATGAAAACCGATGGCGGCTGAAGTGTTACGCCTGCCAAAGTATTCAACAAGGTAAAAGCGTTAAGAGAACTTGCTGCTCCGTAAGGAAACGTTGCTAGGCTATCATACGAGGGATTTACCGTAGTAACATGATAAGCCAATGCGTTATACAGGTTAGAAAATGGCCAACTGAACACGATCATTGGAACAATCGTGAAGAAGCCTGTCAAGGCGACTGTAAAAAGCAAAAACTGAAAAGCAACTTTCAGGCTTCGAGTAGACCTGTAAAGAAGCACAGAATACAACGGAGCCAGTACAAGCGGAAACACCTTAAGAACAGAGGCGACTGACAAAAACAACGAAGAAAGCTTCCAATTGCCATAAAGACCGTAAGCAGAAAGCAAAGCGAAGAAAAGCGCAAGTACATCAAACATGCCCCAAATAGTGCCAACTGAAATTATGAACGGACAGAACAAGAATAGGAGAAAGGCTTTCGAGGCAACTTGTTCATCTATCTTCGCCTTCAAAACATTATAAACCAAGACAGCAACGGCGAGTTCCGCCAATATGACGGGCATCTTCAACGCAAGAACATAAGCGTACAAGTTATTCGGAGCAACCGCTGAAGACAGCGAGTACATCAGACCGCTGATAAGGCCCCAAGGCGGCGGGTAGCCTATTCCTGGGAAAGTTCCGTAAAGATGCACATGCGGCGTTTTGGCGAATATATCTTGAAGGACGTATTGCCCATAAGGCGTTATTCCCCTTGCCACAGAGGCTCCCACAGCCATGAAAACCCTCATGTCGAACGGGTGGCTGAGAAAAGGAGCCAGAAACAGTCGTAGAGATAGACCTACTGCCAAGTAGCCACGTTTCGGTAAGTGGCTTAGCAAAAGATTTACTTGGTTCATGTAGATCAAGCCGCAGATAGTTCGCTGATTAGTCGTCCCTTTAGAAAGAGTATTAAGTATTATGTAGCGCTAATCAATACATAAAATCCAGAAAAAACGCCCAATACGTAACGGAAGATAGACAAAAACAACCATTTTCGGTCAGCTGGAACCCACCTCGATAGTTACGCTAAAGTTCGTTATCCCACTTACTTTTGAACCCACAGTCAGAACCAAGGCGACAGCCACAATCTGTCCAGGCTCAACTGGGGCACCGGTATAGTTCCACTCAACCTTCAAAAAGGTCGAAGCCTCGATAGGATACCAGCTATAAACGTTCAAAGAAAGAACTGTACCGCTTTCACCTTCATTTCTGACGTAAATCATCACGCTCTTCGTGTCCCCAGGCGATAACATTCCCCAATTTATCGATGTCACACTGTTCATACATTTGGCATCCCAGTAAACATCAATGCCTTTCCCGAAACCCACCGATTCTGCAACACTAGTCTCATCTAAATTTCCGTCACCGTCAGAGTCTGCAAACTTGACAACCGCAGCATGACCAAACAAACTCCAACTCTCGTAGCTTGCCAACAACCTAGACGCAGCAAGAGTTCCTGACCCGCCAAGTCCAGCAACTATCAGCACCCACAGGCCATGCTGAGCATCGTAAAACAGTGTCAGAATACCATAATCAGCCTTCACCCTGCCGAAACTGTCACGTTCAATGCCATAGGAATGCCCAGAAGAAGCAACATGAACGTAGTCTACTCCATTTTGGTCCTTGTCAAAATAAACAGGCAACACTCTAACGCCAGTGGCGTTCCTCAAATTGTTATAGTACCAAGTAACCTGATTAACACCAGGACCACCAACAACCAACAGATTGCTTCCCAAAGAGGGGAGGCTAATCTTCGCACTGCCACCGTCATAAGATGAAACGTGATCATCCAATGCTGCGGATGGAACACCGCCAACCGCGTCTAAACCAAGCTGAGCACTAACCATTATTGCGCCCATAACGTCCATAGTATGCGCACCACCACAAGGACCATGCCCAACACTAGAAGCAACAACAACCGAGCAATTCAACAACCCAACAGAAGAAACAAACGGCTGTGAAAAATTCTTAAAAGTGTAAACCTCAGAACTTGGCGCATTTGAGATAGCGGTCAAAACAGTCTGCGAAGCTACTGCCAAGAACAACAACACGTAAGCCCTAGATAACCGCCGTCTCCTGGAAATCTTCTGCTTCACTACCTTCCCTTTAAACAGCAAAGGCATTGAAACAAGCCCAAACATTGCAGGACCAAAACTCGTAGACGCATATTGTGCTCCCGAAACCTCCTCAACGATAGAAAAAGCATCCAGCGACCCATCACCATCACTATCATAATGCTTGACGACAACAGCGCTTCCACGCAGGTTCCAAGTCTCGAAGGAAGAAACGACCTTGCAAGAAGCCCACGTACCAAACCCGCCCAACCCTGCCAAGACCAGCACTAAACGATCACCATCCATAAACATCAGAACTACGCCATAATCAGCACTCACCCTACCCAAGCCATCACGTTCAATCGTGTAAGACTTCCCCGAAGACACAACATGAACATAGTCTACTCCATTTTGGTCCTTGTCAAAATAGACAGGCAACACTCTAACGCCAGTAGCATTTCTTAAATTGTTATAGTACCAAGTAACCTGATTAACACCAGGACCACCAACAACCACCAAATTAGAAGAAACATCTTTAAGTACAACTCTTGCAGCCCCAAAGTCATATGTGGAAACATAATCATCCATGATTGTGTTCAACATGCCACCGTCCGCCTTCAAACCCAACTCGCTAGCAACCATTATGGCGCCCATAACGTCCATAGTATGCGCACCACCACAAGGACCATGCCCAACACTAGAAGCAACAACAACCGAGCAATTCAACAACCCAACAGAAGAAACAAACGGCCATGGAAGGCCCTCAAGTCCGACAGAGCCCCCATAAACTCTCGTACCCAGCCCTGAAAGAAAAAAGGACAGCAGACAAACTAACAAGAAAACGAAAAAGACCATTCTCCTCCTCGTTGAATGAAAATTAGCGAATCGACCGAGTACTCGCATACGCTAATCCTCGACGTTCGAGCATACTCAAGCTAATAGGTATCGTGTATCTTAATAAACCTTATTGTCTAATTGTGCAACACAAATACGCGTCTAAGAAGTTAGTGCCCCTATTGTTTTGTACCAAACAACAGATCAAAGTTTATGCTTGGATTCTTGAGTCCATTCTCAACCGTTTAGGATACCGTTTAGATCAGAAACAAAGACTTAGAGAAGGTTAACCGTCTCGCAGACAAGATAATCAATTCAAGAGTTGAAATCTACGGCGACAACTGGGGACTCATGAGTCTCGAAAGTTTGCTTTCAGCAGGCCAATTTAAAGTGGAGTGAGCACGATTCACCCCCAACCCGAAGAAAAGGCTCGACGACATCTTAGACGCCATCAACTATCTCCGCTTTTCCGCAGTCCGCATAATCAACGATAATAACAATCATAACGAAAAAAACAATAGAAAAAAGGGGGTCATTTGCGTTTTCTGAAGTACATTAGCCCATCTTTTTGCGCTATGTATTCAAACCCCGCTTCAATTAAACCGCAGATTTCCTCAAGCGTCTGAGCAACCTTTGAAACGTATTCCTCAGAAGCAAAATTGACCAAGTGTGTATATATCAGCGTATTCTTAATGTTTCTATGTCCCAATTGCCTTTGTGTGTAAAGTATATCTTTGGTTCTATAGTAGGTCATCGTACCGAAATAATGCCTAAAACTATATAGCGTTATCCTTAGCAATTCAGGACGCTTTAGTTTCTCTGCAATTCTCCTTCTAATCTTAATGAACTTTCTGACCATTGTTTTCCTTTTTGAGAATAGACGGTCATCTAACCCAAAGTTGTGTTTGCTTATGTATTCTTTGAGCATTGCGAGCGTCCGAGGTTTTAGTTCGAGGCTACGTCCTTCTCCTCCCTTTGCCATTTCCACGCTTATTATTCCACGATTTAGGTCGACCCATCGCAGGGTCGTCCTTTCTAATTCAATTGGTCGCATTCCAGTATCTCTAAGAACGCTAAGGATTAGGCTGTATCTTTTACCTGCACCCGCTATTAGCAGGCATATTTCTTCGGTTGTAGGAACGTAAGGTGGTTGGCTTTGTCTTTCATAGTATGGTTTCTGCCAAGTTAAACCGTTATATCGGACGTAATGGTCGTATGCTTCAACCAAGTTCTGTCTATAACTGTTCTTACAATGCTTGTTGGCTACGTATTCTTTGACGCTTTCTGGGTCGTCAAGGTTCACACTTCGCGTTAGCATCCGTAATCTTTTGCCAGTTCCCTTGATGGTGTCTTCTGCCGATCCGTCGTTTTTCATTTTCCACAGCGTGGTGAAAATCTTCTCTTCAAAGGGGGCTGGGTATATGCTAAAATGCGGGGGGTGGGATT
>CAZUFG010000012.1:0-19993 GCA_964618655.1 uncultured Candidatus Bathyarchaeia archaeon | reverse complement strand
CTGGAAATATACCAAAAAATCGACGCCAAAAAGAAAATAGAAAAAATAATAGCAACAAAGAAACTACTAACAGCCTAATTCTTCAAACCATAAACGTTAATTAAAATAGCGTGTTAGACAAATGTAATGAAGGGCATGGTAATTATCAATGAATAGGCACATCGAAGAAACGAAAAACAAGATAGTTCCAGTTTTGAAGCGTCATGATGTAGTGCGAGCTGCAGTATTCGGATCTTTTGTTAGAGGAGAGACCAAAAAAACTAGTGACATTGACATTCTAATCGAGTTCAAAGGAGAAAAAAGTCTACTTGACCTCGTAGCCTTGAAGATGGAACTTGAAGAAGTACTGGGAAGAGAAGTGGACGTTGTTGAATATTCCACTATACACCCTTTTTTAAAGGAAAGAATTCTAAAAGAGCAGGTGAGAATGCTATGAAGAAAGAAATACGAATATTCATAGAAGACATTCTTGAGAGCATCAAAAAAATAGAAGAATACACTCGTGGCATGAGCAAAGAGGAATTTTTTCGAGCAAGTCAAGTTCAAGACGCCGTTGCCAGAAGATTGGAAATAATAGGAGAAGCTGCAAAAAATATACCTCAGGGTTTCAGAAACAAACATCCTAAAATCCCTTGGAAACAAATCGCAGGAATGAGGGATATTCTAATTCATGGATATTTTAGTGTGAATTTAGAAAGGGTTTGGATTGTTGTAAAAAGAGACTTACCTGATTTAAGACCGAAGATTTCAAAGATTTTGGAGAAAATGAATGACTGAAAAACCGTGAATCAAAGAGTTCATGACAACCATTTGAACGATTAAGGCTTTCCGAATAGAATATCGCCAAGAAAACACGCTGTTTGAAGAAGAACAAAAAAATATTTTAGCTAAACCACCAAGACTCTTAACTTTCGCCCCCTAAACAGCACCCAAAACAAGCCCTAAACACAAAACAAAGCACGAAACAAAACCCAACCAACAAAAAGCTAGACCTCCCCCCTCTAGGCTACTCTCAAAAATTTTTTCTCCACTTCGCCAATAAGAGACGAAGATAAAAAAAGTCTTAAGAACCCAACACCCTCTACGCATACTCATGAAAGCAGCAGTCTACTACAGCCCCGACAACATACAAATCGAAGAAATGCCCACACCAAAAATGGGCCCAGACGAAGTCCTCGTAGAAATGAAGGCATGCGGAATCTGCGGCTCCGACCTAATGGACTGGTACCTACGCAGTCGAGCCCCACTCGTCCTCGGACACGAACCCGCCGGCATCATCGTTAAAGCTGGAAACAAAGTCAAAGACTTCAAAACGGGCGAACGCGTCTTCGCCCATCACCACGTCGCATGCCTCACATGCCACTACTGCCTCCACGGGGACTACACCCTCTGCGAAAAATTTGCAGAAACCCACATCATTCCCGGAGGCTTCGCCCAATACTTCAAAGTCCCAGTCCCAAACCTACAAATCGACACACTAAAAATCCCAGAAAACCTCACGTTTGAGGAAGCCACACTGATCGAACCAGCCGCATGCACCATACGAGCACTAAACAAAACCCGCCTCCGACCAGGCGACATAGTAGCCATAATCGGAGCCGGCCCATCAGGAATCCTACACACCATACTCTCAAAAAACTTTGGCGCCGGACAAATAATCGTGAGCGACTTAGTCAGTTACCGACTGGAAGCGGCTAAACGATTCGGAGCAGACCTCACAGTAAACCCAAGAGACGAAAACCTAATGGACAAAGTAGGAGAAGCCACAGACAAGAGAGGCGCAGACATAGTCGTGGTCACGGTCCCAGACGTAGAAGCCTTAATGACTGGCATGAGCATCTGCCGAAAAGGCGGAACCCTATGCCTATTCGCCCCAACCCGACAAGACGAATACATCCACATAACGCCCAACAGGCTGTTCTTTTCCGAAATGAAAATTATTCCATCCTATTCCACATCCCACGTAGAAACGAGAATGGCACTAAAACTGATACAGTCAGGAACCATAAAAGCAAAGGAACTCATAACACATCGGTTCCCAGTAAGCCAAACCCAAGAAGCATTCAAAACCGCAACCCAAAACAAACAATGCCTGAAAGTAGTGATAACAAATGGGTGAGGGAAAAATGATAGCCGCACTCCTATACGGAGTGAAAGACCTAAAAATAGAGAAGATAGACAAGCCTCACGTTGGGTCAGGCGAAATTCTGGTAAAAGTAAAAGCTGCAACAACATGTGGAACCGACCTAAAAATCTTCCAAAGAGGCTACGTGGAAGGCGTAATCAAACTTCCCACAGTCTTCGGGCACGAGTGGGCTGGCGACATCGTCGAAGTCGGCGAAGGCGTAACATGGCTTAAGGAAGGCATGCGAGTCAGATCTGGCAACAGCGCCCCATGCCTACGGTGCAAAATGTGCCAAAAAGGAAACTACAACCTCTGTGAAAACATGATGTGGCTCTGGGGCGCCTACGCCGAATACATCAAGGTTCCAGCACGTATGGTCATGCTCAACACGCAAGAGATTCCATCCCACGTAACCTACGAGGAGGCAGCCATAACCGAGCCACTCGCCTGCGTCCTCCACGGCATCGAAAAAGCCAACACGAGCCTCGGAGACACCGTAGCCATAATCGGCGCCGGACCCATCGGACTCCTCCACCTAATTACAGCCAAGAAAATGGGCGCAGGAAAAATCATAATTACCGACACGGTTGACGAACGCTTACAAATAGCCAAAGAACTCGGAGCCGACGAAACAATCAACGCCAAACACGAAGACTCGGTTGAAAAGACTCGACAACTGACGGACGGCTACGGAGCAGACGTAGTCATTGAGGCAATTGGGCTTCCAGCTACATGGGAACAAGCCTTAAGAATGGTTAGAAAGGGTGGGACCGTTTTAGAGTTCGGGGGATGCCCACCAGGAACAGAAATTAAAGTTAGCACGGAACTGCTTCACTACGGGGAAGCAACCCTACTCGGAACCTTCCACACGACTCCAGCCCACTTCAAAAAAGCCCTAAACCTCATCGCTTCGGGGACGCTTGACGTAAAACCGCTAGTCACGAGGAAAATGGGGCTAGAAAAGATAGAAAAGGCGTTCGAAATACTGACCACGTCAAAAAATGACCTGAAAATCGCCATACTTCCATGACTTTAGCAAACTCTTCAGGCAAGAACCTGATTTTATTCCTATTTTGCAATTTTGTGCACAAATATGGCACCTATACGCCAACGTGACATAAAAAAATAGTCTTAGCAACACTATGGGTGTCTCCATTTTTGCATAAGCCTTATAAAATGTAACAATCGATACCTTTGTTTTACTTGTAGAGGGCGAAAGAAAATGGTAACGCGTGAAGAAGTAGCCGAATATGCCTTCCTAGCATTTGTGATAATAGCGATAGTAGCAGGGTTGGCGCTGGGCTACATGGCGTATGATGCGAAACCATTGCACTGGAATGACCCATCAGTTGCGGATGCCACAGCGTATGTCACGTTGATTTTGCTAATCCTTGGTCTCATAGTCGGGTTCATAAGTATAGCCTCAAAAGATGTTACGACATTTCTCATCGCTGCAATTGCTTTAGCAATAGCAAGAGTGGGAGTAGATGTTTGGTTGCCCCTCGCTAAGATTCATGAATTACTCTACTTTTGGGCAGATGGAATACTAAGATTCCTCGTGGCGTTTGTGACTCCAGCAGCGGTCATACTATCCGCATTGGCGGTCTACAAATTAGCGAAGAAAAAATAAGTCTCTTATTTCTCCCCATTTTTTTCATAATTACTTCGAATGCATTTGAGGCTGTTCGCCATCTGATGGATTTTTGAATTAGTAGCAGTCTTGTTCAAAAAGAATTTAGGTCAGTTGCGTAGTCTATGGTTTTTGTTATGGCTGGAAAACGACATGGTGAAGTTTATTTTCGTAACTGGCGGCGTGCTTTCCTCTGTTGGAAAAGGAATAGTAACGTCATCTATTGGGAAGATGCTTCAGGCGCGAGGCTTTAATGTTACTGCTGTAAAGATTGACCCATACGTGAACGTAGATGCGGGAACCATGAATCCCTACATTCACGGGGAAGTTTACGTGACAGATGACGGGGGCGAAACAGACCTCGACTTGGGCTGGTATGAACGCTTCATGAATCTTAACCTCCCCAAAGAAAACAACATCACAACTGGGCAAATCTATGAAGCCGTAATCAGTAAAGAGAGGCAAGGCGAGTTCCTGGGCAAATGTGTTCAGATTGTTCCCCACGTGACAGACGAGATTAAGAATAGAATCCACTTTGTTGCAGAACGTTCCAAGGTAGACGTAGTCTTAACTGAGTGTGGAGGAACCGTCGGGGACATTGAAGGACTACCCTTCCTCGAGGCGATTAGGCAGATGCGTCTTGAAGAAGGATTCGAGAACACGCTATATGTTCACGTGGCGCTAGTCCCCATTTTAGAAGTTACAGGCGAGATGAAAACCAAGCCTCTCCAACACAGCGTGAATGAACTGCGTCGAATCGGCATTCAACCAGACACGATTGTTGCCAGATGTCGAGACAAGATCGACTCCGAAACTCTCAGAAAGATTGCTTTGTTTGGCACCATCCCAGAAAAAGCTGTTTTCTGCTCCTACAACGTTTCCTCAATTTATCAAGTTCCATTAATCTTGGACGAGCAAGGTATGGGCGAATACATTTGCAGCCGACTGAACCTGCGTGAACAGAAACCAAAATGGAGCGAATGGAAACGATTCGTGGACGCGTTTGAGAATCCACGTTTTGAGGTGAAAATCGCCTTAGTCGGCAAATACGCAGGCCTAGTGGACAGCTACGTTAGTATGAACGAAGCCTTGCGACATGGCGGAGCAGCCTGTCAAACTCGGGTTTCAATAGATTACATTGAGGCAGAAAAATTTGAGCAAAATCCAGGCGAAGTAAACGCCCTCAAAAACTATGACGGAGTCTTCGTCCCTTACGGTTTTGGTCCAAGAGGCACGGAGGGAAAGATGAAAGCCATTCGTTTTGCACGTGAAAACAACATGCCTTTTTTGGGGATCTGCTACGGTTTCCAATTAGCCGTCATAGAGTTTGCGCGGAACGCTTGTGGACTCGAAGGAACCAACAGCACAGAAGTCAACCCAGACACTGAGCACCCCGTGATTAATCTCATGCCCGAACAAGAAGGCGTCAAGTATAAGGGAGCCACCATGCGTCTAGGCGCCCACAAGATAGTTGTCAAGAAGGGAACGCTAGCTTACAAACTCTATGGAGCTGAAGAGATTTTTGAACGTCACCGCCACCGATGGGAAGTTAACCCAAACTACTGGAGTGTTCTAGAAAAACATGGCTTAGTATTTTCTGGCAAAAGCCCCGACGGCCGAAGAATGGAAATCCTTGAGTTGCCTAACAGATTCTTTTTCTTTGCCTCGCAGTTTCACGGCGAGTTTAAGAGTCGCCCTGGCAAGCCAGACCCAGAATACTACGGCTTTATCAAAGCGTGCTTAGACAGAAAGTTAGGAAAGTCGAAACCTGAGTTCTAATCAGCGCAGTTGATTCTAGTTCCTCCAAACAGAGTCCACTTCAAGTTCCATCAACAAAACAAAACCAGCCTAAGGCTCTATTCACCTCTTCCACTAGACCCCCTCTAGGCAAGCTTCATTTTTTTAAAACTACTAAACATACGTCTTAGACAAATCCAACCAAAAACAAGTTAACAGCGTTTCATCTGGCAAAAGATAATATGTAAGAGCCACTATCTGCTTCTGTTTGCGAATGTTGGATGCGGCACTGAATGGTCTTAGAAAGACGTATATCGGTAAAAAGAGCTGTTCCAGTCTTACTAATCGGTTTGGCAATTTTTGTTGCTTACCTTTATTTTTTTGTTGATATACCTAAAATGGTTGCAGTTCTTCAGCAGACAAATTTTTTCTACTATTCGCTGGCGATAGTCGCCCTATTTCTAGACGTATTTTTTTATTCCATGACTTGGCAGTATCTTTTGCTTCCCCTTTCGGTGAAGTTTCCCTTCAAAAAGACGTTTCAGTTTACGTGGGTAGGCATATTCGTTGACCTCTTAGTCCCCTTCGAATCAGTAAGCGGGGACATTTCCAAAATATACTTGATGTCTAGGGAATCGGAAGGAAACACGGGAAGGGTTGTTGCCTCGCTCATAAGTCAGCGGATTCTGTTCATGATAATCACTGTGGGAAGTCTGATAATTGGTTCTCTATCCATACTGATTCTGAGCCACGGGCTTCCCGCATACATCTTAAACCTCACAATACTTGTGGCAATCACCACAGCGGCTTCGATGATTTTTCTAATCATAGTATGCTTCAAGCGACAGATAACGGAGAAAGTAGTCGATTCAATGATAAGATTTTTTGAACGTATCTCTCGGGGGCGTTGGCACCTAGCCAGCTTAAAGTCTAAGGTGCAAGAAGGTATAAACGCTTTTTATGAAGCAATCAAGGCTCTGCGCTTGCGTCCAAAAAGCCTAGTTCAGCCAGTTATTTCCTCAGTGGTCGGTTGGGTCTTCAGTTTACTCATATCTTTCTTTTCTTTTGTTTCTCTTGGCTACTTGATTCCTTTCGGCGTAGTAGTCATCGTGTACTCTATCAGTTGTGGAATACAATTAATTCCTTTAGGGATTCCTGCAGAAGTGGGCGTTGTAGACGTAGCCATGGCCTATCTTTACACACTGTTCGGCGTTCCAGTAGTCATTAGCGGCGCGGCAACTCTCCTAATAAGAATTTTAACAGTCTGGGTGAGGCTTCTTGTGGGTTTTATAGCCTTCCAGTGGGTTGGAGTTAAAGCTTTAATGGGCAGTCCAGCAACCCCAACCACAGAAATTTCAAGCTCGCCCTAAATCTTCGCCACTTCGCCAAATTTTCCAACGTTTATTCTCCATTCGCCTTTGAAGGATGTCACGAAGCCGTTCTCAACTTGCAGTAAGTCTCCAACCTTTATAGAAAGGATTTTTTCGTCCCACAAAACCAATGCTATTGAGCCAGTTTCGTCGCCAACTTCCAACTCTAATATTTCGTGTTCGATACCCTTGCCCGTTGTAACGTGTTTCGTTTCTGAAATGTTTAGAACCTTTAAATTCATGTTCACATGGTCCATGCCAGGTTTCAGGTCGCGTATGTTCACGATGAGGCCTTCGAAAGTATCTGTTTTGTAGCGGTTCTTGCTTATATCATCTTAGAACATATTAAGCGTTTACCAACAACCGATAAAGAAAAGTTTGAAGAGGCGTATTCTCTTATGGAGTTCGCTCAGCATGACCCTTTTACAGTGTAGTCGATGCTCAGCAACCTTCAAGCCTTATCCCCCTAAACACGTATGCGAAAAGTGCGGAGGGCTCCTAGAATATTCTTACGATTTTAAAAGGCTAAGCAGAGTCAAACTCACGGGGTCCTTCACATTTTGGAAATATAAAACGTTGCTCCCAGAAGTCCAAAACGTGGTGACGATGGGAGAGGGCGGCACGCCCTTGCATAAGGCTGAGCGTCTAGCGAAGAAAGTGGGCTTAAACGCGATATACTTAAAAGATGAGACTCGAAACCCAACAAATTCTTTTAGAGACCGATGCGCAGCATTGATGGTTTCAAACGCTCTAGACCTAGGACATGAGTCACTGATATGCGCCTCCAACGGGAATTTGGGAGCCTCTTTAGCTGCTTACTGCGCCAAATCCGGAATCATATGTCATAATATCGTTCCCAAGATAGTGGACATGGGCAAACTGGCTCAGATGCTGATTTATGACGCAGTTATTGAGGAATACGGAGAAATCGTTGATCAGTCTATCAAGCGAGCAGAGTCGTTAGCCAAAGAAACAGGCTGGTATCAAGCCACCGCTGAACTGAACCCACTCGTGGTTGAAGCCCAAAAAACCATCGCCTACGAGGTAGTGGAACAGTTTGGAGTGCCCGACTGGTTTATCGTTTCGATGGGAAGCGGCGGAACCATACACTCCATTTGGAAAGGCTTCAAGGAACTCAGGACCTTAAGAAAAATCGATGTTTTACCAAAAATGGTTGGCGTACAAGCAGACGGTTGCGCACCTATCGTCACCGCTCATCTAAAAAACAGGTTAGAACCAGTCGCGGTTTCAAAGCCGTTCACCCACGCCTTGGCAATACTTACACGCAACCCGCTGAATGGAGGATGGGCACTCGAGGCAATTAAAGAGTCTAAGGGTGTCGCCGTCACGGTTTCTGACTCCGAAATCTTCAGCGCTGAGGAGGAAATTGCAGGGCTTGAAGGAATTTTCGCAGAACCAGCAAGTTCAGCCACAATCGCAGCACTCAGAAAACTGGTTAGGGAGGGAGTCATCCACAAAAAAGACAAGGTTATATGCCCTCTAACAGGAAGCGGACTAAAAGCCACTGACGTTCTCCAGGCCCTAACGAAAAAGCGGAAAACCGCAGTTGTGGGCTTAGAGTTAAGCACGAAGGAGAAGATGCTGCGTATTTTGGGTCGAAAGGACGCGTATGGCTATGACCTGTGGATAAAGCTTGGAAAAACCATGACACGAGCAGCCGTTTATCAACACCTAAACGATTTGTCTCAGAAAGGGTTGGTGGTTGCCTACGAAAAAGAGGGAAGAAAATACTTCAAAATCACAAATCGTGGAAAAAAGGTTCTACGAGCTATTGATGAGTTGAAGGTGTTGCTTTAGCATTCTGCGAGAAAGTTTAAATAATGAATTAGTATAGTTATAACTTGACTATATCATCTAGAGAGGGATTCATATGAAGACTAAAATTTCGAAGGAAAAGTTTACTACCGTTCGAGACGCTTTATCCGCCGTCATGGCTGCGTTGGTTTGCGTGGCTACCTTTATTATTAAAATCCCGAACCCACCAACTCATGGATATATCAATTTTGGAGACCTCATGATTTTTGTTAGCGCTTTAACCTTCGGTGCTATTATCGGCGGTTATGCTGGAGGAGTGGGGTCAGCACTAGCAGACATGGTTAGTGGATACACAAACTTTGCATTGTATACGCTGATAATTAAGGGAGCTGAAGGGATTATTTCCGGTTTAATCTCCAACAAAAAAAGCCTATTTCGAGATATTTTGGCTGTGATTGTAGCGGGTGTTGAGATGATAGCTGGCTATTTCCTTGTTGAGTGGTATTTGTATGGATGGGGTGCTGCCTTAACAGAAGTTCCAGGAAACATTTCTCAAATCGTTGTTGGAGGGGGTGTTGGGATTCCTTTGGCAATGATAATACGAAGGAGACTGCCTGAGGCACTAAAATATCAAACTAGGAGCTCCGAATAGATGCCATCGTGTATCTCAGAAAAAAGAGAAACGGTTATACGTCCTTTGTCGATTGGCAAGCTTCATCCAAACCTACTCAGACAATTAGTTTTCAGCTGCCTAGGAGCATCGAATCCCCGAGTTATCGTCGGCCCCAAGATAGGTGAAGATGCCGCTGTGCTGGACCTTGAGGATCGAGTTCTCGTTGTCCATTCTGACCCAATAACTGGCGCCATCCAAAACATCGGTTGGTTGACTGTCAATGTCTGTGCTAACGACATCGCTACCAGAGGAGTTCGACCTCTTTGGATTTTAGTTGTCATGCTTTTACCTCCAAACGTCAATCCTGCCCTGTTGAAAGAGATAACCAGTCAAATTGACGAAGCCGCAAAAGACCTGAACATCGCTGTCGTGGGAGGGCACTGCGAAGTCACGCCAGGAATCGATAGACCTATCCTCGTCACAACCGCCATCGGTGAAGCTCAAAAACAAGGGTTCGTAAGCACTGGTGGGGCAAAAACTGGCGACTGCCTCATCGTGACTAAGGGAGCTGCTATTGAGGGAACCGCCATCCTCTCAACCGAACTAGCGGAACTTTTGGAAACTAAGGTGGGCAGAAGTGTCGTAGAAAGGGGTCACGAATTTATTAAAAAAATCAGTGTCATGAAAGACGCATTGGTAGCAACTAAAGTGGGAGGCGTTCATGCCATGCACGACGCCACGGAAGGAGGAGTTGCCGGAGGGCTTCAAGAAATTGCTTGGGCATCGGATGTTGGCATCGTAGCCAACGAGCGTAAAATACCAGTTTATGAAGAGACTAGGATGATTTGCCAAGCCCTAAACATTGACCCGCTCAAAACCATCGGCTCTGGAGCGTTAATAATTTCAGCCGACCCAAAAAAAGCTGGGGAGATCGTGGCTGCTCTTCAGAAGAATGGCATTCAAGCATCTATCGTCGGTGAAGTGGTGGATAAGAGAAAAGGCTCGTATATTTTGCGAAGTGATGGAACCAAGCTTGACCTCTCTAAGCCCGTGAAAGAAGAATTATGGAATGCGTTAGGGAATGGCTTGAAGAAGAGGAAAATGGTTCCAGCCTAAATTTAGGAGGAAGCAGCGTGAAGATAACGGTTCGGAAAGCTAGGCTTGGAGACGTTGAGGGTATTTACAACGTGGTAAGACTCGCTTTTGAGGACTACAGAAAAATCGGTTACCGAGAAGCCGCCATACAGTCCGCCATAGTTCCTAAGTCCGAAATCCAACGCAGAATCAACGAGGAGCTGATGTTAGTCGCTGAGGCAGACGGGCAAATCGTTGGAACCGTGACTGGTACCATAGACTGCGAAAGCATGAATGTTAAGACGCTTGCAACTCATCCTAGTTTTCAGAACTTCGGTGTAGGAACAAGACTGATGCAAGAAATAGAGAAGGAAGCAATTATGGCTGGATGCTACAAAATATCTCTCTGCACAACACCTGTCATGAAGTCAGCCACTCACATATATGAGAAATGCGGATACGAAAGAGAGGGCGTCCTCAAGAAGGAATTCCACGGCATAGATTTGATAGCATTTGGAAAGATTTTACGCAAGTAACCTAACCCAAAAAAGGAGAAAAGGAAAAGGACTATAGTCGAGTCAGTGCCTCAATTTTCTTTCGCATCATGTAGCCGTCTATTGCTAAGGCTATGATAAGCACTAGCAAGATCCAGTCAATGACGGGTACGGATGTTATTGCGTGTATTATCCCGTCAAGTGTTCCCGTTGGAACTTCGCCCACGCCCCAACCCCAGTAGGATGCGATGAGATTTTGATAAGGTTCTGTAGGTTGTCCGGCTGGTTTAGGCCCAAGGTTTATGACCTCTTTGTAGATGGGAAGGTAATAGTAGTCGGAGATGAGTCCAACTCGGACAACATCCCGTGTGAGTTCATCGGGGATCGTGACTTCTAACGGAACCCAGCCTAAGTTTGGCATATAGACTTCACACCATGCATGGCTTCCAGCAAAGATTACACCAACGGTCCCGCCCATATCATAGAAGACTATTCCATCGAAAAGGTTAGCAGGAATTCCGAACCCGCGCATAATGGCGATGAAGGCATCCACAAAGTGTCGGCAGACACCGTATCGTTTTGTTTGGTTGCCTGGCGCCTCAAGGGTCTCATTTAGTACTCGGCTTGCTTTCAATCTTTGATTGGGATAGTCTTCGTGTTCCATGTAAACCATGTTCTTAGAGAACCAGCTTGTTGTCGCGTAGATGATGTCGTAAACGTTTTCTGAATCGCCTAGCGTTGTGTTAATCTCTTTAATCACTTGTTGAACGCTGGGGTTGCTGTAGTCCCAGTAGTATGTTTCGTTTACGCAGGTGTTGTAGTCAGCGAGTAGATTCCTTATGGCAGAGATGTTTCCCACATCGTTACTATGTACTCCTGACATGTCAACCTTCGAAATTGAAAGCTTCATCCAAACATCTGCACGTATTTCTTGATACGGTTGAACATTCGCAAATCCAAAAGAGACTCCATAAATTGCGTCGATATCATCTTTATAGGCTTCGATGTACTCTCCAGTGCTTGCATTCAGTTTTGCATAGCCATCTCCCAGCGCTGCTGGTGTTGTTTGCAAGATACTTACGTCTGACCAAAAGCTGTTCGCCCACAAGGGCATAGAAAACTCAACGTCTGAGGGCGCATTACTGTTATATCGGTACACTGTGTATCCGTGGACATAAAGGGTTCGGGAGTCGAACAGCCACACCTTGCCAGAGATACCCGCTGTGGTTACTTTGCATAGGGGAAGAAGAATCATGGCGAATAGGCTTATAGCGAAAACAGGCGCACTGAGAATTCTTATTTGCGTCTCTCTCTACCTCCTAGATTTTTAGCTTATGCTACACAGTTTGTTCTCGCCTGTTTAAGGGTTTTGAGATGAACAGTTAAAAATCAACGTGGCATAACTATTATTGAGTGTGGAGGCGTCTAATGCAGGGAAGAACTCCAGCGATATCAGTGATTATTCCAACGTTTCAGGAAGAAGAATACCTGGCCACAACCTTGTCCAGATTGACTAGTACGAAGTCTCCAGTCGAAGTCATAGTTGTTGATGGTGGGAGCCAAGACAACACAGTTGATATTGCCAAGCGTTTCACAAACAAAGTATACAGGCTGTCAGAGCGAGGAATATCTAAGGCAAGAAATTATGGGGTCAAATGGTCTAATGCCGACATCGTCGTGTTTCTCGATGCCGACGTGACCCCTCCAAATGACCTCGCCGAAAAAGTAATCGAAACGTTTAAAGACCAAAAAGTTGTGGGCGCCACTTGTACTGTTATGCCTTCGCGACCTAGACTGGCGGAACAGATGTTCTTTCTCTTCTACAACCAACTCATCCGAGTCTCCAGTGTTTTTCCCATTACAAGATTTAAACGGCACTCGAGAGGAGAATTTCTTGCAGTCAGAAAACGTGAATTTCAGAAGGTTGGCGGATTCAACGAATCTATAGCATGCCTCGAAGACTATGACCTAGCAAGCCGTTTAGCAACGCTGGGAAAGTTTGCCTTTATGAAAAATCTCACAGTCTACGAGTCAATGAGGAGAATACGAAAGTTAGGGCTTTTCAAAACCGTTTGGACATGGTCTGTAAACTTTCTCTCCTACATGTTGCGTGGTAAACCTATCGCTGAGGTTTGGCAACCAGTTCGATAAAATCAAACGCTCACTCTTGTAAAGGATTTCCGTGGTCTCTTAAAAGAGTTAATTTCTCTGCGAATTCTATACCATTTCCAGTTCATCGCTGTCATTTCAAGCAAGGAAATACCGTGCGAGTGATAAACATTGAATTTCGGTTCAACTATGACTTTGTAGCCTCTAGCCACCATTTCTCGAGCCCAATCATAGTCTTCGCCTCCATACGTTTTTGCTCCAGGAAGTGTCACTGTCAAACTCTCATCAAACGGGTACTCTTTCCAGCGGGATTTTCTGATGATACAGTTAACGGTTGAGAAATAGTCGTTTCTGTTGCAGGCGTCTCTTGCCCAATTAACTCGAGGCCACACCAAACCATAGATAAATTTTTCCCAAACGCCACCGTCAGCATGAGAAATAAAAAATCCGCAAATGCCTGCAACGCTTGGATTTCTGAAATGTTGCACTCCGCTTTCGAGCCAAGAATTGGAGATGGGCAAACAATGACCATTCGTAATGCAAATCAACTCATTTTTTGTAACACTGACTCCGATGTTAGTGGAGTATGGGTGTGAAAATTCGGTGTCACTAATAGGAATCAGCCTGACGGGAATTCTATCATCGAAATATTTTTCCTTAGCGTCTGATAAAGCCTCTTTGACGTTCTCCAATTCCCCGCGTGAAGAAAAATTGTCCACAACTATTATTTCTGATGGTTCTAAAGTTTGGCGGGACAATTCCCTTAAAAGACGACGAAAATGTTTTTCCATGTTTCTTGTACGAATGAGAACAGAAACGCCAGAATCTTTCGACATCATAGTTTTATCAAAGCTTATGGGGCTCATTTTATTTTAAAAAAGTAACTGTTCAAGTGTGTGAACGGCTTTCCTTATCTCTTAAATACTCTCTTTCAATAATCAATTATGCTCAGTTAAGCCCTTAACGCATGGAGCTTGTGCGAATGAGACTGCAACTTTCAAAAGTGTTGAGGATGTTGAAGGTTTCCTTCACGCGCAACACCCCATACCACGCACAGTGGCTCCTAACCCGCCGATGCAACTACCGCTGCAGAGGTTGCGAAGTTTGGCGCGAACAAGAGAGGAGAGAAATGCCAACAGACGACGTCAAGAAAGGCCTAGACACTCTCCGAAAACTGGGTGTAATAGAAATCGTGCTTTCTGGCGGAAACCCTCTGCTACGGGATGATATTGACGAAATCATAGAGTACGCTTCACGTTTTTTCGTAACAACTGTATACGACAATGGTAGTATGGCAGTAGAGAAAATCGACGCCTTACGCAACGCAGATTTCGTGGCTATATCACTGGATACGTTGGACGAGAAAAGCGCCGACTACATGAAGGGCGTGCCTGGAGCTTGGAAAAAAGCCATGAACGCTATCGAAACCTTACACGGTGAGGGTCTTTCGGTGGGTGTCTCGCCTACCATTTCAAGGTTCAACCTCCACGAGATCGTAGACTTTACAAAATTTTTTACTGATCGAGGCGTTCCTGTTTGGTATTGCCTCTACTGGTATGACTACCCAACTGAGAATCAGTTGTTTGAGATAGGGAAGAAAACGGACGAGTTTGGCATTACCGATGGAAAAGCTATGGCAATGGTCTGCGATAAGCTCATAGAAATGAAACGGGAACGGCAAGGAGTGCTCATAACAGACAAGACTTTAGTGGCTCTAAAACAGCTCTTCTTAAACGGACAGAGAACATGGAGATGCCAAGCTCTTAAGGGGTTCTTTATGGTAGACCATCTTGGGCGAGTTGCAGGTTGCCATTGTAATGAACCCGTGGCGTCTGTGTTTGAGTTGCCGGAGGTTTGGGACAGCCCAAGATTTGAAAGCCTTCGAAAGAAATACAACGAATGTAACCGATGTGCCTATCTGTGCTACATTTTCTACTCTCTTCACACAAACGTGTCGGGTAATTTAGAAATCATTCGAGATCAATGGAGAAACGCTAAGTCGCTGTTCACCAAGACGCAAAAAAACTTAAGCGAAACCTAGACGCTGGCGTCTTCATCTTTTTCTTGCATTCCAAACTTTAAAACCTGTATAAGGCTACCGCAAGTTATTGTCTTAGCAACTCTAGCGTTTTCATGCAATTTGACATCTCCACCACTGGTGACAGAAAGCCCTATAGAAGAGTTTTGACCTAGGCAAACTGATCCCTCGGCGTTTACTAGACCATAAATCACCGTGTCTTTTCCTATGTTCACGTTTCCTCCAGCTATCAAATTTTCTTCTATGACCACCTCGTTTCCGACTTTGACATCCTCAGAAACCTTAATACTACCCAGGAAGTGGCATCGATTTCCGATCGTTAAGGAACCCTCCACAACCACGTTTTCTTGTATTTCGATGTCTGGTGGGAGATGTACATCGCCAGCTATTCGAATCGTGTCAACGCCAAGTTTTGAAATCTCTTTGTCATCAAGGTCGATCAGCGTATGTCGCAGATTGTCAGGAATTTGATCTGTAATAGTTGACAACAGTTTTGCGCGGTTATTTGGCTTGCGCCTACGCTTGATTAACGTTCTCACCATGGTTTCGGCGATTTTTCGAGGTCCTAAATCTTTTGGTTTCCTTAGTTCCAGAATAGTGGGCAGAAAGAGCAGGATGATGAGTATGCCCAAGCCGAGGATCGAGAGAACTAGCAGCCAAGGAATTTGAGACACTCTTTTCACCGTCCTATATGGGGTGTTTTTATCCAGGCATGTTGTTTCCTTCCTAAAATTTTGGACAGACAGAGGTCAGCGAGGGCTTTAGTGCAGATTAGTGTGTTATACAAGAAGGTTATGAACAGCAAGGGTATCAGCCTATATATTCGCCTTCGTCCGTCTAAATAGGCGCCTATACCGGCTTCGAAAAAGGGAGCAAAATTTCCTACGCCGCTGTAAACAAAAATTGGTATGAGCGCCCAATACAGTGTGATCCATCCAGAGGGTTGAGTAAAATACAGGATTGCACCGAGAATCCAGGATAGTCCAGTCAAAATTGGAACAAAATAAACGTTAAGCAGTAAAACACCGTCGATTTTCTCTCTTAGTCGCAAATTTTTGCTTTTAATAAGTGGCCAGAAATGTTTGAAGGCGCATTGCATATGCCCTTTAGCCCATCGGCAACGTTGCCGCCAGTACCATCGCCAACTCTCCACAGCCTCCTCGTAGCACTCAGCTTCGTTAATGTATCGAACCTTGTAGCCAGCCAAATAAATTCGGAAGGTTAAGTCTGTGTCTTCAGCTAACATGCTTGGGTCCCAGCCATCGAAAAAATCGATCAGGCTTCGTCTGACGCCTCCACCAGTTCCGCCTAATTGGGGAATAAGTTTTAGGTCGTCTCGTGCCAGTTGGTCTACTCGGTAGCCGCCGATTCGCTCTAACGCAACAAGTCTAGTCACCAGCGTTTTAGGCTCATTTAATACAGTAACTCTTCCCTGCACTGCCCCAACCTCGGGGTCAACAAATTGTGCAGTCAAATTTTCGAGAACATCCCGCTGTGGATAATAGTCGGCGTCAAACATGCAAAGGATTTCGCCTGTCGCATGTTTAGATCCTTCGTTTAGCACCGCAGCCTTTCCCTTTCCACTGTTCTCGGGGCTGCGATGAATCACGTTGATGTAGTCATATTTCTTTGCAAGCTCTTCTGTGATTTCGCCTGTTCGATCCGTTGACCCGTCGTCCACTACGATGACTTCAAGCTTTTCTTTTGGGTATGTTAACTCGGTCATTCTTTGAAGGATTCTTCCGATTACATTCTCTTCGTTACGGGCGGGAATGATAACGGAGACCTTTGGCTGATAGACCATGTTATGAAGATTGTAGTGGGTTTGTCCATGTCGGTAATATAGCGCCACAACTGTGAAGATGTAGTGCCGAGCAAGGTAGGTTAACATTACCCCGACCAAAAGAATGAAGACAAGATTCAGTATCAACATTTTGCTCACCTTTCCTCTCGTTTTCTTTTTTGGCTCTGTGCCTCAGCCAATGCCGAAAGTCCTATTGCCCAAACAGGAACCATCCACAAAAAATCAACTGTTGGGCCGATAACAAAGGTCACAACATTCAAGGCGCCCCTGGTCTCAACCGTGAGAGTAATGAGAAAAGCTCGAATAAGATTCCACATTAAACCGATAATGTCGCCCATTCCGAGCCAAAGAATCTTGCACCAGACTAGGCCTCTAAGCGGAAAGGTTAGGAGAACAAAGAGTAAGTTAAAAATCATGATGGAAATGAGCGCAGTTTCATCCAACGTGGGATAGAGCAAAAGATAGAGGAAAACTACAATTATGAAACCGATTGCCAGATGTAAAAATTGCGGACGTTCTTTGTATGTTCTTCCAAAGGTGTGTGGTTTCTTCGAGGATAATGATGTCAACTGGAGTCGCCTTTAATATCTTATCTGCGCTTTGATAACAAAAATTTTACTATGGTATGTCACTTGAACTTGAAATGAACTTATTATTCATCGTGTATCAATATATTCTTTTCTCAAAGTATCCGATAATTTAGGCAAGCCTGGTCAGAAAATCACGGATAAAGTTTTATCTTTGAACCCAATATAATGATTTGGATGCTTATGTCTGAAAAGGGCTTGCCACCAACCGTGTTCCATATGCTTGAACGGAACATAGGGCGAAAAATTTTGGCCATCTTAGACCCCGCCTATGGGTTTGAGGGAACCTTGGTAGCAGTTACTCGAGAACCGCCAGGGGTTTGGCTTTCAGATGCTAATGCGATCATATTACGGGCCACAATTGCTCAACCAATACCGCAGGTTGCGGGCAGGGAGCAGAGAAGTGAGATTTTCATCAATCTGAACTCAGTTCAGCGCGTTGAGGTGCTACACAAAGGCTAGTGGGTTGCGACTTTCTGTCTTAATCCAGAAACGCCTCAAAATACAGTGTGCGCCACAACAGAGGCTATTATCAGCGCAATTCCCAGAATCACGACCATTTCTGGTTTCACCTTTATGCCCCTTGTTTCTTCCTCGAAGAACCTGAGCAGACCAGCGCTTTGCATGGGGCTAGGGGCTCGTTTTTCACGTTTTCTTTCTCTTTTGCTCTTGCTCATGGCAAAGCCTCAAGCTCCACTCTAAGCCATGTAGGGTTAATTAACGTTACTCCTTCGAAAGCTTTTATTTTTGATAAAGGCTGATATGATGCCAAGAGGTGGTATTATGACCTTTGCACATGAGTGTTATGACCGCACGTTTGAGCTCCTTCGGCAACATCATAAGTGGTTTCAAGAGGCCGTTCCGCTAATCGCCAGCGAAAACGTGCCAAGCCCAGCTGTTCGTGAGGCTTTAACAACGGACTTTGGAAACCGATACGCAGAAGGCTGGCCTGGAGAGCGAGTCTACGCCGGATGCGTATTCATCGATCAGGTGGAACTTCTCTGCATCGAGTTAATGAAGAAACTGTTCAAGGCGGAGTTTGTTGATGTCCGCCCAGTTTCAGGAGTTGTCGCCAACCTAGTGGTTTACACCACGTTCACTAAGCCTGGAGACGTTATGATGGCCCTATCCATCCCCTGTGGAGGACACATTAGCATGGGTAAGAAGGAACTCGGAGGAACCGCCGGCGCTGTTCACGACCTTGTGGTAGAATATCTTGCCCTAGACTATAAGGAATTGAACATTGACGTTGACGAAACCAAGAAGAGAGTTCAAAGACTGAAAGAGGAAGGGAGACCCCCTAAGCTAGTGATGTTCGGCGGAAGCGTGTTTCCGTTTCCACATCCAATAAAAGAGTTGACTGCTGTTTTACAGGAAGTTGGCGCAACCATAGCCTACGATGCAGCTCACGTGGCTGGACTGATTGCTGGCGGCTGTTTCCAAGATCCGCTAAGAGAGGGCGCAGAAGCCGTTACCTTAAGCACTCACAAGACGCTGTTTGGTCCACAGCACGGAGGCGTGCTCTCATTAGACAAGCACGCGGAGAACATTAAACGGGCAACTTTTCCAGGATTGGTGAGCAATCATCACTTACACGCTGTGGCGGGAGTCTCCATTGCTTGTGCGGAAATGCTTGAGTTTGGAAAAGAATACACACGACAGGTTGTTAAGAACTCGAAGGCTTTGGGTCAGGCGCTATACGAGCGGGGCTTTGACGTTTTGGCGGAACATAAAGGGTTCACGGAATCTCATGTGATTCTTATTGACATAACGAAATACGGAGACGGCGGAACCATCGAGAAAGAACTCGAGAAGGCGAGCATCATAATAAACCGAAACCTGCTCCCGTGGGATATTAAGGCTGGACGCCACTTCATGCATCCAGGCGGGATTCGACTCGGAACGTCAGAGGTTACGAGGTTGGGCATGAAAGAAGGGGAAATGGCTGAAACCGCTGAGTTCATGAAAAGAGTCATCATCGACAAGGAAGACGTGGAAAAAGTTAAGAAAGACGTGGCAGAGTTTCGGAAAGACTACCAAAAGGTGCACTACTGCTTTGAAAACGTCACAGACGCCTACGAATACGTCAAAATACGCTGAGGCAGTCAAAATTAGGTTGTGGACAATAGGGCATAGCAACAGACCCATCGAAACATTTGTTGAGTTGCTTAAAGACCAAAAAATTGAGGTCTTAGTGGACATACGTAGTTTTCCAACCTCTAAGGTCGGACATTTCAAACGTGAAGAGATGGAGCGTTGGCTTCCCGAGCATGGAATTGAGTATGTTTGGATGGGAGAAGAACTGGGCGGTTACCGCCGAGGCGGATATAGGGTGCACATGAGAACTAAGCTTTTCAGAGAAGGGATAAAGAGGCTTCTGGAAATCGCCCAACAAAAGAGAGCGTGCACCATGTGTATGGAGCCCAACCCAAAGTATTGTCATCGACGCTTCATCTCCACATACTTAGAGAAAAGAGACGTAGAAGTGTCACATATACTGAAGAAGGGACAGACAAGCCTCCTCAAATTTGGCTCTCCCACTTCCTAACGCCCCGCCTACTGTAGCATATTTGGAGCCTAGTTGGATCCTATTTGGATCATGTATGGGATGGTCTAGGGGCGTGTGCGCGTGTCAG
>CAZUFG010000011.1:0-20768 GCA_964618655.1 uncultured Candidatus Bathyarchaeia archaeon | reverse complement strand
AGAAGAAGGAGACTGAAAGTTCGGCTATAGAAAGGAAGAAAGAAGTCTCAACAAACATGAAAAAGTTTGGCAGAAAACTTTACAGTCAGATAGATGAGGGCACTTTTCCATGGATAAAAATGCCAAGCCGATCCATCGAAAACATCTTCTACAGTCCTGAAGTTCGGCAGTATGTTTTGGGCGACAAGGCAGTGCGGAGAAGTGCCAGGAATATTCGTCATATTCGTCCGCTAACGCAGTTGGTTTGGGCAGGCTACTTTGCGCATGAGCTTACCCAGAATCGGAAGACTTCTACTCTTCGTGACGTGTATTATTCGGCGCAAGCGTATGACATACCGTTTAAAGACCAGCCTGAATCCAACAGCATCGTAACCGACCTAGAAACGGTTGCGGGTTTCTCTCGAGAAGACTTCAACATTTTTCCAGAAGAGCGTTCAGCCATCTTCGGCGACTTAACTATCGAGTATACTGTGCCAGGGTATGAGGGGAAACAGTTGAACTTGACTTCTCACCCCGACGGGGTGATGATCGGACCCGCGCTTACTTCGGCTGAATTTGTCAAGACTGGGGCTGACAAGGTTATAGTCATCGAGAAGGGCGGTTTGTTCACTCGGTTTATCGAGGAATCAGTCCATAAGAGGTTCAACGCTTTGCTTGTGTTGACGGCGGGGCAAGCACCACGGGCGACTAGGCACTTTGTTCATAGGCTGAACAAGGAGTTGGAGCTTCCCGTAACCATTTTCACGGATGGCGACCCTTGGGGAATGCACATTGCCATGGTTATTATTTCAGGCTCAGCTAACGCGGCTCACCTGCGTGAGTTGACTACTCCAGACGCCAAATGGTGTGGTGTTTGGGCTACGGACATCGTGGATTATAAGTTGCCAAGCGACGCACTTACGGACATAGATATTAAGCGTCTTCATGAGTTGGAGAAAGACCCGCGTTACGATGGAGACTTGTGGCGGAGGGAGATTAAGACATTCTTGAGGGTTAAGAAGAAGGCAGAGCAAGAGGCTTTCAGCCGATACGGGCTAACATACATCGTTGACGAGTACCTGCCAGCAAAACTAGAAGCGGCGGGACAGCTTTGAAAAGCTTAAAATAGGGTTCGAGAATCTAAACTAAGCCTTTAATGGCGGAGGATTCCCGTGAGCGAGGAAGCACCAATAGGGTTAACGGTTGCCGAGAAGTTTTTCGGATTGTTAGTCATGGTCTTGGGCATAATCACCGTTTACTATACAGTAACCAGTCCTCCAACAGGAGACGTTGCACCATTTTCTGGCATTTTCACGGCTGCGGGCTTTATTCTCATAGGGATAGGCGTTTTTCTGCTGTTTTCGAAAATTAAGTAGAATATTTTGGCGCCACTTTTTCAGATGGTGACTATTTCGTCGATTTTGCCAACTATGAAGTCAAAGTGTTCTACGGCTATTCCGCCTATTGCTCCAGGTGTCTTTCCGCCTATCATTTTGTTTGTTCCTGTGGCTATGTGTATGCCCTTCATTTTTTCGTCTATGAGGGGGTTACCTGTTATTTTTTCGAAGTCTAACACTGGGTTCATGCCTATTCCCAACTCGGCTATAGTGTTCTGGGCTTCATACACCGGCTTTTTGGCTTCTGTTTCAGGCTTAGCCAGCCCAGTATAATAGTGGAGTGCTTCTTCGTTTTTCTTAGCTGTAGCTTCTACGACTCGTCCATTTTTGAACACTATGTGAACGCCTTCCATCGTGCCTCGTTCGGTTACCTGCGGTATTTTAGTGTAGAATTCGCCGTTGACGCTGTCTTCGATTGGCGCCATGCATATTTCTCCGGGCGGTATGTTGGTGATTCTTTCGAAATACTTGCCATAGATGGTGTTTTCTCCGACTTTTCCAACATCTTTGAAGATGGGTCTGTTAAGCAATTTCATGGTGAGATTGACTGGAAAGTTTCCTTTCCGAACAATTCTGAGGGTTTTGCCCCGGTAAGCCTCTCCCAGCACTTTCACATAACCTGATTTTTCTATTTCCTTTTCTAGCGCGCCTCGCGTGATGCCCATGGCTTTGTAGAGTATTGGTTCCCATTCAGAAAGCGACAACCCTAGACTCTTGGCTTCGTGTGCAACTGGAAAACCGAGTATGTCGTGAGACTTTATCTCTCCTCTCTCGCGTTTTTCATCAAGTTCAGAGAGTCCCTTGTTAGCTACTTCACTGAACACTCTTACCGCTTCCGTTTCTGCTTTGTTGGGTTCGGCGCGTGGAGTGGCGTAAGGAACCACCCAATGTTGTGCAAAATCAACTAGAGCTTTGTACTGGCTAATGATTTTTTCTAGCGACTTTTGATTAGGCAATGCTTTCAATAGTTTGTTTAGTAGGGGAGGGTCGCCAATTAGACTGTATATTATGCGTGCTTGGTAGCCCAGTTTTTCGAGCACGTGACCCATCTCAACTGCCAATGGGAGAGCGTCTGGTCGAGAGTTTATTACCACTTTTTCTCCTTTCTCGTACGTGCCATTGTTGGCAATAACTGATTTCACGGCTGTTTCTATTCTTGAATCAACATGCTCGGGCTCTATTCTAAAGAGAGTTGAATCTCCCTTCCGCCATTTCGGAAGCAACTCATTCGCTGTGAAATGGGATAGTTCGCCTCTTGAACAGATGGGTAACTCTTGAATTGACATGGACAGTTTTTTGTGCTGACGATGATTTAAAACTTGCTAAAAAACACCCTCTCTGTTTTGTTGTTGGCGCCGCCGGTCGGATTTCCGACGAGGCGTATTCTCGCACTCGGACCGACGACCAGCGAGTTAACAGCCTCAGCCTATTGGGACGCGCCCCGATTAGTCCGCTGCTCTACCAAGCTGAGCTACGGCGGCGCTGGTATGTTAACGATTTTTGGCAATATTTAAAGTTTCATCGTGATGCGTTAGTCTCCAAAAGATTCTTATTACAGCCCTTCTTGAACTCACCGTACCAATATTTTTCAAACGGTACCACGCTATCTGCTCTCTCCTCAGCTTCGGCAATAGCCCTGAAACCTGCAAGTGTATGAAGTTTCTCGAAGGCTTTTCTTGTAGTGACTGGATATATGCTGTCTGGCATTTTATGTCTACCCCAACTTCCAAAAGTGGTGGAATATAGTTTCCCGCCAGTCTTCAAAATTCTCTGGATCTCTCTCAATGAACTAGCTTTATATTTGTCTGGAATGTTGTGCAAACACCAGTAAAATTCGACTGTATCCATGCTTTCGGAACGCAGTGGTATATACGGGAGGGTGGAACGCACAATGTTAATGCCCAACCTTTCCCTCCTCGCTCTTTCCTTTGCCAGTTTGAGGGAGAACTTGTTAGGCTCAAGCAAAACTACACGAAACTTATGCTTAGTTAGCCACAGAGTATCGCGTCCATGAGCGCCTCCCACGTCAGCTATGTACTCTATTTCTCTCGGAGCGTTTTTCTTAACAATCTCTTCGGCAACATCTGACGGATGCCATCCAACTCTTTTCAACCAAAATCTGGCACCTTCTTCTTCCAAACCTCGGACATAAGTTACCTCAAGAACCTCTCTCCCAGCCATAATACACATTCCCTACTAACGCATCTTTTTAGGCAAAAACTTCTGAAACGGGTCCTCCTCAAGAACCTTCTCAAGCTGAGCGAGGCTTAGACCCTTAACCGTGTCTCCATATACTTCACATCTTTCCGACTGCCCTATCTTTTCAGGGCTTCGAACAACGATTTCAGCCTCATTCCCCGAGTCAAGAACAAAATGAATGTGAAACGACGATTCTTTTCGGCCTCTTTTGGTTACGGAACTCCACTCGGAGGTTATGATTCTAAAACCGCTTTTTTCTAACTGATTAAAAACTTCATTTGGATTGGAAGAAAACACGGTTACGTCGATGTCGCTGTTCTGGTGGGCTGTTCCACGCCAAACACTTCCGACCAGCTTAGGATGAAAATCTTGTAGGTTTTTCATCGTTTGAAGGGCATCTTTCCTCTTCTGAACCAGCATTTTCTGTCTAATCGGGCCTTCTCGCTCCTCGGCAAGTTTGTCCAGTTCCGTCGCAACTTCTAAGTTGTTTGGAAGAACACGGGTTCCTAAAGTCTTGGCTGCCCTAATCTTCGCCTGCTTATACTCTTTTTCCTGTCCTGTATAAAGCAGAAGTGCTGCTTCTTGGGCGACTCGCTTCTTTAAGCCTGTGGAACGGCTGTTCTTCAAAACTTCTTCCCTTAATACGGCTATTTTTATGCGGCGAGGGTTGGTTGCAGGACAAGCTTAGACTTTCTTATACCCACGTGACGCATGGGCGCAATCTTCTTGGTTTCGTTGTAGATGTCTGACGCGATTTTTCCAAGGACTACTTCTTGGACGAACTGGTCAAACGTGAGTTCCTTCGCTTTCGCTTCTACGATTTTTCGGATTATTGCCCGTATCGTCCTCTCCTGGGAGGTTCTGATTCGAGTGAGGGTGAAGGCGCACACAGCCGCCCGAAGTCTGTAACCGTCCTTCGTCGTCACGTTTAGGGTGCTGTCCACCCGTGTTGTCCTTCTTCGAACAAGGCTCCGCAGATAGTCTCGAGAATACTCGTGTCCCTTAAACACAGTGCGAGCGTTTTTGCCCTCTACATCCGTGACCTGGAAATACATTTTCAAATATTGATGTGCAAAATCGTTGGTAATATCGTAGAGCGTGGCGTCCACAACCCTTCCAACCATTTTGGAAGACTCGTCGGCGGGTAGGGTTCCGAGTTCGACTCCGCCGAAATAAGACGGAGACGTGACAGCGTACCATTCTTTGCCACGCCACTTGTCCTTTACGCGTCTTTTCTTTTTTGATGACACGGTGAACCTCCATTGCGACTGGAAAGATTTGGTTTGGGAGTATTAAAAGGTTTAGCATCATAACCTCAAAACGTAAAACCTCGCACAAACACACAGAGACTACTCAATTTGTTTGCAGGCTTGGTAAGACTTAAATGTAGGAAAATGTAAGATAGATTTGGTGGAATTATGGAATCTCCCATCCGAGAATTGTTCAGGGTTAAAGTCAGCGCCAAGGGTCAGGTGGTCATTCCTAAGACCATCAGGGGAGCTTACCATTTAAACGAAGGTACCGAAATACTGTTTGTTCCCGTGAAGGAAGGTGTTTTAATAAAGCCCGTGGAAAAGACTCTGAGATTGAGAGGCTTGCTGGCGGAGCTTAAGGTTGACCCGCTCGAATGTGAAGCCATTCTGGCTGAAGCAAAGAGAAGCCTCACGAAAGTGGTTGAATGAAAACCTACGTGTCAGACGCTGTAGCCTTTCTCTACTTCCTCCTAGACAAGCTTCCCCGTAAGGCAGATGAAGTCTTCAGGCAGGCTGAAAATGGAGAGGCAAACATTTACCTGCCCACTATCGCTGCGGCTGAGCTTTACTACCTTTTCGAGAGGAAGGGATTGTCCGAATATTGGATTAGGCTCAAGAACGCCATGTCAAATGTGGCAACGTTCAGATACTATCCTTTTAACGAGCAAGTCTTAGAAGTTTTTAGGCGCACTAAAGCCAGAGAGATTCACGACAAAATAATAGTTTCAACAGCCAAGATCGTTAAAGCTAACGCCCTTATAACAAAGGACGAAGCCCTAAAAGAATTGGGAGAAGTAAATATCGTTTGGCTATAACTTAGCGACAAGGAAAATGTTGAAATTAGTGCAGTTTAAGTCAGAGGAGGTGGGGGCGGCGGAGGCGGAGTGACTGAAGGCTTTCTCCTACGCAATATCAAGATTGCAGCAGTTACAGCACCCACAACGACAACTATGAGAATCACCCAAAACCACCAATCCAATCCCCAGAATAATCCACCCCACATGTTTGTCTCCGTTGCCTTAGCGGTCGAGGTGAAATTGGTTGAAGTCGTCAATGCCTCAACCACAACTCCGGTTTGTTTATCCCAGTACAAAGTATATTGAGTCCCGTACTGTGAGAATTGAGTTGCGTACTGCGAGAAACTTGCAAACAGTACTTGCGAGAAATTTGCATAAACTACTGTTCTGCTTGCTCCTGCATAGGTTCGTGTGGTCTCGTCAGCAATTGTTGCTGAGCCCATCGTACCCATGTTAACGGAGTCTCCAACCTTCGAATTAGCGGGAATAATAAATCCCGGAAAAGTTGCGCTGCCAGACACTACATCAATAGTTCCCGTTTGATTGGTCTCTGTTCCATCAGCCATATGCGACGTCATTCGTGCATTGACTGTTGTTCCTGCAACGTTTAGGATTTCCACCTTGATCCACTGAGCTATCAGTGAACCGGATGGAGGTGTGCCAGTATATGTAATTTCGTATTTTATCCAATTTCCAACTTTGACCCCAACGGTGGAATCTGCTATTGCTGAAATATTTATCGCAGAACTGAAGCAAAGTAGTAGAAGAAGAGTTATTTTTGCCTTAACATTCTTCATAGTTTTCCATCCCCCTCAAAATAATGCTTGCTTCTCTTCTTATGATTTATGCTAATTAGCAACCACAGACTTGACTATTTGAGGAAAGTCGAAATTGGAAATTAAAACTACCCTATTTTCTCGATTCCGCCCATGTATGGTCTCAAAACTTTAGGAACCTTCACTGAGCCGTCTTTCTGTTGAAAGTTTTCTAGTATGGCGACTATTGTTCTTCCGCCAGCTATGGCAGTGGAGTTAAGCGTGTGGACAAATCCTTTCGGGGCTTCGCCTTCCTTCTCCCTATACCGTATGTTCAGCCTACGAGCCTGATAGTCCGTGCAGTTACTGCACGAAACGACTTCTCGGTACATGCTCTGTGCTGGCATCCAAACCTCCAAGTCGTACTTTTTGGCGGCAACCGTTCCAATATCACCCGTACAAACGTTCACAATCCTGAAAGGCAACTCTAACTTATGGAAAAGGTCTTCTGCGTTGGCAATCAATTCCTCATGAATTTTCCATGAATCTTCTGGTCGGCAGAAAACAAACTGTTCCACCTTGTTGAACTGATGAGTTCTAAAAATGCCCCTCGTGTCTTTGCCGTGGGCCCCAGCCTCTCTTCGGAAGCAGGCGCTGACTCCAACAAATTTTTGGGGCAACTCGTCTGCGTTTAGGACTTCGTCCATGAACATTGCGGCTATGGGATGCTCCGAAGTTGCGATTAGGTAGAGGTCTTCTTCTTCAACTTTGTACAGCATTTCGCCGAAGTCGCCTAGGTCGGTCACGCCCTCGTACGGCTTTCGTCTCATCAAGAACGGAGGCTCAACGGGCGTGTAGCCCTTCTTCGTCATTTCTTCTAATGCGAAGCTCATCAAAGCCCTGTCGAGCAGTACAGCCTCCTTTCTGAGATAATAAAATCTGGCTCCAGAAACCTTTCCAGCCCTTTCAATGTCCATTATGCCGAGACTCAACCCAAGATCAATGTGGTCTTTGGGTGAAAAATCGAATTTTGGGGTTCTTCCCCACGTTCTCACAGACACGTTGTCGTGTTCGTCTCTTCCCACTGGCACAGATTCGTGTAGGATGTTGGGCAGCCTCATCAGGATGTAGTCAACTTTCTCCTTGTATTCGTCCACTTGGGTTTCGAGTTTCTTTATTTCTTCTGGTATCCGTTTTGCTTCTCCAATTTTTTTGCTGGCATCCTTCCCCTTCTTCTTTAGGTCAGCGATTTCGGCGGTTACTATGCCTCTCCTGTGCCTAAGCTCGTTTAGTTCGGTTAGTGACTGTCTCCATTTTTTGTCGTGTTCGATTAGGTTGTCTAGCATTTGGAGTTTGTCGGGGGCTCCTCGCTTCTCTATGTTGCTTCTCACGAGGTCTGGATTTTCTCGAATCAGTTTAATGTCTAGCACACTAACACCTGGGCTGAAGAGTTGTGCCGTATGGTTTACATTAGTTTCGAATATTTAACTCATACGACTTTAAACTCAGTAGAATCAATCCTCTATCAGATGTGATTAAGCCTTCTGAAACTCGGCCTAAACTGATTACAGCGTTGAAGATACTTGCTGATAAAAGGGAGTCGAGACCAGCGAAAAAGCATGGCAACATGCCATTATAACATTAGAAAATATGGGAGTCTAGCAAAAATAGACCTAGCCCTCCATAAATAGGTCTGCAGGGTTTGGTTCCTCTTGTTCACTTTCTTAACTGAGAACATTGCTCTCCATGCTACTTGATAATGTTTACAAAGTTGAGTTTTCAGTCTTTCAAAAGTTGAGTTGGCTTAATTTTTGATGATTTTGCGCATGTAACTTTATATGAATATGGGTCTTAAGTATATCTTAAATGGGATTTACTATGGGTAGGCATAAGGACCCAGAAATTATTAATTTAATCCGGAGTTTAAAGAGTAGAGGAGAATCTTGGGGATTTATAGCTGATGACGAATTTAAGATCTTAGACGGGTTGTATTGGGTTGACTTGATATGGAAGTACCGAGAAGACCATAATCTGTTTATTACGTTTGAATTTGAAAAAGAAGAAAATGAGTATCTTCTTAAGAATCTTGATAAAATTTTTGATACACCTTCGTTAGAAGTTGAAAAACCTTACCATCATTTTCTAATAGTGTTCGATGGGGCACTTTCCTCAGGGATGAAAAAGATAGTAGAGGAAAAAACCAGAAGACACAACATACATGTTTTTGAAAACTTGAAAAATGTTTCATCCGAACTGGACAGATTAAACAAAGAACTGGAGCAATTGAAAATTGAACTTCCTGATTTGATCAAGCGAAGAGGAAAAATTGATTCAGCAAATGTTGTTCATGATATCTTGAGAGGATTAAAGGATGTAGTTCCTGTTTTAGGAGTTAAGGGACATCTATATCCTATTAGTCAGTCTACATTGACTTCGTCAGCTATAACAATATCACAAGCACCTCTATCTGCATCACCTATAGGGGCGTTTGATAGCACAAGATACGAAGGTGTCGCAGTAATACCCATCCCTCGAAAACGATTTGTGATGGTGATTCCAGATACATCAACTAGTCTTGAAGTTTTCTTGATACAGAAGGAAGAAGATGATAAAGAAATTCGTCTTTCTTTCAAAACATCTGAACTTCCTTGTACATTAAACTTTAATCTTATGAAAGACGGAAAGGGTGGAGGTTTTCACATCAGCCTTGACCCTACTCTTGCCGATGTCGTCCATATAAAGAAGTTCGAAGATCTGCTCAGAGCGTATGATAAACGCAAATCTCTTCTAGTGATGGATATGGGAGGAAAAGCAGTTATGGGATGCGAGGGAATTAGTCTCGCGAAACCCTTATCCTCTAATGAATGGTATGAAGCAATTTCAGACCTTGCCTACATACAAGACGTTACATCACATCGAATACCCTGTCCAAAAGATTTGAGGATTTCTCCAAGAGATCTTGCAGCAGTTCGTAGGATGAAGAACATAATAGAAACAGGGGAAGAAGTATCATCCATTCAAGCTTTAACTTTTACGACCTATGAGGAGCAACTTGAGGAGCTGGTTAGGATTCAAGAAGATATCAAAAAGATACCTAACTTATCATTACATCATGAACAATATTCCGTTAATTTATTGGGAGAAGAACTTCTGTTAGGACCTGTAACGTGGCAATTACCTGACATGATATTCAGAGAGCCATTAGAAGAAGTGAAAAAAAGAATATCTGGTATAGAGCCAAAAGTGCCAATTGAAATGACCATGATACCTCTTTCCAACAATGAAACCAAAATCACTTATCATAAATGTAAAAAGTAATGTTATTGTGCCAAGAGTAGTGTTAGTCGCTTGAAGTTTGGGGCGGAGCCACATTCGACATCTGCATACGCTACTTAGGCGAAGACTCATGGGACAGGTACCCAACTAAAAAGCATATACAGAAAACTCCGTTACAAATGCTACTAAGAGATGATACTCAGTAGACCCACTCTTACTCTCTTGAAATGGACAAGGTTTTCTCTGCAACTGAGACGCAGCCTAAAAGGTCGTCAATCGTAGCCATGAACGTCTGCAGTCTCGTTTCACATTTAATCAACGTGAAAACTTTAGATTCTTTTGACGTCGTTTTGACGAACAGCCCCCGTGGAAGTTTTATGTTGTCTGGCGAAACTGCTCTGGCAACAGCCTCAGCCTCCTTCTCACTCTTGTATGAGAGTGTAATCTTAGCCTCCAAGCTGCATCTCCTCCATCTGCCTCTTGATAAGCTCGTCGACAAGCTTGATGAAATCTTCCACCTGCTTAATGGGAACTTGGGCTCCAGCAGCAATGTCGTGTCCTCCCCCCCTTCCCGCATATTTCTCCGCAGCAACGCGCAGAATCTCGCCCAAGTTAAGCCCCCTACTCGTTAGGATGTCGAGTGTCCTCGCCGAAACCTTAACCGAATCTTCCCCAGAAATCTTAGAGTAAGCGATGATGGGTTTTTCATGGTTTGGAAGATTCGTGGAAAGGATAGAAGAAACCGCTGGAATCATCCTTTCGCTGACAAAATTCTCTCCGCGCACAACGTAGATGCTGTCTAACTCCTCAATTCTGCCGGGCTTCTCAGTTAGCCAGTTCAAATACTTCGTGATAGCCCGCCTATACTCCTCCAAAACTCCACTTGCTTGTTCAAGGGCGGCTGTTCTATCGCCTAAGCAGATAGACACGCCGAGACCAGGCTTTTCCATCCGCCCAGTCGCGTTCAGCAAAACCGCAAACTCTCGAGCATCCCTAAGCGGAGTCCAAGGCTCTTCTCGGGTTAGCGTGTAAACGTTTCCGATTAGGCTGAGCGCAACGTCACTTGAAAAACCCTTCGAAGTGAGGTAGTCAGCGAGCGCGGAGAAAAGTTTCCTCTTCTCCTCTTCTGAGAGGTCTCTTAAGGCTCGCCACTTATCCTCACGTTTGGGCGTAATTCCCAAACTGGCTAGAAAAGCCAAGCTCTTGTCTTCTTCTCCGCTTACGCCTGGAATGAAGGGGTTTGTTGTACAAGCCAACGCCTTATGAATCGGACGGGTTTCTCTTCCGAAAAAGAGGAGATCCGTCTCAACCTTTAGATGACCAGCCTTCACGGCGTCGTCTACTATTTTCTCGTTCATCCCTCCTAGCTTTCGCTGCCCATACTTGTCTTGGAGGTCTCCGAGGGCGCCTACCACAGCGAGACACGCCAGATCAACGTTAGCCTCATCTAAGGCTTTGGCAACAAAATATGCCACGCCAGCACCGCTAAGGTCACGGGACCCATCAATACCGTGAACGTGAGGGTTAACATGAGCAAAAGTGGATGATGTGAAGCCCAGTGGCTGATGGTGATCAAGAATAACCACGCAATTGTTCGAAAGTTTTTCACTCAACAGGTCAAGATACCCGCTTCCGAGGTCAGTGAATATGATTAGGGAGGGCTTTTCCGCCGCGATTTCGTTGACTACTTTCTCGTCTATCCACTTTTCAATTCTAAGACGAAAAGTTCCACCTAATCTAGTTAAGGCCTTTCCAACTATGCCTATTGCTGCTAACCCGTCTGCGTCTAAATGCGACGCAACATGGATGACGCCGTCTTGTTCCAGACACTTCAAAATGATGGTTGCTGCCTTTGAGGCGCTGTCTAGGAAGGCGTCGACCAACTCTTTTTTGACGTACATGAAAACATCCCAAAGACTAGATGAGGGACGCGGCTTTTGCCTCGTATTTCCAGTCTGGGGGTAACACACCTTCATGTTTGTAGTGTTTTGCGAGTTTGTGAATTTTTGCCTCGATAAGCTGAAGAGCCCGTTTGTTGTATGCGTCTCGTTTACTCTTTTCCAGGTGAACATAGAGGCGGTTAGCTTTCTTCAACAGCGTTTCTAAGTCTTCAGGAAGGGTGGGCGCTAACTGTGCATCTTTCAAAATTTTTGTGATGGTTTTTCCTGTTATGGGTTTGGTTAGGGGGATGCCGTGTTGATCCCTTAAAATGGTGCCAATCTTGCTTGGAGGGTGTCCTTCTTTCGCGAGTTTAATGACAATAGCCTCGACTTCTTCGGGCTTGTACTTGCACCAGCTTGGAGGTCTCTTGCCAACTGGCCTGATTGATTGTGAAATTCCTTTTTCTTTCTTTGGCAATCAGTTATTCTCCTAAAGGCTCTTAAAGAGCGAGAGACTGCCCATATTTAAAAGCTTCGTTAAAAACTGGATGCATACCACTCAGCAAATTTTCGCAGAGCCCTCGCACGATGTGAATATTTATTTTTCTCTTTTATGGTCATTTCTGCAAAAGTTCTGTGGCCACTATTCAAAGGCGTGAATATTGGGTCAAAGCCAAAGCCTGCCTCTCCTTGTTCTTCTTCAGAAATTCTTCCTTCCACTTTGCCGTTAAAGCATTTGGGCAATTCTTTAGGGTTGGAGTAGGCGACCACTGACTGGAAATAGGCCTCTCGCTCTTGAACGTCTTTCATCAATTTCAGGACTCCTCTTGTTCCTATGCTTCGATAAACGTACGAGGAGTAGGGTCCAGGAAAACCGTTTAACGCCTTTATAAATAGTCCCGCGTCTTCAACAATGATGGGTAGACCGCATTTTTTCACTGCATCTATCACGCTGGTCTTAGCAATGTTTTCGATGCTTTCGTCTTGAATTTCGATGGTTTTTATTTTAAGCATGGCAGTTGCAACTTTGTATTCGGCGAGCACGCGTCGGGCTTCTTCAAACTTGTGGACGTTGCCAGTTACAAAGTAGATCAGTCTGCCCCTCGGAAAAGAACTTTGGATCATTCTTTTATCTCCTTTCTTTCGGAAATGTAGCGTCCTCTTCGTTCTATTTCTTGAATTTTTTCTAATACGTTTTTTACTAACTCTTCTCCCATAACTTTGGCGTATCCTTTTAGAACCTCTTCGAAGCATTCTTCCGCATATTTGTAATGGGTGCTTTGGAACGCTCTCTTCATCAAATGTAAGTCAACCCCTCGTATCTCTAGTTCTGTCGACTTCTCGCTTAAGCCAAAGTCGACGAGAACAACTCTCCCATACGGGGTTAAAATCATGTTTGAGGTTGTGAGGTCACCGTGAATAATTCCACAGTTGTGTAGACGCCCAATTAACTCGCCAACATGACGACACAAGCGAGTTCGCTCTTCGGAGGGAAGATCATTCAAAACTTGTTTAACCTGCTTCCCATCGACAAACTCCATGATAATCGTTGCTTCTGAAATGTCCACCATGAAGATTGTGGGCGTAGGAACGCCAGCCTCTTTCGCTTGATGAATAATCTGAGGCTCATGTATGGTCCGTCTAGACCTTATTTGCTCGTCCAACTCGTGGAGGCGATATTTTTTTGGTAACCGTCTCTTCATAATCACCTTGCGGCCTTGCCATTCTTCCAGGAATAGATTTGCCTCAGCACCCTTCTTGATAAGCACGGTTCAGCCCTTAACCCACGGGACATAGACTTCTTCTAGTCGCCACTTCAACTTAACAAAGCTTTTCTCAACTGGAACAGTCATTCCATGCTGAAAGGCGAGAATTCCAGCCCAAGCAATCATGGCTCCGTTGTCTAGGGCGAACTCCTTGGGAACAACACAGAATCGAGCGTTATGGTCCTCAGCAACTAGGTTAAGCATGGACTGAAGTCGCTTGTTGGCCGCCACTCCTCCCGTCAACAGAACCTCTGACTTCTCTGTGTGAGCCAAAGCCCTCTCGGTCACCTCAGTAAGCATGGAAAACGCCACTTCTTGAAGGCTGAAGCACAGATCTTCAAGACGATGTTTCCCATCGCGAAGTAGTTGAACAGCCGCGGTAAGGAGCCCACTGAAAGATAGGTCCATGCCCTTCACCGTGTAAGGCAGAGAAATAAGAGTTTGACCATGACCCGCCAGTTCCTCAATCATGGCGCCTAATGGTATGCCACCTTCTTTTTGGTGAAGTCCAGCCTCTCGAGCGAAAACGTCGAGACAGTTACCGACCGCAATGTCAAGGGTCTCTCCGAAAACGCGGTATTTGCCAGCCTCAAAGGCTGAGACTATGGTGTTTCCCCCAGACACGTAGAGCGTTACTGGGTCTTTCGCTTGGGTTATGAGTTTGCCGATTTCAATGTGCGCGATGCAGTGGTTAACCCCAACTAACGGAACCTCAAGATAGGAGGCTAAGGCTCGGGCTGCGGTTGCCCCAGTGCGGAGACATGGTCCTAAGCCTGGTCCTTGAGAAAAGGCTACAACTCGAACGTCTCTGGGTTTTATTCCTGCCCTCATAAATGCTTTTTCCAGAACTTCTCCCGCGACTTCTGCGTGATGTCTAGCCGCTTCGCGGGGGTGGATTCCCCCTTTCTCTGGGATGTAGGCACTGATTACGTTGGCTAAAACCTTACCGTCAAAGGAGAGGATTCCCACACTGAAGTCATCGGCTGTAGATTCTATACCTAAACAGTATGGTGAAGCTGAGCGGCACGCCTTTGACGATTCCAACGCCTTTCACAGATTAATAGTTATGCTTTCAGTGTTAAAACGTTTAAGTTCCATGAACAAAGTTGCCACCAAATCATTTTAACATTAAACAATAAACATTGAACATTGAAGAGGTATAGAATAGGTCAAAAGTTATTCCATACTTGACATACTAATTTTTATGTTAAAAACGCGTATTTTATATATGAGGATGCCAAGGATTCGGTTATTATGCCGAGGCGCAACGACCTAGAACACAGAGCCCTACAAGTAATCGTAACCACAGGCAACCGAGGCGTACTCCAATCAGAACTGTGGCGAAAAATGAGCGCGAGCAGTCGAGAAGGCTCTAGAATATCTATAAAACTAGAAAACAAAGGCCTGATTCGGCGCGAACGTGAACTTTCTGGAGGACGATGGACCTATAGGCTTTATCCAAAGAGAAAGCCTGCATCTATTAACTCCATAATTGATTGCCCCTGCCTCATGTGTCCAGACAGCCCCCGATGCGGAGCATGGAGTTCAACCTCACCTACTGAATGCGAAAGACTGACACAATGGATTCTAGAGCTCATGCAAAAAGAGGTTAACCCCATGGGTGATAGCTGACCTTGCCAAAGGCATGGGTCAGAGAACGAAAAAGAGAATATTATTATCGAATGGCGAAAGAAGAGAAGTATCGTTCTCGCGCCGCCTACAAGCTTCTCGAAGCCATAAAGAAACATCAGTTCGTTAAGCCTGGCGATGTCGTGGTTGATTTGGGCGCGGCTCCAGGCGGCTGGACGCAGGCATCCTATAAAACTGTGGGTGAAAAAGGCTTCGTGTTAGGGGTTGACCTAAAACAAATTGAACCTTTTGATTCGCCTAACGTCCTCGCCGTTATTGGTGACATAACAGACCCTCGAATAACCCAACAAATACGTGAGCTTTTGCCACGCCCAGCCGATGTTGTCATGTCAGATGTTTCGCCAAACGTTTCTGGGGTTTGGGAAGTTGACCAAGCCAGACAAATTGACCTTGCCCGACAATCCTTAAGAATTGCCAAATCCGTTCTTAAGCCAAAAGGAAATTTCTTCGTTAAAGTCTTTCAGGGCGACTTGCTTAACGAGTTCATGAAAGGGTTAAAACAACATTTCGCCTATGTTAGAATAGTTAAACCAAAAGCTAGCAGACCCAAAAGCGCAGAATTGTACCTGCTTGCAATGCATCTTAAATAATTCAGAGAAACACACTCAATTTTGATTGGCCGTCCGCGTAACTCTGTGCAATCATCTTTCATCTAGTTTTTCTATCGTCATTCGGCCAATAAATGACTTTCAGAGTGGCAGAAGATAAAGTTTGCTTACTTTCCACCAACCGTCAGCCATGCTCATAAACATAGCATAGGGAAGAGTGGGAGGGCGCCTTGCACCTTACTAGAGATTTCTTCTAGAAGAGAATTATATTACAGATTTCATAATATTTCAAATCTAGAAACATCTCCGAAAACGAACAGAGCGCTACTGATGTGTGAAGGAGAATATTTCGGTTTTTGAAATAAGCTGTATATTAAGCCGTCAGACTCCATACTTATGGAGAGGCTTGGAGCCGATCTCTGTTTGATGGTGAATGAGGCTGCAACCATGAACTCCGATGTCAAGGAATTAAACAAACTGTTATGCAGAAACTGTAATGAAACCGACTACAGGAAATGCCAAACATGCAAAGTCTATCAGTTAGTTAACTCAATAGCCTTCTAACGCTGCCAAAGACTCACACCCTCTCTTTTTCAGACACTGCCAAAATATGTCACTAGACAATTTTTCAAATTAGGACACCAAGCACTGGACAGCAAAGATAAAATGCACTTAAAACATTGTGAGTCTAGGTGAAAGCGTCTTGAAAGTAGTTGCGTCAGATTCGGGCGCCGCCATCTTAAACGAACAGTTTGACCCATTATGGGTTGTTGCCGCAACGGCCGTGTTGGTCGAGCCCCCATATAGGGCAACTAGCCTCTTCCGAGTCGAGCCAATATTTTCCAAAGTGGATGAAGGCCCCCTTCTAATAGTTCATGAGCTTGAGCTTTGCCAGAGTCTTTTAAAGGAGACGAAGGCAGATGTGGTTCATTTGGACATGTCTCTTGGCGGCGTGAGCGTGGAAGAACTATCCCTAGTTGGGCTTTCAAAAATGAAAATTTCGGGTAAGGCGCGTGGACAACTTTTGAAGATTCTGCCGAAGATAAGAAAAATCGCTTTGGACATCAAACGTGTTTACGGCGTTGAGGTTCTAGCCATTGGAAAGGAGAGCGTCCCGGTTAGAATTGCGGAATTAACCTGTGGCGCGCATGCGATTTTGTACACTGCACAAAAGGCGGTGAAGGAGGAAAGCCGACTAAAGCTGGGCTTGCCAGCAAAATGCTCCGCAAGAATTCTCGAAAATGGTGTCGCCATACAGTCTTTGGCCTCAGCGGAACACGACCTAATGAGCTATGCTAAAGATGACAAGCACGTTTTGAAAAAGGTTGAAACCGTGGAGATACTGAACCCCTGTGCACGAGGTTTCAGAGCTTTAGAGATTATTCCAATAGGTTGAATCCAAAACTTCATCTTTTTTATCGCAGATTGAAAAAAGATACGCCTCCGCCTTTGTGGCCTCACTTACGTTTCAGCCCAAGATACAACCCATAAAAAATTGCTAGGCTTGCCAACGACCAGAAGGTGAAGAAGACTACGTAGTAAACGACACAACGGTCGTGATAACGCCAATACATTTTGACTGTCTTGTAAAAAAACTCTGCGAGGAGCCAAGTGAAGAGGGCTGTTGGAACATACCACGGCGCCAAGAAAAGAGAAACTATCGCCGCGATTAGGATGAGACCTCGAACTGGCAGGTTTAGACGAACAAAAGCGGAATTAAACCCATGCTTGGCAAAGAGTTGGCCGACCCCGATGAAGTGGCGAACACACTTTTTTGAGGCTATTCTCAACGTTGGGGAACCCCTAAACCAAACGACTGCTTCGGGCTCGTAAAGTATCTTGCCACACTGATTTACCTTATACGTGAGTTCGGTGTCTTCTCCACGAACCAGCGTCTCGTCAAAGCCACTGACTTTAAGAACTACGTCACGCCGAATGGCGAGGTTCATGGTAGGGGCTATCTTAACAAAGCCGCGTTTGGTTGGCATGTTCATTCTGCCTCCAACACAGGCAAGAAAACGAGCTACCCCATGACTGGTGTTCCAGAGTCGTGTTGGACCAGTTACCCCAGCAATTTCTGAGTCATTGAAATGTGGCAAGATTTTCTCGATCCATGGAGGCTCTGCGAAGCAGTCGGAATCGATAAAGAAGATGATATCTCCTTCTGCGTTTTTTACACCGAGGTTGCGGGCGTGGCCGAAGCCTAAGCCAGACTCTGTTACAAGCTTGACGGGGTACTGATTTACTACATCTAAGGTGCCGTCAGTTGAATTTCCATCAACTACAACAACCTCGTCTGGTTTGCGAGTTTGCCCGAAAATAGATTTGAGGCTTTTGCCAACGTTTTCCGCCGAGTTCTTGGTTAAGAGAACAACTGAAACCTTAGCCTCGTTAACGTTCAAGGAGGGCACCCACCGACCAAGGTTGAAACATTAAATCAAAATTAAATTTTGCCTTTTCTCACTTTCACTATTTCAAGGCTTATGTCAAGGGCTTTTACGCTATCTGTCAATTCTCCGAGACTAACAATGTCTGCACCAGCGGCTGCAAATTCGAGGATGTTTTGCTCAGTTATTCCGCCACTGGCTTCAATCAAAACTTTATCTCTAAACCCCTCCCTCTTCAGAAGCGCTATTGTCTCTTTTATTTCTCGTGGAGAGACGTTGTCAAGCATAATGATGTCGACTCCAGCTTTAGCTGCTTTTAGGGCATCATTCGCTCTCACAACTTCAATTTCGATTTTCTTAGAAAAGGAGACAGCGTTTCTTACTTTCTCTATTGTTTGACCAATGTTTCCAGCGACTGCAAGGTGATTGTCCTTTATGATTATAAGGTCGTCTAGATGAAGTCGATGAGTGTCGCCTCCGCCATACATTACTGCTTTTTTGTCAAAATATAGCAGCCCTGGAGCCACCTTTCGGATGCAAGCTATTCGAGTCCTGAAACCAGCACGCCTAACCTTCTCGATTAAGCGGCTCGTCATGGTAGCTATGCCACTCATTCTCGAGAGGAGATTAAGCATAGTTCGCTCGATAACGAGGAGGGTTCTAGCATCTCCAACAATTCTCAGCACGGTTGTTTTTTCCTTTACTTTGGCTCCATCCCCAACCAGAGCGTTGGCTTGAAAACCGAAGCTCTCCAAAAGTGTCAAGGCTTCTTCTAGGCCAGCGATTGCACCTGGCTCTTTTGGGATAACCTCGGCTTCGACGACTGTGCCAGACGGAATCGTGAGGAGGGTGGTTATGTCTCCTTGCCCAACGTCTTCCTCCACGAATTTGCGAAGTTTTTCCTCCAGAACCTTCTTAGGAAGAAACATAATTAGATCATCCTTTTGCCACTTCTGTTATTGTTTTTGTGGCAGTTTCTAAGCCATCTAACATTATCACATCTCTTTCTATCTGTTTTGCGGTTTTCCTAAACTTGTCATCCTCTAATATTTTTTGAACAGTCAAAAGGAGCGTTTGCTTGGTCAGGTCTTTCTGTTCAATCACTTCCGCAATACCTAACTCAGCCGCTTTTTCAGAGTTGTTAAGCTGTTCCGTATGACTTGGCGTAGGTACGAGGATTTGAGGCTTGCCGTAGCAGATGGAGTGGGCAATGGTTCCGTGCCCTGCTCTGGCGACTACGAGGTCGCAGGCTTTTAGGTATTCAAAGCGGTTAGGAACCCACCCATAGATGGTCAAGTTTCTATCCTTCACAGGCTTAATAGGGACGTTCGGATAGCCGAGTGACATAACAATCTGGTAATCGTCTGGAAACTCCTTAAAGATCCGTCGAAGAATGCCCGTGAAGTAGGCGCGTTCTTTTGCGGGTCCGCTGACTGGCGCGAAGATGAAGGGCTCATCCTCATCTAAGCCCAGTTTTTTTCTGATTTCTTTTTCGCTCGGCAACTCCTGAGGCTTCACGGATAGTATGGGGCCTATCAGTCTCACATTTTTTCGGTAAAGGGTTGGAATTCGCAGATTCCCGATCGAAAGAGTGTATGGCTGAGGAAAATCAGGAATGAGAACTTGCTCCCCGGCGGTCCAAATTTTTCCAATAAGTGTAAGCGTTCCAGCGTCTGCCAGTTTGGCAAGTCTTAGAAACCGTCTTTTTCGGGGGATGCTTATCGAAAACTGGTTAAGAATGCAGACTTCAGGTATGCCTAACAGTTTTGCGGCTATTAGGGGCGAGACTCGCGAGTCTGAAACAACTACGTCAGGTTGGAAGGTCTTCATGACCTTAATTTCCGCATCAATCTGTTTCATTAACGTGAAAGATGCAAAAAACGGGCCTGGGTTTACGGCTGTCTGTTTAAAGTCTATGGTCCCGTCCGCTTTTACTACGAATCCGATGGGTGGAACCTCTGCTATGGGGAACCCTTCCTGTTGAACGTACCTTACGCCGTCTTTGTATGTGGAAAATAAGACTTCAGCCCCTCGTTCCTTCAGTTTTTGGGCTATGGGAATGCAACGACCAACGTGTCCGAGACCCATACCGCATGGAGCAAATTGAACTCGCATACCCTCTATTCCTACAGAGTCATTATGCAAACTACGTAAAGGACTAAGCTCGTGGCAAAAACACTTAGCCACACCAGCTTGTTCCAGTCGAATATACTTTTGCCGTCTACGGGGGGCACAGGAAACGCGTTGAAAAAGGCTGAAGTTAGACATATTAAGATGCCCAAACTACCTATGAGGAGATATCCCATGATGAGGATGACGTAAAAAATACCTGCAAAGGCCAGATAAACAAGAAGACCAGAAAGCGAAACTAACCCAACTGAACGTTTTGTGAAGCGGCGAGAATGGAATCCAACTCGGCCAGGATCAGAAAATGGAGCCCTAAAGACGAAGGAAGAAACTACCAAGGCCACGAGACCAAGATACCATACACGATATTCAGCCCATATACCCATATGTCTTGCGAGAAACTCTTTCACCAAATCTTCTGTAAGTTTCACTACGATGGATGCGGTAAAAACAATCAGTAGTATGGATGGAATCTGGCTTATGTCTCCCGTTTTTGCGTACGAGTAGCATATCGTTAAGGCTGTTGATGCCACAATTATGCAAACCAGTTCGCGCGCCGTTATTACGAATGGAAACGCTTCTCTAGGGTCGACGACTATCTCTCTTTTCGCTGCCAACACCTTCGCTGCGTAAGATTCTAGCCACTCTCGAGTTTTCTGTAACACGCCTGCAGTTGGAGGAGGTGGAGGAGGAGGCGGGGGAAGACCACCTGTCTCTTATACACATCTGACGCTGCCGACGAATAGAGAGGTGT